>NC_020126.1:7927500-8250000 GCF_000331735.1 Myxococcus stipitatus DSM 14675 | reverse complement strand
CTGGTGCTCTCCACGCTGCACACCAACGACGCCCCGGGCACGGTGAGCCGTCTGCTCAACATGGGCATCGAGCCGTTCCTCGTGACGGCCTCGCTCAACCTCATCCTCGCCCAGCGGCTGGCGCGCCGGCTGTGCCCCGCGTGCAAGAAGCCCGCGGACCACGTGGACGAGCAGGCCCTCATCGACGCCGGCGTGCCCCCGGACAAGATCGGCACCTTCACGCTGTACGAGAAGGTCGGCTGCCGCGACTGCAACGACCGCGGCTACCGGGGCCGCGTGGCCATCTACGAGGTCATGCCCTTCTGGGACGGCCTCAAGGAGCTGGTCATCAACGGCGCGTCCGCCGCGGAGCTCAAGCAGGAGGCCATCCGCCTGGGCATGAGCAGCCTGCGCATGAGCGGTCTCAAGAAGGTGATGGACGGCGCCACCACCCTGGAAGAGGTGGTCGGCAACACCGCCCCGGACCGCTTCTAGTCACCCTTTCCACCGCCTGACCGAAGGACTCCCCCACCGTGGCCAACCTGCACCAGCTCCTCAAGGCGATGGTCGAGAAGGGCGCTTCCGACCTCCACGTCACCACCGGCTCTCCGCCCCAGTTGCGCGTGGACGGCGAGCTCGTCCCCTTGAAGACGGCGCCGCTGACGCCCGTGGAGACCAAGCAGCTCTGCTACTCCATCCTCACGGACGCCCAGAAGCACAAGTTCGAGGAGGACAACGAGCTGGACCTGTCCTTCGGCGTGAAGGGCCTGTCGCGCTTCCGCGCCAACATCTTCATGCAGCGTGGCGCGGTGGCCGGGGCCTTCCGCACCATTCCCTTCAAGATCCTGACCTTCCAGGAGCTGGGCCTGCCGCCCGTGGTCGCGGAGCTGGTGAAGAAGCCGCGCGGCCTCATCCTGGTGACGGGCCCCACGGGCTCGGGCAAGTCCACCACGCTGGCCTCGATGATCGACAAGATCAACACCGAGCGTCATGAGCACATCATGACCATCGAGGACCCCATCGAGTACCTGCACCCACACAAGAACTGCCTGGTGAACCAGCGCGAGGTGGGGGCGGACACCCGGAACTTCAAGACGGCCCTCAAGTACATCCTCCGCCAGGACCCGGACGTGGTGCTGGTCGGTGAGCTCCGAGACCTGGAGACCATCGAAGCGGCGCTCACCATCGCGGAGACAGGCCATATCTGCTACGCGACACTGCACACCAACAGCGCGGTGCAGACCATCAACCGCGTGCTGGACGTGTTCCCGCCGTACCAGCAGCCCCAGGTGCGCGCGCAGCTCTCCTTCGTGCTGGAGGGCGTGATGAGCCAGTCGCTGGTGGCCAAGGCGGGTGCTCCGGGCCGCGTGCTGGCCCTGGAGGTCATGGTGCCCAACCCCGCCATCCGGAACCTCATCCGCGAGGACAAGGTCCACCAGATCTACTCCTCCATGCAGGTGGGTCAGGCGAAGTTCGGCATGCAGACGTTCAACCAGGCGCTGGCCGCGCTGCTCCTGCGGCGGGTCATCTCCCAGGACGAGGCCTTCGGACGCTCCAGCGACCCGGACGAGCTGCGAAACATCCTGGCCACGGGAGGTGGAATGCCGGTCGGACAGCGGGCTCCAGGCGGGCCAGCGGGTCGTTAGTTCCTGGTTTTGAGATTCAGCGGTTAGACTCGCGCGGCGTCCGCGGAGGTCGAGCTCATGGCAGCACCAGCAGTCCAAAAGGCAACAGCTTCCAAGAAGAACACGTCCCAGTTCCTCTGGGAGGCGAAGACCAAGGCCGGTGAGACGAAGAAGGGCGAGATGGAGGCCTCCGACCTGGAGGCCGTCAACGCCCGTCTCAAGTCCTTGGGGCTCAACCCCGTCAAGGTCCGCAAGAAGAGCGCGCTGGATGGCGAAATCACCCTGCCCGGCATGGGCGGGGTGACGGGCAAGGACATCCTCGTCTTCACCCGTCAGTTCGCGACGATGATCGACGCCGGCCTCCCGCTGGTGCAGTGCCTCGACATCCTCGCCAGCCAGATGGACAACCCCACCTTCAAGAAGGTGGTGATGGCCATCAAGGGCCGGGTGGAGCAGGGCAGCACCTTCGCGGATGCGCTGAAGGAGCACCCCAAGGTCTTCGACGAGCTCTACACGCAGCTGTGCGCGGCCGGCGAGGTGGGCGGTATCCTCGACACCATCCTCAACCGTCTGGCGGCCTACCGGGAGAAGTCGGAGAAGCTCAAGCGCAAGGTGAAGGGCGCGATGACCTACCCGGCCATCGTCATCCTGGTGGCCATCGGCGTGACGGCGCTCCTGCTCTTGAAGGTGACGCCCGTGTTCGCGGCGATGTTCGCGGACTTCGGCTCCGCGCTGCCCGCTCCCACCCAGTTCGTGGTGGACCTGTCCCAGTGGGCGCAGGACTACTGGTTCTACGTCTTCGGCACCATCGTCGTGCTCGTGGTCTCCTTCTCCTGGAGCTACAGGCAGCCCAAGGGCCGCAAGTTCTGGGACAAGGTGTTCCTCAAGGCGCCGCTCTTCGGACCCGTGCTGCGCAAGGTCGCCGTGGCGCGCTTCACGCGCACGCTGGGCACGATGATCTCCTCCGGCGTCCCCATCCTCGACGCGCTGGAAGTGACGGCGAAGACGGCCGGCAATCGCACGGTGGAAGAGGCCATCTACTACGTGCGCGGCAAGATCTCCGAAGGCAAGAACATCGCCGGTCCGTTGCAGGAGACCAAGGTGTTCCCCTCCATGGTGGTGCAGATGATTGGTGTCGGTGAGGCCACCGGCGCCATGGACACCATGCTCAACAAGATCGCCGACTTCTACGACGACGAGGTGGACACCGCCGTCAGCGCGTTGACGGCGATGATCGAGCCTCTGTTGATGGTGTTCCTCGGCGGCGTGGTCGGTGGCTTCCTCATCGCCATGTACCTGCCCATCTTCTCCATTGCCGGCGCGATCAAGTAGCTCCGCGGTCTCGAGTGTGCGCGCGGACGCCGCTGAGCGTCTGCGCGTGCGCCTGGTCTGGTTGGTGTTGTTCCGAACGGTGGCGGCGAGCCTGTCGCTCGTCATCACCGTGGGTCGCCTGCTGCTCCAGCCCCTCGAGGAGCCGAGCCAGGCGGACTCCCTCTCGCTGGGCGTCATCATCACCGCGTACATCTCCACGGTGGTGGTGGGGATTCGGCTCCGGCGAGGCAAGGCCGGACGGCTGGATGCCTGGGTGCAGGTGGTGGGTGACGTCGTCATCGCCACGGGCCTGGTGTACCTGAGCGGTGGGGCCGACTCTCCGCTGACGTTCCTCTACAGCCTGGCCGTCATCGGCGCCGCCGTGGTGTTGGACGGGCGGGGCGCGCTGTGGGTGGCGGCGTCGGGGGCGGTGGCGTTCTCGGGGCTCGTGGTGGTGCTGCGCCTGTCGAGCGATGCGCCCCTGGGGCCGGTGCTCTCCAGCCGAGGCCTCTTCGTGCTGGGCAGCAACCTGCTGGCGCTCGCGCTCATCGCGGTGCTCGCCGGCTACCTGGCGCGGCAGCTCTCCGCGACGGGTGGCGCGTTGTCGGCGCGTGAGGAGGACCTGCGTCGGCTGGGAGGACTCCAGCAACAGATTCTCTCGTCGATGCCCTCGGGCCTCATCACCTGTGATGCCCAGCGGCGCGTCACCTACGTCAACACCGCCGCGCGAGCCATCCTCCACGTCGAGGACGGACGCCACGCGGGGCAGCCGCTGGAGGCGCTCCTCCCGGGCGTCTCCGGGCTCGCGCCGCGCTCTTCGCGAGGCGAGCTGGTGGTGAGCACGAATCACGGGCAGCGCCGCATCCTCGGCCTGTCGGTGACGCCGCTGGAGGGAGAGCCGGGGGCGCTGCTCATCGTCTTCCAGGACCTGACCGAGCTGCGGCGGATGGAGGAGGACCTCAAGCGCTCGGACCGTCTCGCGAGCCTGGGGGCGCTCTCCGCGCAGCTCGCGCACGAGCTGCGCAATCCCCTGGCGGCGATGCGGGGCTCCGCGCAGCTCCTGGCGCAGGAGCGCGCGACGGACGTGGTGTCGCTCAAGCTCACCAACATCCTGGTGCGCGAGTCGGACCGGCTGGCGCGGTTGGTGGATGACTTCCTGCGGTTCGCCCGTCCTCCGGAGCCGATGCGGCGGGAGGTCCACCTGGATGCGCTGCTGACGGAGACGGTGGACATGCTGCGCGCGGACCCGCTGGCCAGGGACGTGCGGGTGGAGGTGTCCGCGCAGGAGCGGCTCATGGCCGCGGTGGACCCGGACCAGCTGCGTCAGGTGCTCATCAACCTGGTGCGCAACGGCTTCCAGGCGGCGGGGCCCAAGGGTGAGGTGAAGGTGGGCTTGGCGCGAGGCGAGAAGGAAGCCCAGATTCGCGTGTGGGACTCGGCGGGCAGCATCACCGAGGAGATGATGGGGCACCTGTTCGAGCCCTTCTTCACCACGCGGGACGGAGGCACGGGGTTGGGGCTGTCCACCGCGCACTCCATCATCCGCGCGCATGGCGGTACCATCCGGGTGCGCTCGGCGCCGGCCGAGGGAACGGAGTTCGTCGTGGGGTTGCCGCTGTGACGACAACGACAACACATGCGGGTGAGGGCGCGCGAGGCCACGTCCTGGTGGTGGACGACGAGCTGTCCATGCGCGAGTACCTGGAGCTCCTCCTGCACCGCGAGGGCTACGTGGTGACGAGCGTGCCCGGCGTGAAGCCCGCGTGCGAGCTCCTGTCGCGCGACGGCGTCGACCTGGTCATCTCCGACATGAAGCTGGGGACGGGCAGCGGCCTGGACGTGCTGCGCGCGGCGCGTGCGCGCAAGGAGCCGCCAGAGGTGGTGCTGATCACCGCCTTCGGGACGCCGTCGGCCGCGGTGGAGGCGATGCGCGAGGGCGCGTACGACTACATCTGCAAACCCTTCGACAACGAGGAGCTCCGGCTCCTGGTGCAGAAGGCGCTGGAGAAGCGCCTCTTGCGGCAGGAGAACACGACGCTGCGTGCGCGGCTGTTGCCGGGCCTGGGCGTCGCGGTGGGGCACAGCGAGCGGATGCAGAGCGTGTGGTCCCTGGTGGAGAAGGTGGCGCCGGGGCGCAGCACGGTGCTGGTGACGGGGGAGAGCGGCACGGGCAAGGAATTGGTGGCGCGGGCCATCCACATGCGAGGCAGTCGCGCGGCGCAACCGTTCCTCCCCTTCAACTGCGCGGCGCTCAACGAGGGCACGCTGGAGAGCGAGCTGTTCGGCCACGTGAAGGGGGCCTTCACGGGGGCGCTGCAGGAGCGCGCGGGGTTGTTGGTGTCTGCGGGGGAGGGGACGGTGATGTTGGACGAGGTCGGGGAGATGCCGCTCGCCACGCAGGTGAAGCTCCTGCGCGTGTTGCAGGAGCGGAAGGTGAAGCCGGTGGGCAGCGCGGCGGAGGTGCCCTTCCAGGCGCGAGTCATCGCGGCGACCAACCGGAGGCTGGAGGCGGAGGTGAAGGCGGGGCGCTTTCGCGAGGACCTCTTCTACCGCCTCAATGTCATCACGTTGGAGTTGCCGCCATTGCGTGAGCGCACGGGCGACATCTCGCTGCTGGCCAGCCACTTCCTGTCGAGGATGGCGGAGGAGCTGGGCCGGCCGGGCCTGCGCTTCGCGCCGGAGACGCTGGCACTGCTGGAGCGCTACGCCTTCCCCGGCAACGTGCGGCAGCTGCAGAACATGGTGGAGCGCGCGGCGACGCTGTCCGACTCCGACCTTCTGGGGCTGTCGACCTTGCCGCCCGCGGTGCGCGGCGAGACGGAGCCGGTGGTGCGTCCAGGGGAGCCAGGAGAGCCGCAGCTGGGCTCGGGCTTCAACCTGGAGCGCCACCTGGACGACAGCGAGCGGCGGTACCTGCTGGCGGCGTTGAAGCAGTCCGGTGGTGTGAAGACGCGGGCCGCGGACCTGCTGGGGCTGTCGTTCCGTTCCTTCCGCTACCGCCTGGCGAAGCACGGCCTCACGGACGAGCTGGATGACACGGTGCGCGGCGGCGGTTGAGGTCCTCGCGGCAGGGCGGGGGCGGGTGCCTGGCTAGAAGCCGAGCGCCGCCCGGGCCCCGTCCGCGGCCTCCAGTCCCATGCGCCAGTTGGCGTCCTGGCTGTTGTAGGAGAAGCGGCCGCCTCGGCCGATGGAGCTCAGTCGCTCGAAGCTGTCGAGGTGTGTCTGCAGGGGTTGCAGGACGCGCTGATAGCCGGGCTGGTACACGGGATAGCAGCGGGGCAGGCGCACCACGTGGAAGCGGCCCACAGGGTTCGCGCCCAGCAGTCCCACGCGCTCGAGCTCGCGCTGGGCGAGCGCGGCCAGGGCCTCATCGCCCTGCGTCCACACGTCTTCTTCCTGGGCGCACCAGTACTCCACGCAGAGGATGGAGGAGCGCTCCTGTCCGTAGAGGCCGGGGACCCAGTTGCGGAAGTTCGTCACGCGGCAAGTGCGCACTGCGCGGGTGTGCATCTCCAGCCAGGACTCGGGGAACAGGTTCGTCCCCTGGACCTCGAGGTACACGAGAATCGCGCTGCGGAACGTGAGCACGTCGCGGGCTTCGACGAGGGCGCGCTGCACCTCGGGAGGCGGGTCGGGAAGCTGGCTCACCAAGGGGACGAGGGGCGCGCTGGAGATGACGAAGTCGTAGGCCCGCGAGCCTTTCGCGGTGCGCAGCCCCGTCACCCGTCGGCCCTCGATTTCGAGGGCTTCCACGCGGCTCTCGAGGAACACCTCGCCCCCGTTGTCGCCGACGAAGCGCGCCATGCGCTCGTACACCTCCCCCGTGCCGCGCTGGGGGTAGGGGAACCGCTCGGTGACTTGTTTCACGGCGCGAGCGCGGGCGTTGTCCACCCCCATGCGCAAGGCGTTGAGCACCGTCTCGACGAGCGACGAGTCCTTGGACGCGGCACCTGCGACTCCCGCGTCGATTCGCGCGCACGGCCGTCCGAAGAACTTCTCGTTGTAGTCGCGGAAGAACTGCTCGTAGACGCGGCGTCCGAAGCGCTGCACCAGCCAGTCCTCGAAGGTGAGCACGTCCGGCCGCGGGCGAAGCTGCTGCGCGCCATAGTCGAGTACGCATCGGACGGACTCGAGGAAGCCCACCTTGCGCACCACGTCCACGACCTGGAGCGGATAGCGCAACACCTGACCGTCGTTGCGGAAGACGCCGGGATGGGACTCGACGGTGCCCCAGTCCTCGCCCACGACGCTCTTCCAGAGCTCGTTGATGCGAGCGTCCTGGGTGTAGAAGCGATGCGGCCCCAGGTCCACCCGCTGGTTCCACAAGTCGAGGCTGCGCGACAGGCCGCCCACGACGCGGCTGCCTTCATGGACTTCGACCTGCGCCCCGGCGCGAGCCAGGACATAGGCCGCGGTGAGGCCCGCTGGACCCGCGCCCACCACCGCGATGCGTGGACGTGAAGGCAGAGAGGTGGGGGCGCTGGAAGCGGATGCGCTCATGTCGATGACGGGCGAGGAGCGGACCGGAAGTAGCGCGCGAAGGCGTCATCCGCGTGGCGGGTGCGGACGTACTCGGGACGGTAGACGCGCAAGGTGTACTCGTAGAGCGGCCCGGCGGCATCCAGCTCCCAGAAGCGGCTGAGCTTCCCCACCACGAAGTCCAGGAGCGCGCCGGGGGGCTGGTAGTACAGCTCCTCGCGCGTGAATTCGGGGTCGTGGAAGGTGGTGAGGAAGTTCACCGAGAAGCCCTTGGTGCACAGCGCGTACATCGCGCCGAGCATCCCCTCGACGAAGCCTCGCCACTCCGCGGGGGACGCGGAGAGCCGGACGTTGAAGGTGCCTGACAGCGTCAGGTAGTCGTAACGCTCGGGCGGCAGCGCGGCGACGATGTCTCGCGTGTGGAAGGCGCCCTGCGGGAACTTGCGGGCACACGCCTCCGTGAAGGACGGGTGCACGTCGCTGCCGGAGTAGCGGGCCTGGGGATGGTGGTGCTGGAGGTACTCGCCGAAGTGGCCCAGCCCGCACCCGATTTCGTGCACGGAGAAAGGGCCGGACTCGCCTTCGAAGACGCGGGCCAGCCGGTGGAAGCGCTCGTATTGCGTGGCCTGGTCGCGGTGGGACAGCGAACGCGGGTCGTCCCCGTACTGGTCCAGGAGGGCGCCGTAGAAGGCGCGCTGCTCTTCAGCGATGTCCATGGAGGGACTCCTGACGCGCGGGCTCCGTGAGAGTCTCCGCGGAGGCCAGTCTCGAGGCGCTCGTCGACTGACGCACCACGGACTGAGGCTTCTGATTGATTTGAAGGAAGATGCGCGCCACGTACTCGGAAAGGATGCCCACGCCGAGCAGCGTCACGCCCGACGAGAACAGCACCGCCACCGCCAGGGAGGCCCAGCCGGGCACGGTGATGTGGCCGGTGATGCGCGAGTAGAGGACGAAGACTCCCGCGATGGCGGACAGCACCGACAGGAAGAACCCGCCAATGGAGGCCAGTCGCAGGGGGAAGGTGGCGTAGTTGAAGAGCAGGTTGAAGAACACCGTCATCAACCGGCTCAGCGTGTACGAGCTGCGCAGTCCATCGGGGTGGTCATGGCGCACCTCGGTGGCGGTGATGCGGTCGGTGACCCAGGACAGGTAGATGTCGAGGATGATGTCGTGCCGTTCGCTGCGAGAGACCTCGGCGGCGACCCGGCCGGAGATGAGCCGGAAGGCGGAGATGTCGAACCCCACCCGCATCACCTTGCGGGGGATGACCATGATGAGGCGCGAGGCGAGGGAGCGCCACCCCGGGCCTTGCCTCACGCGGGGAAGGCCATAGACGACGTCCGCGTCGGCCTCCTCGGCGCGGGCCAGCAGCGTGCCGATCTCCTCGGGAGGGTTCTGCAGGTCCTCGTCGAGTGTCACGACCCAGCGCCCGCGGGCATGCCTGAAGCCACACACCGTGGCGTTGTGTTGCCCGAAGTTGCGCATCAGCCGCACGCCCACGATGCGCGCGTCCGATTGCGCCAGCCCTTCGATGACGGCCCACAGCGTGGGCCTGGCGCTGTCGTCCACCAGGATGACCTCGAACGAGGCCTGGCGTGCCTCGAGCGTGCGTATCAACCGGGAGCACAGCTCGGGGAGCGAGGTCTCTCCCCGGAAACAGGGGACGACGACGGAGATGTCGACGGCGGAAGGGCTCATGCGGAGAGGGGAGGGCGAGGGAGCCCCACGGAGGGAAGCCTACCTCGTTCTCCGGGCCTGTCGCTGGGGGAGTGTGCCCGCCTGGCCGCCGTGCGTCGCTTGACGCGGGCTCCGGCGGCCTGGAGGCCGAGGGGGCAAGTCGTCTCCCGGCGCACGCGTGGGTGCTGTAGCCTGGGGACCCTCCCGACTTCCCCATCGTGACGCCATGACCATTCCCTTCAATCGGCTGCAGATGCTCGGAAACGAAGCCCGGTACATCGAGCAGGCGCTGGCGAACAGCCACCTCATGGGGGACGGCGGCTTCACGCGGAAGTGTCACGCGCTGTTGGAAGAAGCGTTGGGGGTGAAGCGGGCGCTCCTGACGACCTCCTGCACGCATGCGATGGAGATGGCGGGGCTCCTGCTCGACCTTCAGCCCGGGGACGAGGTCATCGTCCCGTCCTTCACCTTCGTCTCCACCGCGAATGCCTTCGCGCTGCGCGGGGCCCGCCCCGTCTTCGCGGATGTGCGGCCGGACACGTTGAACCTGGACGAGAACAAGCTGGAGTCGCTCATCACGGAGCGCACGCGCCTCATCGTCCCCGTCCACTACGCGGGCGTCGGCTGCGAGATGGACACCATCCAGGACATCGCCCAGCGGCGTGGGGTGGCCGTGGTGGAGGACAACGCGCATGGCCTCTTCGGCTCGTATCGCGGGCGCCCCTTGGGGACTCTCGGCGTCTTCTCCTCGCTCAGCTTCCACGAGACGAAGAACGTGAGCTGCGGAGAGGGCGGAGCGCTGCTCATCAACGACGAGCGGTATACCGAGCGCGCGGAGATCATCCGGGAGAAGGGCACCAACCGCAGCCGCTTCTTCCGAGGCATGGTGGACAAGTACACGTGGGTGGACATCGGCTCCAGCTACGTCATGTCGGACCTGCTGGCGGCCTTCCTCTACGGGCAGTTGTGCGAGCGCGAGCGCATCCAGACCCGCCGTCGGGAGATCTGGGACACGTACCACCGGGAGCTCGCGGGCTGGGCCTCGGCACAGGGCGTGGTTCAGCCGCATGTGCCCGCGCACTGCGACCATGCCTCCCACCTGTACTACCTGTTGATGCCGTCGCTGGACGTCCGCACGCGCTTCATCCAGCAGCTTCGTCAGCAGGGCATCAACGCCGTGTTCCACTACCTGCCGCTGCACCTCTCCGACATGGGGAGGAAGTACGGCGGGAAGGCGGGGGACTGCCCGGTGACGGAGGACGTCAGTGACCGGCTGGTGCGGCTGCCCTTCTTCAGCACGATGACGGAAGCGGAGCAGGCCACGGTGGTGTCCGCCGTGAGGGACTTCCGGTGTTAGCCGGCCCCCGGCACACCGTCGCCATCATCCAGTCCAACTACCTGCCCTGGAAGGGCTACTTCGACATCATCCACGATGTGGATACGTTCATCTTCTACGATGACGTGCAGTACACGCACCGGGACTGGCGCAATCGCAATCGCGTGAAGACGCCCCAGGGGCCCGTGTGGCTCACGGTGCCGGTGGGCTCCAGCACGTCACGGCGCATCTGCGACGTGCGCATCGAGGAGCACTCCTGGGCGCGCAAGCATTGGGAGACGCTGCGCCACCAGTACGGAAGCGCGCCGCACTTCGAACGGTATGCACCGCTCTTGCGTGAGGTGTACCTGGAGCGGACGTGGACGCACCTGTCGGAGCTGAACCAGTTCCTGGTGCGGCGCATCGCCCAGGAGTGTCTGGGCCTCCAGACGCGCTTCCGAGACTCCCGTGAGTGGACGCTCACCGGGACCAAGCAGGAGCGAATCCTCGACGTGCTGAAGCAGGCGGGGGCGACGCACTACGTCTCCGGGCCCGCGGCGCGCGACTACCTGCGCCAGGAAGCGTTCGACGCGGCGGGAATCGGCCTCACCTACAAGGACTACGCGGGGTACCCCGAGTACCCGCAGCACCATCCTCCGTTCGAGCACTCGGTGACGGTGCTGGACGTGCTCTTCCACCTGGGGCCCGAGGCACCCGAGGCCATCTGGGGTTGGCGCGGGCGGGCGAGGTGAGTCATTTGCCTGCCCTCCATCCGTCCTCGCGGCCGTGCTTGGGGCTTTGCTCGGCGCGCGAGGGGTGTGCTACCCCACGGAGTCGATGACCTCGGCTCGTGGCAGTACGGGATGGACCTCGGTGGCTCAAGGTGCCCTGGGGTGTTTTCTGGTGGCGGCCTTCTTCGGGCTGAAGATGACAGCCCCCGGGCTGACCATCTCCTATCACCCCCCTTTCAGCGCCAGCACGACAGGTGAGCTGTACCAGTGGCTGGGCCATGCCTTGCTCCTGGTGCCTGGCGGTGTCCTGCTGGGCCTCTCGGTGGCGCACTGGGCCTCCGGGCCGGCGGTCCGGCTGTGGCGGCGGCTGGAGGGGCTGACGGCGCAGGAGAAGACGGCGGGGGCGCTGTTGGTGGGGGTGGTGGCCTTCCTGGCCGCGCGCATCGGGCGCGCCGTGTTCCTGCTGGACCGGCCCTTCACGGACGACGAGCAGGCTGCTCGCTTCGGGGGGCAGGTGCTCGCCAGCGGCCGGGTCCTGGTGAAGCTGACGGACCCCATCGAGGCCTTCCCCACGCTCTTCTTCTACGTCCGCGATGGGATGGGCTCCAGCTTCGAGTGGCTGGGTCTGCAGTTGGCGTGGGCGTTCGGCGAGCTGACGGGGACGGGGTCGCTCGTCTTCTCGCTCGCGGCGGCGGTGCCCGCGGTGGCGGTGGCGTGGGTGGTGACGCGTCGGCTGGGCGCGGCCTGGGGCACGGTGGCCGCGTTGTTGGTGCTGCTGTCTCCGATGTCCGCGCTGCTGTCCATGACCTCGCACGCGCACCTGCTGTCGCGTGCGGCCCTGTCCGTGGCGGTGGTGTTCTACCTCCAGGCGGAGGAGAAGGGCGGGCGTTGGTGGACGTGGTTCGGCGCGATGGGGGGCGTGGCCTTCCTGTGCCGTCCCTTCGAGTCCGTCTTCTTCCTGGCTCCGTTCTATCTCTGGGTGCTGTGGAGGCTGGTGCGTCGGGAGCTGCCCGTGGGCGCGTGCCTGGGCGGGCTGGTGCTCGGCTGGGCGCCGGCGCTGGTGGCGTTCCTCGCCTTCAACCACGCGGTGACGGGTGAGGCGTTGCTGCCCGCGCGCGTGTCCATGTACACGTTCCCGGCGAAGCTCTCGGCGCATGATGGGTCGCTGTGGGAGCGCTTTGGTGGGAACACCAGCTACAACGCGTTGATGCTGGGGGTCTGGTTCCTGGGGCCCGTGGGCATGTTGTTGGTGGGCGCGGGCGCGTCGTGGGACCGGCTGACGAAGCTGTTGCTCCTGTCCGTGTTGTCGCTGCTGGGGTTGGGCCTGTTCCATGACAACCACGGCATCCACTCGGTGGGGCCCATCCACTACTCGGAATGTGTTCCGGCGCTGGCGTTGGTGGCGGTGCATGGACTGAAGCGGCTGGTCGACGTGGCGCGAAAGGCGGAGCTGCCTCGCGCGACGGTGATGGCGGGCGTGCTGGGCGCGCTGGTGGTGGGGCTGGGCATCCTGGGCGCGCGCAATGCGTTGTCCCTGCGGGAGCAGGCTCGCATCCATGAGTCGATGGACGCGTTCCTGAGCGATGCGGGGCTGGGACGCGCGGTGGTGTTGGCGCCGCAGTACGGCGTGGCCTGGAATCAGGTGCCGGCGTTCCGCAAGGTGGGCAGCTTCGTGTTCGAGTGGACTCCGCCGCGCCCGGACCAGGACCAGGATGTCATCGTGTTGCATGACGGACCGGGCTTCGCCGAGAAGCTGCGTCCCCAGTTCCCGGACCGGCGCTTCTTCCGGATGGTGCCGGGCAAGTCTCCAGACCCCTTCCGCCTGGTGCCGTTGGATGCCGTGCCAGTGCCCGCCACCGCGACGGACGAGGGGGCACGTTGAGGCGCGACGCTCGACGAGAGGTCGCCGTCACCTTGTCTTTCTGGCCCTGAGCTTCCGAGGCCGTTCATGGAATCCTCCGCTGTGCGCTCCAGCTCCTTCCGACCCACTCTCCAGTCCCTGCTCATCTTCGTCACGGCGTTGGTGGTGTACGCGGGGACGCTGCGCAACGGGCTCGTCTACGACGACCTCCCGCTCGTCGTGGACAATCCGTGGCTGCGCTCACTCGACAGGCTGGGCGATGCCTTCGTGAATCCGCTGTTCGCCTTCGAGGATTCGCCCATCGAGCAGTCGGACCGCAGCCCCGCGGAGGCGTACTTCCGGCCCTTCGCCCATGTGCTGCTGTTCGTGGGTCGCACGTTGTTCGGCACCACGCCTTGGCCGTACCACCTGATGCTGATGTTGTTGCATGCGGTGGCCTCGGTGGGGGTGGGGTGGTTGCTGAGGATGTGCCTGAGGCGCTCCGATGGGAGCCTCACCGCGGAAGCGGAGTGGGCGGCGCTGGCGGGAGCCTTGCTCTTCGCCGTACATCCCGTGCACACGGAAGCGGCTGCCTGGGTGAGTGGCTGCATGGATGTGTCGGCCACGGTGCTGGTCCTGCTGGGGGTTCGGCTCATGGTGGCGGGGCCCGCGTCGTGGGGCCGGGCCGTGGGCGCGGCGCTGCTGTGGTTCTCGGGACTCATGTTCAAGGAAGTCGCCATCGTGTTCCCGGTGGTGCTCTGGGCCACGGACCGTGCGGCGGGCGTGCGCCCGGCGAGCCCCGGACTTCGAGGGTGGGTGCTCCGGTATGCACCGCTGGGATTGGGGCTGATGGGGTACGCGGCGTTCCGGTTGAACGCGGTGGGTGCGTCCCTTCCGGTTCCGGCGGGGGCGGGGCACGCGGGGATGTACCCTGTGCACACGCTGGCCCTCGCGGGGAAGTTGATGGGCAAGTTGTTCTGGCCGCATCCCCTCGTGTCGACCGTCCCGCTGCGGGTTCTTCCCACGCCGGCTCACGTGGCGTTGGGCTCGGTGCTGCTCGCCGGGCTCCTGGCGGTGCTCTGGTGGAAGCGTCGCGAGGCAAGCGCCGCCTTTGCCGGTGCCGTGTGGCTGTTGGCGCCCCTGTTGCCCATCTTCCTGCTCCAGTTCCGAGGCGTGGAGTCCTATGCGGAGCGCTTCCTCTATCTCCCCTCGGTCGGCTTCTGCCTGCTCGTGGCTGTCGGGTTGAGAGCGGGCCTGGAGCGGTGGCGTGAGCACGCGCGGGCGCTGAAGCTCGTCGCGGGCGGCGTTGTCGCCATCTTCGCGGTGATGACGCTCTGGCGAGTGCCTGTCTGGCACGATGACATCTCGCTCTGGGAAGACAGCGTGGCCTCCGTGCCGGAGCAGCCCATGCTTCGTGCCTATCTGGGCGCTTCGTACCTCAAGGTGCGGCGCGCCGAGGAGGCGCTGCCCCAACTGGAGATCGCCGCGCACGCGTTCCCTCGCAACTACAAGATCCAGAGCGACCTGGCGGTGGCGTTCGCGCTCCTGGGTCGCATCGACGAGTCCATCCTCCAGTTCGAGAGGACGCTGCAGCTTCGCCCCTCCGCGGCGGTGGTGGTCCACAACCTCGGGCTCGCGCTCCGGCGAGCGAAGCGGCTGGACGAGGCGCTGCTGCGGTTCCAGGAGGCACTGCGGCTGGCGCCGCACCGGGCGGACTCCCACCTGGAGTTGGGCCGGACGTTGTTGCAGCTGGGGCGGCCCGCGGAAGCAGTGGCTCCCTTCGAGGAAGCCCTGCGGCTGCGTCCGGAGCTCGAGCCCGCGCGCCGTGGACTGCAGCAGGCGCGCATGGCGCTGGGGACGACGCCCTGAGCATCTCCGAAGCCGAGCGTGACTCGTCGGCTTCGGAGGCGCCCGGGGTCAGCGGAAGTCGCGTCGCTCGAAGATGAAGATGGCCACGGCGGTGAACAGCGCGGCCCATCCCATCGCGTAGCTGGCACCCGAGAGGAAGGTGGCGGCATCCACATGCAGGGCGTACGTCGCATGGGGGCGGAAGTTCACCCGCTCCAGGTTCGGCAGCAGGTAGTAGAGCCCCGTGGCGAAGGTCTTCACGGAGCCCGCATCCAGCCGATTGGCGATGTCGTAGAGGTCATTGGCCAGGTGGCCGGCGAAGTAGATGCCGGTCGTGGCGATGGCCGAGACCGCGGGGCCCGCGAAGCTGGAGAAGAGGATTCCGGCGCTCGTCAGGACCAGCAGCTCGAACCACAGTCCCGCCACCGCGACGAGCTGCACGGAGCTGATGCCCACATCGAAGAGCATGAGCTGGCTGGCGAAGATGAGCATCATCGCGCCCATCAGCACCGCGAGCGTCAGCATGTTGCCCGCCAGCCGCGCCAGCAGGAACTGCGTACGCGAGACGGGCTTGCTCACGACGAGGAAGATGGTGCGCCGTTCGATTTCCCGGCTCAGCAGCCCGCTCGACAGGAAGATGGTGAGGAAGACGAGGATGAGGCTCATCATCCCCAGGCCAAAGTCGGTGAGGACTCGGTCGAACGTCGCGACCGTGACTTCCGTCACGAGCGTGGACGACAGCAAGACCACCGCGGCGAAGGCACCCACCACCACCGTCACGCGGTTTCGGCGTGCTTCCCGGAAGCCGTTCCAGACCATCGCGCCAAACGCGCTCATGTGTTGATCTCCCCGCCGACGCTCGTCGCCCGTCCAGAGTCCTTGAGGGCATCCATGAAGAGTTGCTCCAGTGAGAACTGAGCAGCCTGGAGGCTGTTGACGCGTCCCCCGGCGGCGAGCACCAGGCTCAGCATCCGCTGGCTCTGCGCATCGGACACCTGCACGCGCACGCGTCCATCCAGGGACTGGGTGGTCGTCAGGTCCTGGCCCATGCTCTTCACCTGCTCCAGCTTGAGCCCCTCGACGACCATCTCCACGGTGGGGACCTGCGCGGACACCAGCTCCTGCACGCTGCCTTCGCGCACGCGGCGGCCACCGACGAGCACGGCCAGCCTGTCGCACAGGGCTTCCACGTCCGGGATGATGTGGCTGCAGAACAGCACCGTGGTGCCGCGCTCTCGCTCGGCGAGGATGAGGTCGCGCATCTGCCGGCGCCCCACGGGGTCCAGGCCGCTGGTGGGCTCATCCAGGATGAGCATCTTCGGCTTGGCCACCAGGGCCTGCGCCAGCGCCACGCGCTGCACCATGCCCTTGGAGTAGCGGCGGATCTGGAGCTTCTCTGCGGCGCCCATCTCCACCGCGCCCAGGACCTCCTTCACGCGCAGGTCGAGCTCATGGCCGCTCATGCCGCACAGCTGCCCGGCGAGCGTCACGAACTCGCGGCCCGTGAGGTACTCATAGGGCGCGGGGTTCTCGGGCAAGAAGCCCACGAGCCTGCGCGTGGCCGCGCGGTCGACGGGCTGCCCGAACAAGGTCGCGGTGCCGCTGCTGGGCCGCACCAGGTTCATCAGGATCTTGATGGTGGTGGACTTGCCGGCGCCGTTCGGGCCGAGCAATCCGTAGATCTGCCCGGTACCGACTTCGAGGTCCAGGCCCTGGAGGGCGCGGACCGTGCGGTTGAACCAGAAGCCGACCTTGTAGGTCTTCGACAGGCCTCGGACCTGGATGGGCGGAGCGTCAGGGCTGGGATGAGTCATGGTGCGTTCTTCGAGTCCATGGGCTTGGGCACGAGGCGTTCCCCGTCCGCGGTTTTCTCGTTGTAGATGAGCTCCAGCCGGAATCGGGCTGCCGAGGAATAGGCCCGGCCGTCCTGTCCGAGGAAGAGCTGTCCTCCCAAGGGGTCGGCGGGAAGCTCCCTGAGGTCTCCGGCCGCGACGACGGCTTCGAGGTTGCCTGGCAGCGCCCCCGTGCGTGTCTTGTAGGCTTGGATGGCCTTGTCGACCTGCTGGAGCGCCTGCTCCTGGAGGATTTCGTTCACGCGGCGCTCGTAGTGGGCGCGCGTCTCGTCATCCTCGGCGCTGTCGCGCATCATCTGGGCCAGGCCCAGGCTGGTGTCGAAGTCTCCGGCCTGGGCGTAGAGCCGTGTCGCCAGACCTGAGTACCACTCGGGAGCACCGGGCTCGCGCGAGAGCTCCTCGATGAGGGCGGCGGCCTCTTGGTAGCGGTGCTCGAAGAAGATGAGGTTGTAGGCGAGCTGGAAGTGGATGCGCTTGTCTTCGGGCGTGTTGGCCAGGCCCTTGCGCAGGATGCGCGAAGACAACGCGACGTTTGCATACTCCTCGCGCTCGAGCTGGATGGGGATGGTGATCCCCGCGAAGGTGTAGACCTTCGAGAAGCGAGGGTCGAGGTCCGTGGTGAGGTCCGCGTAGTAGTAGATGTCGCGGTACTCGGACACGCTTCTCGCGGAGCCCACCCGGTTGATGGTCATCACCCAGAAGTAGTCGGCGACCAGTCCCAATTGTGCCTTGAACAGCACCTTGAGGAATCCGGCGCGAGGCAAGAAGGGGCGATCACCCAGGTGAGGTGGAGGGAGAGGCCGGCTCGAGAGGACGAAGACCAAGGCCAGTCCAGCAGCCAGGAGCACGATTGGCAGCTTGCGCATCACATCCCTAAGAAGAAACACGGGACACCTGAAGACGCTCAGGTATCCCGTGAATACTACGCGACGGCATGTCGAAGTGGAGGACCGCGTCGCAACGAACTGCTTACGGGCAGCTCACGTCGTTGTAGGCGTTGCCCGGCTCGCCGCCGCTGATGGAGCCCGGCGGGTCGATGCCGCAGGTGTTCTGCAGCGAGGTGGGGGGGGTGGCAATCGAGGTGATGCCCCACGTGTCGCCTTCCTCGTCGTTGTCGACGTTGCCGATGGCGATCGCGTTGAAGGAGCAGTTCGGGCAGTCGCCGTTGATGCCCGGGGTCAGGGCGTTGTTGCCAGTCGGAGTCTGCGTGAACCGCGCCAAGTCCTGGCCGATGCAGCCAGCCGTGTAGGTACGCGCGGAGACAGCCTGGGCCGCGGGCGCGCAGGTGTTGATGCCGTAGGTGTAGCGGTTGCCCGGCTCCGGATCAAAGCCGACGACCTTGAAGTCGCTGACGTACTTGTCCTTCTCGCCGAAGTACGCCTTCTGGGCCGTGAAGATGGCCTTCAGGTTGGTCTTCGCCTCCGACTGCTTGGACTTGGCCTGGAAGCGAATGAAGTTCGGGATGGCGATGGCCGCCAGGATGCCGATGATCGCGACCACGATCATCAACTCGATGAGGGTGAAGCCACCCTTCTTCTTCATCAGACGATTCAGCATGTCGGGAGTGCTCCGCAGGTGCAGGAGGGGGGTTGGACGACAGCCGAGGGTCATAGCACGAACGGTGCCATGCCCAACAATTGGCCCAAACCGGTGAATTCCCATGCGCGGGCCCCAGGCTCCTCGCCTGGCTGTTCCTCGAGCTGCCAAATTTTGTCACCACGGCTGACGGAATTCGTCGATCCGCGATGCTGCCCTCCTCGTGCCTCGACGCTAGGATGCCGGGCTCCGTGACGGATTCCTCCCTCGTGCCGACCTGGGCCGGGCCTGCCTTCACCGCCTTCCTCCTGGTCCTCGGCCTCTGCATCGGCAGCTTCCTCAACGTCGTCATCGCCCGCGTTCCCGAAGGACTGAGCATCGTCCGACCCGGCTCTCGCTGCCCGAAGTGTGGGCACGTCCTGTCCTGGTACGAGAACATTCCCGTTCTTTCGTGGGTCGCGCTGCGGGGCCGGTGTCGAGGCTGCCGCGCGCCCATCTCCGTGCGCTACGTGCTGGTGGAGCTGCTCACCGGGCTGCTCTTCCTCGCGTGCTTGATGCGGTTCGGATGGACGTACGAGCTGCTGCCCGCGCTGGTGCTCGTGTCGCTGTTGGTTCCGCTGACGTTCATCGACCTGGCGCACTGGATTCTGCCGTTCTCGTTGACCATCCCCGGCATCGCCGCGGGGTTGGTGCTCGCCTTCCCGCGTGGCTCGGACGCGGTGGTGGACGCGACGCTGGGCGCGGTCATCGGCTTCCTCGTGTTCCGCTTGATGGAGTACGCGGGATGGAAGGCGTTCCGGAAGGAGGCGCTGGGCGGAGGCGACAAGTTCCTCGTCGCGCTGCTCGGTGCGTTCCTCTCCTGGCGCGCGCTCCTCGGCATCCTCTTCTTGTCGTCGCTGCAAGGCGCGGTGGTGGGCCTCGCGATGCTGGCGTTCACGGGGCGCGCGGGCCCGTCGACTCCTCCCGCACCCGAGGGCACTCCGCCGCCGACCCCTGAAACAGGCGAGGCCCCGCCCGCGGACGCCGCGGAACCTCCAGAGCTCACGATGACCTGGGAGTTCACCCGGCCGGGGCTGCCTGTCTGGAAGCGGCTTGCCTTGGTTCCATGGTGCCTGCTGTTCCAGCCCATCCCGGATGCGCCACTCGATGAGGAGACGGGCGAGGAAGAGGAGTGGGTGCCTGGGCCCACCAACATCCCCTTCGGCCCCTGGTTGGCACTGGCGGGTCTGGAGGTGATGTTGCTGGGACCGTGGATGGCGCGGGTGCTGCCCATGGATATCGCGCTGCTGTTGGGCGGCTCGAGATGATGCGCGGAGGCGCGCGATGAAGTGGCGCATCGCCAGCGTGGCGTTCCTGTTGGGCTCTCTCTGCACGGGACTCTCCTGGCTGTCGCTTCAGCCCGTCCTCATCCGGTTGTTGGAGCTGGGGCGTCGCCTGGCCGCGCCCGGGTCGCCCGACGCGGAGGTGCTGGCACAGGTGCGCGGCTTCCTGCCGCTCGCACTCGGACTGGACCTGGTCGCGCTCACCTTGCTGGCCTACGCGGTGCTGTACCTGACGGTGGGCCGTCCGCTGCGCTCCGCGGAGCACATGGTGGAGCAGTTGGGCCGGCTCGAGTGGGACCCGCACCTGTCGCCCACTCAAGGAGGGCCACTGCTGTCGCGGATGCAGCGGGCGCTGCAGCGATTGGCGGAAGCGCTGCGCGAGGAGCAGGCCCTCACCCGTTCTCAAGTCGAGTCCCTGCGCGAAGCCAACACCCGGCTCGCGCGAGCGCAGACGGAGCTCGTGACGTCCGAGCGGCTCGCGACGGTGGGGCGGCTGGCCGCCGGCGTGGCGCACGAGGTGGGCAATCCCCTCGCGGGCATCCTGGGCTACCTGTCGCTCGTGCGGATGAAGGCGCCGACGCCCGAGCTGAAGGACTACGTGGAGCGCATCGACCAGGAGGTCCAGCGCATCGACCGCATCGTGCGAGGTCTGCTGGACCTGGGTCGGCCGGAGACGGCATCTCCGGGCCCGGTGGACGTGAGCTCGGTGGTGGAGACCTGTGTCCGGTTGGTCCGCGCCGCTCCGGAGCTCGCGGGGGTGACGGTCGACCTGGCGCTGGAGCCCGGTGTGGTGGCGCGCGCGGAGGCGGGACCCCTGTCGCAGATCCTCATCAACCTGCTGCTCAACGCGGCGCAGGCGATGGGCGGGAAGGGGAGTGTGCGGGTCGTCGCGCGACTCGAGGGGGGCGAGGCGCGGGTCGTCGTGAGGGACCAGGGCCCGGGCATCCCTCCCGAGGTGATGCCCCGGCTGTTCGAGCCCTTCTTCACCACGAAGGGACGTCAGGGGACGGGCCTGGGGCTCGCGGTGTCGCTGCGGCTGGTTCAGGTGATGGGCGGACGGCTGGGCGCGGAGAACCTCCCCGAGGGCGGCGCGTGCTTCACCGTGTCCCTGCCCGCCGTGGGTGTGGAAGCGGGCGGCGTCACCTCGCGGTCATAAGCTATGCCCCCCGCTGGGACTGGGGGATGATGACCCTGGAAGGCCCCTCATGTCCTTGTTCCGCTCCATCCTCGTCGCCGACGACGAGCCCTCCATCCGGCACATCCTCACGTTGGTGCTCACTGACAAGGGCTACGACGTGCGCGCCGTCGCTGACGGGGATGAGGCGCTGCGGGAGCTCGCGGCGCGCGACTACGACGTCCTGCTGAGCGACGTGCGCATGCCTCGCAAGGATGGCCTCACGCTGCTTCGCGAGGCGCGCGAGGCCCACCCGGAGCTCACCGTGGTGGTGATGAGTGCCTACGGCTCGCAGGAGCAAGCGCTGGAGGCGGTATCCGCGGGCGCCTACGACTACGTCCAGAAGCCCTTCAAGCCCGAGGAGATCGTCTTCGCCCTGCGCAAGGCCGAGGAGCGCGAGCGGCTGCTGAGGGAGAACCGACGCCTCAAGCAGGGCGGTGTCCCCGTGGTTCCCCAGGGACACATCCTCGGCGAGAGCGCCTCGCTTCAAGCGGTGCTGAGGCAGGTGGCGCGCCTGGCTCCGGTGGACACCACGGTGCTCATCAGCGGCGAGAGCGGCACGGGCAAGGAGCTCATCGCCCGGGAGCTGCACACGCGCAGCCCTCGCGCGCCGCTCCCGTTCGTCGCCGTCAACTGCGGCGCCATCCCCGGCGGACTGTTGGAGAGCGAGCTGTTCGGTCACGCGAAGGGCGCCTTCACCGACGCACGCACGGCCAAGCGAGGACTCTTCGCGGAGGCCGACGGGGGCACGCTCTTCCTCGATGAAGTGGGGGAGCTGCCGCTGCCCGCGCAGGTGAAGCTCCTGCGTGTGTTGCAGGAGGGGGAGATCCGACCGGTGGGGGAGAGCCGGGTGGAGAAGGTGGACGTGCGCGTGGTGGCCGCCACGCTGAGAGATCTGGGCAAGCTGGTGGAGAAGGGGGAGTTCCGCGAGGACCTCTACTACCGCCTCAACGTGGTGAACGTGCGGGTGCCTCCGCTGCGAGAGCGCCGCGAGGACGTGCCGCTCCTGGCGAAGGTCTTCATCCAACGCTTCAACCGCGAGCTCAACCGGGAGTCTCCGGTGGAGGGCCTGTCCCCGGAGGCGGAGGCGCTGATGTCCTCCTATGGTTGGCCGGGCAACGTGCGTGAGCTGGAGAACGCCATGGAGCGCGCCGTCCTCCTGGCGGATGGCCCGCACATCCTCCCTGCCAACCTGCCCGAAAGGCTGTGGGCCGCGCCCTCACCCGCGTCGTCTGGGACAGGCCGCAACGAGGTGCCACAGGCGGGTAGCGACCTGTCGCTCAAGCGGGCCATTCGCGACCTGGAGGAGTCCTACATCCGCGCGGCCCTCCGTCAGACGAAGGGGAACCGCACTCGGGCGGCCGAGGTCCTGGACATCAGCCACCGGGCGCTGCTCTACAAGATCAAGGAGTACGGCATCGACCCGGACGCGGAGGCCGACCGGGGATGACCTGGAAGATTCTACGGGGCCGATTGACGGAATGCCGCCGGGGCCGGAAAATCGGGCCTCCGCGACCGTGGTGGGGGGCCTGGCGCAGCAGATACGGCAGGGATCCCGACCGGGCGGCGAGCAGGCGGGCTTCGGGCACTTTTTAGGAGGGGTTGACGGCCAGTGCTACGCTGGCTGCCTCTCGACGGAGTCAAGCATGGCGAAGGGCAAACTGGCACTCGGTCTGGACATCGGATCGACCTCCATCAAGATGATCCTGCTCAAGGAGCAGCGCAAGCGCGGCGAAGTGGGCTTCGCGTTGCAGAGCTTCGGCATGAAGCCGCTGCCTCCGGAGGCCATCGTCGACGGCGCCTTGATGAACTCCACGGCCATCGTCCAGGCCGTCCAGGAGCTGATGTCCGAGCTGAAGGTGAAGGGCAAGGACGTCGCCATCGGCGTGTCCGGTCACTCGGTCATCATCAAGAAGATTCAGATGCCGCGCATGTCCCAGGAGGAGCTCGAGGAGAGCATCCAGTGGGAGGCCGAGCAGTACATCCCCTTCGACGTGAAGGACGTGAACATCGACACGCAGATCCTCGACGGGGGCGGCAACGACGCCACCGGTCAGATGGATGTGCTGCTGGTCGCGGCCAAGAAGGACATGATCAACGACTACACCACCGTGGTCTCCGAGGCGGGCCTCGCGCCGGTGGTGGTGGACGTGGACGCGTTCGCCGTCCAGAACATGTTCTCGGTCAACTACGACCTGCCGGAGAAGGAGACCGTCGTCCTCATCAACGCGGGCGCGTCGGTGGTGAACATCAACATCATCGCCAACGGCGTGACGGTCTTCACCCGTGACGTCACCATCGGTGGCAACCAGTTCACCGAAGAAATCCAGAAGCAGCTCAACGTCTCCTACGAGGAGGCGGAGGCGCTGAAGATCGGCGGAAACCGCGCGGACGCGGACGCCGTTGTTCCTCAAGAGGTCGAGCGCGTGCTCTCCAGCGTCGCCGAGCAGGTGGCGGGCGAAATCCAGCGCTCCTTGGACTTCTACGCCGGCACGGCGGCGGACTCGAACTTCACCAAGGTCTACCTGTCGGGTGGCACGGCGAAGATTCCCGCCCTGTTCAAGACCATCGAGGCGCGCACGGGCGTGCCGGTCGAGATTCTCAATCCGTTCCGCAAGATTGACGTGGACAACCGCAAGTTCGACCCCGCGTTCATCATGGACGTGGCGCCCATGGCCGCGGTGGCCGTGGGATTGGCGCTGAGGCGTCCGGGCGACAAGCTGGCCTGAGACCGTCCACTTCTTGGAGACGACGCACATGATGATTCGCATCAACCTGCTTCCCGTCCGGAAGACGCAGACCAAGAAGAAGGGCCAGACGACCCTGGTCCTCTTCGGCGTGCTGTTCCTGGGCGCCGCCGTGGGCAACTACTTCTGGTACGATGACCGGGAATCCGAGCGCGTGCGCAACGCGAAGGCCATCGCCCAGACGCAGGCGAAGATCGCCGAGCTGGAGAAGGTCATCGGCGAGGTGAAGAACATCAACGCCCGCAAGACCGAGGTCGAGAAGAAGCTCGCCGTGCTCGACGCGCTCCGGAAGGGGCGCAATGGTCCGGTCCGCATGATGGACGCGCTGGCCTCCGCCACCCCGAAGAAGGTCTGGGTGAAGAGCTTCGCCGAGTCCAGCAACGCGGTGTCCATCGATGGCTCGGCGGTCAGCCACGACGAGGTCGCGGAGTTCATGCGCGGCCTGAACGGTGTGGTGTGGACCCCCAAGGGAATGGGGCGCCTGGTGGATCAGCGTCGCGAGACGAAGACGTCCCGCGTGGAGTTGCTGACGGCGGAGGCCACGGTCGAGGAGTTCCCGAGCGCGGAAGTCACGCCGTTCTTCAGGAACATCGACCTGACCAGCGCGGTCCAGACGAAGTCGACGAGCAGCGCGGGTGCGCCCTCGATGGTCGACTTCAAGATCACCCTCAACGCGAACTACGCCATCTGACCGAGGCCCCGCCATGGACAAGTACCTGGACCAATTCGCCAAGGCCTCCCCGGGCGCCAAGTTCGGTGGCCTGGCCGTGCTCATCGCCCTGATGACCGCCGCCAACTTCTTCCTCGTCATCCAGCCGACGGAGGACCGGATCCGCATCCAGGTCGGCCAGCGGCGCCAGCTGGACCTGGACCTCGCGGAGAAGAGCGCCATCGCTCAGAACCTCAACGAGCGGCGGCGCGAGATGGACGTGCTGGAGCAGAAGCTCGCGGAAGCCCTCACGGAGCTGCCGGAGAAGAAGGACGTCGAGGAGCTGCTCGCGCAGATCAACGACATCGGGAAGAAGAGCGGCCTTGAAATCGCGCTCGTCCAGCCCGACCGCGAATACGTCGGGGGCGGCGAGTTCTTCGCGCGCATCCCCATCCGCATGACGGTGCGCGGCAACTACCATGAGATCGCCATGTTCCTGCAGGAGATGGCGAACATGCGCCGCATCGTGAACGTCAACAACATCAACCTGGGGCAGGCGGCGCTCAAGAACGAGAAGGTCGTCCTGCAGAGCAGCTTCCTGGCGACGACTTTCCGGTTCGTCGAGACCAAGAACTAGAAACTTGATCCGTCCGGAAAGTAGGGCGACAAGGGGATTGAGGATGAAGATGTTCAAGGCCACGATGACGACTGCCGCGCTCGCGTTGACGCTCGCCGCATGCGAGGACGCGCCGCCTCCCGCTCGGCCGGTGGCCGCGGCGCCGGCACCCGCTCCCGCGGCACCCGCGGAGACCGCTGTGGCCGTCGAGGCCGCGGCTGCTCCGGCCTACGTCTATTCGTACAACCCGGTGGGGAAGCGGGACCCGTTCCGCAGCCCGCTGGAAGAGCTGAACCAGTCGGGACAGGCCAGCCAGGTCACGACCTGCACCGAACCCCTGTGCGCGTTCGACCTGGACCAGCTCAAGCTGGTCGCGGTCGTCACGGGGGACGCCAATCCACTTGCCATGGTCGAAGACCCCCAGGGTCGAGGCCACATCGTGCGCCGCAATACCCGCGTGGGGCGCCAGGGCGGCAAGGTCACGCAGATTCTCCGCGACTCGATGACGGTGACCGAGGTGTTCTCGGGCAACGGAGAGATCATCAAGAACCCGGTGACCCTGCAGCTCAAGCCGGATGACAAGCAGGACCCTAGCTACAATCTGATGACCGGCAAAAACTTCGGGGAGTAGCGCCCCTTAGGCGCGCCCGCGGGCGGCAGCCCGCTTCCAACTGTGGTGAGGGGACGCATGCTCGAGAGGAGCGCTGTGACGAGGGGCAAGTGGATGTTGGCGGCCGCATTCGTGGCCGTCCTTGCGGGCGCCGAGGTGTCTGGCGCTGAACTGAATACGTTGAGGGACGTCGCGGTGTCCCGAACCGGCTCTGGCGCCCAGGTGGTGGTGACCGGAACCCGGCCTCCTACCTTCACCGTGTTCCGGCTGAGTAGCCCGGAGCGACTGGTGGTGGACCTCTCGTCGGCGGATGCGACGGGTATCAAGGGCCATCACGACGGCTCGGGTCCCGTCGCGGGAGTCGTGGCGTCGCAGTTCTCGGATGAGCGCGCGAGCGTGGGCCGGGTGCTGCTGGCGCTGGACAAGGCGTCGCAGTACGACGTCCGCGCCGACGGCAACCGCGTGGTGATCTCCGTCGACGGCGCCGAGGCCAAGCAGGCCGAGCCGTCGCCCGTCGTCACGGCCCCGGCGGCCCCCTCCGTCGCGAAGCCCGCCGTGGTGGCGGAGGCCGCGCCGCAGGTGAAGGCCTCCGAGCCCTCCACGAAGCCGGCCCTGCCGGAGAACGTGGTCGCGGCCGAGGCCGATGAGCGCGAGGTGGCGAACCCCGCCCAGCGCATCACCCAGCTGGCCTACTCCGACGAGACGCTTCGCATCCGCGCGGATGGCGACATCGCCCGCTATGAGGTGCTGGAGCTGGCGGACCCGCCGCGTCTGGCGGTGGACCTCTATGGCGTGGGCCTGGCGGCCCGTGCGCCTCGCGTGAATGGCGCGACGCTGCGGGAAGTGCGCGTGGGCGCCCACTCGGACAAGGTCCGGCTGGTGCTCGACGTGCGCGGCAAGATGCCGGCCTACCGCGTGGACCGCGCGGACAAGGGCCTGGAAGTGGTGCTGGGGGGCGCGGTGGCTCGCAAGGCCGCGCCGTCGCCCGCGCCGCAAGAGGTGGTTGCTTCCGTGGCGGAAGTGGAGCCCATGCGCCCCGCGCCGGAGCCCGTCGAGGCGCAGGCGCCCGCCACCGCGTCCATGGTGGAGGTCAAGGACCTGTCCTTCCAGGAGGGTGGGGCGGGTGGTCGCGTGGTGCTGAAGCTGACCGGCACGGCGTCATGGAAGGTGGACCGTCCCGATCCGCGCAGCGCGGTCCTCACGCTGGAGAACGCCCGGCTGCCGAAGAAGCTGGAGCGCAGCCTGGACACCAGCGCGCTCGAGACGCCGGTGAAGATGATCAGCGCCTTCAGCGTGCCAGGCGAGAGCCGCAAGGTGCGCGTGGTGGTCGCCGCGGATGGCGCCATCGACGAGAAGGTCACCCAGAACGGCGGCACGCTGTCGTGGCGGCTGGATGTGAAGGGTGTGAAGACGGATGAAGTGGCTGTGGCCCAGCGCACCGCCGGCTTCACCGCCGAGGCGCCCGCCTATGCGGCCGAGGGTGCGCCGCAGCAGGCTCGCTACCGCGGCAAGCGCGTCTCCTTCGAGTTCAAGGACATCGACATCCAGAACCTCCTGCGGGTCATCGCGGAGATCTCCAAGAAGAACGTCGTGGTCGCCGATGACGTCTCCGGTCGCGTCACCATCCGTCTGCGCAATGTGCCCTGGGACCAGGCGCTGGACCTCATCCTGCGCACCAAGCAGTTGGGCAAGGAGGAGTTCGGCAACATCATCCGCATCGCTCCGCTGAAGACCTTGGAGGAAGAGGCCCGTCTGCGCCAGGAGCGCAAGAAGTCCCTCCAGCAGCAGGAGGACTTGATGGTCAACCTCATCCCGGTCAACTACGCGGTTGCTGGCGACATGTCGGCGCGGGTGAAGGACGTGCTCAGCGAGCGTGGCACCGTGACGGTGGACTCGCGGACCAACGTGCTCATCGTCAAGGATGTGCGCGCCAATACGGAGAAGGCGCGCGCGCTGGTTCGCAGCCTGGACACGCAGACGCCGCAGGTGCTCATCGAGAGCCGTATCGTCGAGGCGAGCACGAACTTCACGCGGGACCTCGGCGTGCAGTGGGGTGGACAGGCGCGTCTCTCCCAGGCCACGGGCAACTCGACGGGGCTCATCTTCCCCAACAACGTCGCCATCACGGGCGGCGCGGTGGGCACCGCCGCGGGGCTCCCGGGTGTGCCGAACTTCGCGGTGAACCTGCCCTCGGCGGGTGGCGCGGCGGGCCTCGGTGGCGCGCTGGGCTTCACCTTTGGTTCCGCGGGCGGCGCGCTCCAGCTCAACCTGCGTCTCTCCGCGATGGAGCAGGAGGGAAGCGTCAAGACCATCTCCGCCCCGCGCGTGACGACCCTCGACAACAACACCGCTCGCATCAGCCAGGGTCTCTCCATCCCGTTCAGCCAGGTGTCCGCGGGTGGCGTGAACACGACCTTCATCGAGGCCCGCCTGTCGCTGGAGGTGACGCCGCACATCACCCAGGACGGCAGCGTGCTGATGGCCATCACCGCTTCCAACAACCAGCCGGATGCTTCCAGCACGGGGGCGAACGGGCAGCCCGCCATCCAGCGCAAGGAGGCCAATACTCAGGTGCTGGTCAAGGACGGGGACACCACGGTCATCGGTGGTATCTACGTTCGCCGAGGCTCCTCGCGGGTCAACTCGGTGCCCTTCTTGTCGAAGATTCCGGTGCTGGGCCTGCTGTTCAAGCAGTCCGTGGAGTCGGATGACCGGCAGGAACTGCTCATCTTCATCACGCCCCGCATCCTCAACCGCCAGACCATCGCGCAGAGCCTCTAAGGCATCGCGCCTCTTCTCGTAGGAGTGCGTTCGCTCATGAAGCCTATCTATCTCATCGCGTTGTTGGCGCTTGGTTCGGTGTCCTGCGTCGACGACTACCCGAAGCTCCAGATCCTCCAGTCGACGCCGCCCGACTCGAGTTGCACCATCCCGGACAACCGGCAGTTGCTGAACGGCTCGCTCAATCTGGCGCTGGCCGGCAACTACCAGATGGGGCTCATCGTCACCTCCAACGTGTTGGAGACGCCCATCGTCGTGGGCGCGCCGCTCACGGACCCCGATGGCAACGCCATCTATGTCACGGAGCTCGACCTCAGCTACCGCACGGAGCCGGAGCTCAACATCCCCAGCGCGACGGTTCCCATCCATGGCACCTTCAGGGCCGCGGGGAACGGAGCCATGCTCCTGAACATCTTCACGCTCGATGCGCTGCAGGCCCTGAGGTCCGCGACCGGGGGGGCGAACTTCGTCGAGACGCTCGTCACGCTGAAGGTGCGCGGCAAGATGCTGGATGGCTCGAAGGTGGAGACGAACACAATCACCTACTCGGTCCAGGTTGGAAACATCCCGTTCTCGTGTCCTCCTGGCAAGGCGGTCGAGCCCCCGACCGAAGCCTGCGACCAGCGCGGCCAGAACGGCGTCCTGCCCGCGTGCAACTAGTTAGGAACGGCGCCTGTCCCCAGGCGCACTGAGTCCAAGACCATGTCCTTTCGCACGCACCTCGAGTCAGTCGTCAACCAAGTGGATGGGGCCCTTGCCTGCAGCGTGATGGGCTTCGACGGCATCTCCGTCGACACCTTCCAACGCGAGGAAGCAGGCGAGCTGGACCTGAGTGTCGCGTGGGTGGAGTACGCCAATCTGCTCACGCAGCTGCGCCATGCCGCCGAATCGCTCAAGACGGGCGCCGTCAGTGAGGTCAGCGTCAACAGCGACAAGGTGCTGACCCTCATGCGGCTGGTGTCGCCAGAGTACTTCCTGGTGCTCGCGCTGCGCGCGGACGGCAACTACGGCAAGGGCAGGTATGTGCTGCGCGTGACGGCCCCCAAGGTCCGCGCGGAGCTCTAGACGCCGCGTTGTACGGCAGTCGTCCAGACGCCGCGGCGCTCCGCAGGTTTCCCCTTCCCATGGGAGGGGGCATGGGCTAGACACCCCCGACTTTTCAAGGTTCCGTAGTTTCGAGTCTGAAGGAGTCGGTCCCCATGGCGGGTGTCATCGATACGTCCGAGTTTCACAACGGCATGAAGATTGAGATCGACGGCGAGCCGTTCGTCATCGTCGAGTTCCAGCACGTGAAGCCTGGCAAGGGTTCATCTTTCACCCGCACCAAGCTCCGGAGCCTCATCTCTGGCCGCGTCCTTACGCCGACGATGAAGTCTGGCGACAAGGTCGGCAAGCCGGACATCGAAGAGAAGGGAATGCAGTACCTGTACGTGCAGGGTGACGACTACTACTTCATGGACACCCGCGACTTCGAGCAGACCTTCCTTTCGGAGAAGGTGCTCGGTGAAGCGAAGAACTTCCTGAAGGAGAACATCAACGTCGACATCATGTTCTACAACGGGAAGGCCATCGGCGTGTCGCTGCCCAACTCGGTGGACCTCAAGGTCACCAAGTGCGACCCGGGTGTTCGCGGCGACACCGTGTCCGGTGCCCTGAAGCCGGCGACCCTGGAGACCGGGTTCGTGGTCAACGTCCCCCTCTTCATCAACGAGGGTGACGTGCTCAAGATCGACACGCGCGACGGTGGCAAGTACCTCACCCGCGTGGCCGTGGCCGGTTAGTCGCACGACTCCGACGGAGGGGACGCGAGAATGGCAACCAAGCGCAAGTCGACCCGGGCGTCCGCGCCCGCCAGCGCGCCCGCTCCGGCGGCGAGCGCTCGGGATGCGGGCAATACCTCCCTCGATGTGGAGGCCCTGCGGGAGATCGTCAACATCCTGGAGGCCTCGGACGTGACGAGGCTGGTGTGGAAGCGCGGCGAGGAGAAGCTCTTCATCCGCCGCGGCCACGCCCCCGAGACCACCATCGTCCACCACGCGGCCCCCGCAGCCGTTCCGGTGGCCGCCGCCGTGGAGTACGCGGCACCTGTCGCGCCGCGCGCCGCGCCCGTGGCCGCGCCGACCCTGGCCCCCGTGGCCTCGGCTCCCGTGGCCGAGAAGGCCGCCGAGAAGCCGGGCCATGTGGTGTCCAGCCCCTTCGTCGGCACGTTCTATCGGACGCCGGCGCCCGACCAGCCCGCCTTCGTGGACGTGGGCTCCGTGGTGAAGAAGGGCCAGGTTCTCTGCATCATCGAAGCGATGAAGCTGATGAACGAAATCGAGTCCGAGGTCTCCGGCCGCGTGGTCGAAATCCTCGTGGAGAACGGCCGGCCGGTGGAGTTTGGCCAGGCCCTGTTCCGCATCGAGCCAGCCTGACCCGGTTCGCGCGCCCCGCACTTGTGAGGGCGCGCCGCCGAGCCCGGCCGTTGTTTCAGGAGACATCCCCGTGTTCAAGAAGGTGCTGATTGCCAACCGCGGGGAGATTGCCCTGCGGGTCATCCGCGCCTGCCGCGAGCTGGGCATCGCCACCGTGGCGGTGCACTCCACGGCGGACGCCAATGCCTTGCACGTGCGCTTCGCCGATGAAGCGGTGTGCATTGGCCCTCCGGCGTCCAAGGAGAGCTACCTCAACGTCCCGCAGCTGCTCTCCGCGGCGGAAATCACCCGCGCGGATGCCATCCACCCCGGCTACGGCTTCCTCTCCGAGAACGCCGAGTTCGCCGAGGTGTGCGAGAACTGCAAGATTCGCTTCATCGGTCCGCGTCCGGAGATGCTGCGGCTGATGGGCAACAAGGTCCGTGCGCGGCAGGCTGCGCGCGAGGCGGGGATGCCGCTGCTCCCGGGCAGCCCTGGCACCGTCAAGGACCCTCGCGAGGCGGAGGCGTTCGCCCGTGAGATTGGCTTCCCCGTCATCCTCAAGGCGGCGGCGGGCGGCGGCGGCAAGGGGATGAAGATCGTCCGCGAGCCCAGCGCGCTGGCCCAGGCCTTCTCGACGGCGCAGGCGGAGGCGGTGGCCTCGTTCAACAACGGCGACCTCTACATCGAGCGCTACGTCGAGAAGCCGCGCCACATCGAAATCCAGATCGTCGCCGACGAGCACGGCAACATCATCCACCTCAATGAGCGGGAGTGCTCGGTGCAGCGCCGGCACCAGAAGCTCATCGAGGAGGCTCCGTCCGCGGCGCTCACGCCCGAGCTGCGCAAGAAGATGGGTGAGGTCTCCGTCGAGGCGATGCGCAAGCTTCGCTACAACAACGTGGGGACCATCGAGTACCTGCTGGATGAGCGCGGCGAGTTCTACTTCATGGAGATGAACACGCGCATCCAGGTGGAGCACCCGGTGACGGAGCTCGTCACGGGCATCGACCTGGTCCGTGAGCAGATCCGCATGGCCTACGGCCACCCCCTGCGCTTCAAGCAGGAGGACATCCAGATTCGCGGGCACGCCATCGAGTGCCGCGTCAACGCCGAGGACCCCATCACCTTCGCGCCGTGGCCCGGGAAGATCACCGGCTACAGCGTTCCCGGTGGTTACGGGGTACGCGTGGATTCGAGCGCGTACGAGAACTACACGGTGCTGCCGTACTACGACAGCCTCCTGGCCAAGCTCATCGTCCACGCGGAAGACCGCGAGACGGCCATCCGCCGCATGCAGCGCGCACTGGGTGAGTACGTGGTGGAGGGCATCCGCACCAACATCCCGTTCCACCGCGCGGCGCTGGCGGAGGAGTCCTTCCAGGAGGGCAACTACGACACGCGCTTCGTGGAGCGACTCCTGGCGAGTGAGACCGGTTCGCGTCGCTTGAAGAAGGCCGTGGAAGAGACGCCGTAGTCACACATGTCCGCCTACGTGCGGTTCCCGCACGTGCAGCGAGCATCCAAGCAGGTGAGCTGATACCGGGGGGCGCCGGGCTGTTTCTTGACCCGAGTTGGAGGATTCCGTTAGCCTCCGACTCTCCCCCCTTTTGAAGATAGAAACCCGCGAAGTTCCAAGGGGTTTCGGCTCGCCGGAAGCCCACGCTCGATGGACAAGAACAAGATCATCGAAGCCGCCGCGAAGCTGGTCGCGAAGGGCGCGTACGACAAGGCCATCAAGGAGTACCAGAAGGTCCTGGAGGTCGACCCGAAGGACATCCGGGTGCTCCAGAAGATGGGGGAGCTGTACCAGAAGAAGAACGACAACGCCCAGGCGGCGCACTTCTTCACCAAGGTCGCGGAGAGCTACTCCTCGGACGGCTTCTTCCTCAAGGCCGTCGCCCTCTACAAGCAGGTCCTCAAGCTCAACCCGAACCTGCTGGAGGTGAACCTCAAGCTGGCGGAGCTGCACCAGCAGCTCGGGCTGATGTCGGAGGCGATGGCGTACTTCCAGATCGTCGCCAACCACTACGACAAGGCGGGCGACACCAAGGCGTCGCTCGATACCTTGAAGAAGATGGTGGATCTCGACCCCGAGAACGTGGCGTCGAAGATCAAGCTCGCGGAGCTGTACGCACGCGAGAACATGACGCGCGAGGCGATTCAGGAGTTCAAGCGCGCCGCTGAGTACCTCAAGCGCAACAGCCGAGGTGAGGACTGGGCCCGCGTGGCGGAGCGCCTGTCCACGCTCGAGCCGGACAACCTGCCGCTGGCCAAGGAGCTGGCCACTTCGTACCTGCAGCGCGGAGACCAGAAGCGCGCGCTGGCGAAGCTGCAGGTGTGCTTCAAGGCGGATGGCCGCGACGTGGAGACGCTGTCCCTCCTGGCCCAGGCGTTCCAGGGGCTGGGGCAGACCTCCAAGACGGTGTCCGTCTACAAGGAACTCGCGAAGATTCATCAGGAGCGCGGCCGTCTCACCGAGGCCGAGGCTGTCTGGACGCAGATCGAGGTGTTGGATCCTCAGGACCCGGATCTGCTCGCTCGACGTGCTCCCGCGCCGCAGCCCGCTCCCGCCGCGCCGCAGCCCATGGCGCAGCCCGCGCCCCAGCCGGCCGCTCGCGCCGCACCCCAGCCCGCGCCTGCTCCCGCCGCCGCGCCGCAGCCCCTCGCGCCGCCACCTCCGCAGCCCGCGGGACTGGCTCGCGAGCAGCTGGCCAAGCTGCTCACGGAGACCGACGTCTACGTGAAGTACGGGCTCCACGACAAAGCGCTGGAGCACCTGAGGAAGATCTTCTCCGTCGACCCGGAGAACCTGGACGCGCACGAGAAGGCGTACCAGATCTACGTCGCGTCGGGGAACGCGGCGCAGGCGTCCGAGCAGCTGCTGAACGTGCTGCGCCTGTGCACGCGTGCCGCGGATTCGACGCGCGCGCAGCCCTATCTCGCGACCATCCTCCAGCAGAACCCCGCCCATCCCGAGGTGCCGGCCTTCTTGTCGGTGCTGCGCGTGGAAGGGCCGGTGTCGGTGGCGCCGTCCTCGGTGGCGGTGGAGTCGGTGGGCGAGGACGCCATCCTCGTGGATTCGAGCGACGACGAAGTCCTCGTCGCTCCGCCTCCCGAGGATGCGCTCATGCATCCGCCAGGGGACGAGCTGGCCCTGGCGACGCTGCCGTCGAGCGAGTCGGACGAAGTCATCGATGACGCGGGCGAAGCCTCCGTCGTCAGCGAGGAAGCACTCGTCGGAGAGGCCATCACCTCCGGAGAGCACGACGTCTTCGAGATGCCTCCGCCGGAGGACATGGCGGCGGCCTCGATGGACGAGATGCTCGTGTCGGGCGACGACGACGGCATGATGTTGACGGACGAGCCCGGCCTCATGTCTTCGGACGATGAGCCGCTGGTGGAGTCCGCCGACCTGGGCGCGCCGTTCGACGCCGACGAGGGCCTGTCGCTGGGCGACTCGGATGACGTGGCCACCTCCGCGTCGATGGCGGCGATGTCGCTGGGCGACGAGGACGAGCCGCCTCCGACGATGGTTCGCGCGCCCACGCGGGCGTTGCTCGACGAGGCCGCGCCCGCCACGTTCAAGCAGCCGACGCTCGTGGAAGAGGCGTCGCTGGATGTGGATGAGATTCCCACGCGGGTGGGGATTGCTCCGCTGGATGCCTCGATGCTGGAGGACCTCGAGGAGGCCCCCCCTGGCTCCGAGATGCCCTCGCTGGGCGATGAGTTCGAGGACGAGGAGCCCACCGCCTCGCACGCCGTGGTGTCGCTGGATGACGCCGGTCTGGAAGAGCCCGAGCTCTCGTCCGGCTTCGAGGCCATCGAGGACGAGCCCGAGGCCGCGTCCTCCTTCGAGTCGGCCGAGACGTTCGAGTCGGCCGAGACGTTCGAGTCGGCCGAGACGTTCGAGTCGCCCGACGCGTTCGATGCCGCGGCGTCGTTCGAGTCCGCCGAGGCATTCGACGCATCGGCCGAGACGGAGGAGGAGCCCGAGCAGCCGACCCCGACCGATTCCGTCACCGACGAGGTGAGCGAGGACGAGCCGGCGGCGGAGGAGTGCGACGAGGCCTCCTTCTTCCTGGACCAGGGGCTCTTGGAAGAGGCCCGCGAAATCCTCGAGACGGTGTCCATCGCCTTCCCGGGCCATGTGCGCGCCGGCGAGCTGATGGAGCGCCTGGAGGCGCTCGAGGCGAGCGGCGGGGTTGCGCCGGAGGAAGAGCAGCAGGAGCCCGTCACGGTGCCTTCCGTGCAGCCGGTGACGGAGTCGGCCGGAGAGCGGGACGCGTTCGACCTGGCGGCGGAGCTGGCCGGGGAAATCGACAACCTGGGCGACGACACGTCGGCCGCGGCGCCCGCGGAAGAGGACTTCCAGTACTCGGTGGAGGAGGTGTTCTCCGAGTTCAAGAAGAGCCTGGCCAAGGTGGTGAAGCCCGAGGACGTGGACACGCACTACGACCTGGGCATCGCCTACAAGGAGATGGGCCTGCTCGACGACGCGCTCCACGAGTTCGAGGTGGCCCGTCAGGGCTGTACCGGCACGAAGCGCGAGCTGGATTGCGTCACGATGATGGGGATGCTGCACCTGCTGCGCGGTGATGCGGGCGCGGCGGTGGAGACGTTCCGCGAGGGACTCGCGAGTCCGCAGGCCTCCGGTGAGGCGGCGAAGGCGCTGGGCTTCGAGCTGGCGGTGGCCTGGGAGGCTCATGGCGAGCCCGGCAAGGCGCTGCACCACTACCAGCGTGTGGCGGTAATGGACGCGAAGTACCGCGACGTGGGAGCGCAGGTCTCCCGGCTCGCGGCCAGTACCCAGCCGGAGGAGGACCCCCTGCCCACGCCAGCGCCTGCTCCGGTGAATGGTTCCAAGGCCCATGGGGCCGCGCCCACGGCGGCGGTGGCGAATCCCCCGGTGCCAGCGGCCGGCGCGCCCAAGGCGCGCAAGGTCGGTTACGTGTAGTTGCCCCCGAGGTCCGGCGAGCCCATGACGACCTACCTCGATTTCTTCGACCTCACGCAGGAGCCCTTCTCCAACGCTCCCGTGAGCCGGTTCTATTACAACTCGGCGCAGCACTCGCAGGCGCTCACCCGGCTGATGCACGCGGTGAGCTACATGAAGGGCCTGTCCATCCTCGTCGGCGACATCGGCGCGGGGAAGACGACGCTGGCCCGCCGCATGCTCGACTCGCTGCCCGAGTCCGAGTACGAGGCCGCGCTGCTGGTCATCATCCACTCGGGCATCACCGCCAACTGGCTGCTGCGGCGCATCGCCCTGCAGCTGGGTGTGGAGAACCCCGCACAGGAGAAGCTGGCGCTCCTGTCGCAGCTCTACCAGCGGCTCCTGCAAATCTACGAGTCCGGCAAGAAGGCCGTCGTCCTCATCGACGAAGCGCAGATGCTGGAGACGCGCGAGCTGATGGAGGAGTTCCGCGGCCTCCTCAACCTGGAAGTGCCGGAGCGCAAGCTCATCTCGTTCGTCTTCTTCGGCCTGCCGGAGATCGAGAAGAACCTGAAGCTGGACCCGCCGCTCGCCCAGCGCGTGGCCATGCGCTACAAGCTCGAGCCCTTCACCGCCGAGTCCACCGAGGCCTACATCAAGCACCGCCTCCGGCTCGCCGGCTGCCCGCGCATGCCGTTCTCGCCCGAGGCCTTGCTGGCGGTGCATGAGCATTCGTCCGGTTCGCCGCGTGTCATCAACACCCTGTGCGACAACGCCCTCTTCGAGGCGTTCCTCGCGCGCGCCGAGACGGTCTCCGCGGAGCTGGTGCATCGCATCGGAAAGAACTTGGGACTGCAGGGCATCAACTCGGCTGCCCCAGGAGCAGCCGAGGGGGCAAGCCCCCCCGCGTCCCGTCTGCCCCGAGCGTCGAACAACAAGCTCGATCTGGCGGAGATAGACCGCTACCTCGAAGGGCTGGGTAAGCTCTAGGGGCTTTGGCCACGCAGAGCCGCAAGGGTGCGCTTCGAGCGCTGCTGCTCGTGCTCCTCGTCCTATCGGGGAGTGTGCTGGCGTTGCGCATGCCCGCGACGTGGGAAGTGGCCTGCACGATGGCTCGGCGCCATCTGCCGGATGTGCTCGGGCTGGACGTTGGCATCGGCCGCTGTGAGCTGGACCCGCTGGGCTCGCGCGTGGTGGTGCATGGCTTCTCGCTCTTCCTGCCCGGTGAGGACACGCCGCTGGTGGCGGCGGACACCGCGGAAGTGCAGCTGGGTTTCCTACGGCCTTTCTCCGGCCGGCTGTCCCTGGCCCTGGTGCGCGCCGAGCGGCCCCGCGTGACGCTGGATGTGTCGCGGCCGTCGACGGAGCCCTCGAAGAAGTCGCAGGGCTGCTTCCTGGCGCCGCTCGAGCACCTGCGGATTTCGAAGCTGGACATCACCGGCGCGGAGCTCCGGCTGGCGCTGCCCGAGGGTCGGCGCGTCGAGGTCGCCGACCTGGACGTGCGGTGGACGGAGAGATGGGGTGCCATCGAGCTGGACGCGGAGGCTCGTCGGGGACTCGTGCGGCTGGGCCCGAATGGCCAGGAGCTGGTGCTTCAGCGACTGGCCATCGCCGGAGCCCTGGACCCTGACGAAGAGCTGCTGGAGCTGGAGCGGGCGGAGGTGTCACTGGATGACATCAGCACCTCCGTGTCGGGACGGGTGGACTCGCTCTGCCAGCCGCACCTGGCGCTGGATGCACAGGTCTTCCTGCCGATGCGCACGCTGTCCCAGGCGAAGCTCCTGCCGAAGCAGGCCACGGGCCACTTGTGGAGCCGCGTGTCCATCGCGGGCAAGCCCGAGGCGCCCGCGGTGTCGCTCGAGCTGTCGGGCAACGGGCTGGGCTACGACAGGTTCGGTCCCGCCAACGTCTCCGCGCGCCTGTCGTACTCGGGCGATGAAGTGCGCATCGAGGATGTGACGGTGCCGGTGGGGGCGGGCCGGGTGAGTGTCACCGGCAAGCTGGGGCTGACGCCGCTCTTCCCGCTCGAGGTGAGCGTGAAGACGGTGGACGCGTCGCTGGGGCGCATCCTGGACAAGGCGGGCGTGAAGGGCGCGTGGGTGGATTTCCCCGCGACGCTCGATGCACAGCTCAGCGGGAACCTGCTGCCGCGCTTCTCGCTGGCGGGGCCATTGGACCTGCGCACCGGGAAGTTCACGCTGGCGACGCGGCCCTTCGATGCGCCTGCTTCGGATGGGCTCACCATCCTCGAGTTCGACAAGGCCCGCGCGCAGGCGCAGGTGCGGCTGCAGACGGACCGCGTGTCCTTCAACCACATCACCGCGGACGCGGGACACTCGAAGGTGCAGGGGGATGTGGCGCTGCTGCTGGGCAGCGCGCTCGGGCTGGACATCCACGGCCAGGGCGACCTGGACCTGGCGGACTTCGGCCACATCGCGGGGCTGAAGTGGGCGGGGCGAGGGAATGCGACGTACTCGATTACCGGCCCGGCCTCGCAGGTGAATGTGGAGTCCGGCCTGTCGTTCCGCGACTTCGTCTTCTGGGGCTTCTCGATGGGAGTGCTCCAGGGGAAGCTGACCTACGCGGACGGCGTGCTGGCCTTCCCGTCCTTCACCGGCCAGAAGGGGCGCACGCAGTACTTCGGCAAGGCGGCCGTGGGCTTCGGACGGCTGCTCAACCTGCGCCTCGAGGTGAACGTCCCGCAGGGGCGCACCGAGGACCTGGTGGACGTGGTGGCGGGGCTGACGCCGGCGCTCGCGGTGATGCAGGGCACGCTGACGGGCACGGCATCCGGACGCGTGGAGGTGGACAGCCCCGTCGAGCGGCTGGAGGGACTGGTCGCCTTCGACGTGAAGGACACCGCGTACTTCGGACGCAGGATGGGGGATGGCTCGGCGCGGCTGCGGTTCGTGGATGGCAAGTCCATGGTGCTCGAGCGCACGGAGCTGCGAGGGCCGCTGGGCCGCACCTGGGCGGAAGGCACGCTGTTGTTCGCGGGCGGGCTGGACTACCGCTTCGGTGGTGACCAGCTGTCGCTGGCGGAGACCGTGGGGCCGGACGTCGCGAGCCGCATGGGCATCCAGGGGGCGCTCGAGATGGAGGGCGTCGTCTCGGGCACCTCGGACATCCCGGTGGTGGACGTCACGCTGAAGTCGCCGCGCGTCACCTTCGCCGAGCGGAACCTCGGCGCGATGGACCTCACGGGAAGGCTGGTGGGCAAGGACCTCGAGGTGTGGGGCCGGCCGTTCCAGGACGCCGACGGCCGCGTGAAGATGAAGGTGCAGGACACGTGGCCCTATGACGCCACGCTGTCGCTGGCGCTTCCGGAAATCCGTCCGCTGCTTCCCTCGGAGCCGTTGTGGGCGGGCGTGTCCGGCTCGGTGTCGGGCTCGCTCACCGCGAAGGGGCCGTTGATGGAGCCTCGGTCCGCGCACCTGCGCGCGGAGGTGAACAAGCTGGTGCTGTCCCGCAACGACGTGCGCGGAGAGAACGCCGCGCCCATCCTCCTCTCCTACGAGAAGGGCAAGCTGGACGTTCAGCCCTTCCGCTTCAACGGGCCCTATGTCGACCTGAACATGGGCGGGTGGATGACCACGGCGGGCGGCATCGGGCTCACGCTTCGCGGTGGAGGAGACCTTCGCCTGTTGGAGTCGCTCGCGCCGGCGATGGTGGAGCGCGCCACGGGACGCGTCACGGTGGACGCCGAGGCGACGGGCACGCTGGACGCGCCGTCGGTGGTGGGGAGCGCGGAGCTGGCGGAGGTGCGCGTGGCGATGCGGGACATGCCCGTGAACATCCGCAACCTGTCGGCCCGCGCGGAGCTGACGGGCCAGCGCATGCTGCTGGAGCACCTGCAGGGGCAGCTCAACGAGGGCCGCATCTCCGCGCGTGGAGACATCCGGCTCGCGCGCTTCCTGCCCCAGCGATTGGGCCTCACGGTGCAACTGGACGAGGTGCCCTACCGGCTCACGGAGGACCTGCCGGCGACCTTCTCCGGACTGCTCCAGGTGGTGGGGCCGCCCCGCGGCTTCACCGTCACGGGTGGCCTGGACATCGTCAAGATGCGCTACCAGAAGGCGCTGGACGTGGATGCGCTGCTCAAGTCCATGCAGAAGCGCTCGCCGGCGCTGTCCTCCGCGGCGAACAGTGTCTCGGGCGAGCAGCAGAAGCCCTGGGTCATCTGGGATGTGAATGTCCACTTCGGGGACGTGCGCGTGGACAACAACCTGGCCAAGGCGCGGATGCTCGGCGACATCCGGCTGACGGGGACGGACCTGCGGCCGGGGTTGCTGGGCCGGGTGGAGCTGGCCGAGGGCAGTCAGGCGTTCTTCCGCAACAACCCCTTCACCATCAGCCAGGGGCAGATGGAGTTCCAGGATGCCTCCAGCCTGGAGCCCGTCTTCGAGGTCCAGGCCCAGACGCAGGTGCGCGAGTACGTGGTGAAGCTCCACGCCTTCGGCAAGCCCTCGGACCCGCAAATCCTCCTGTCCTCGGAGCCGGCGCTGGTGGAAGGCGACATCGTCTCCTTGCTCACCCTGGGGTTCACCTCGTCGGACCGGGAGACGGCGGCCTCGGCGGGGGCCGGGCTGGCGGCCGAGGCCCTCTTCAACGTCTCGGGGCTGGACCGGCAGGTCCAGCGGTTCCTCCCTAGCAATCCGGTGTTGAGGGACCTGTCCCTCCAGATTTCCACGACCTACAACGACGCCACCCGGCAAGCGGAGCCGACCGCGCAACTGGAGTCGAAGTTCCTCTCCGAGCAGCTTAAAGTCGGGATGACTCAACCGGTGAGTGGGCGCGGAACGCGCGCACGCGCCGAGTACCGCTTCGACGACCGACTTTCCGCGCAGGCCCAGTGGGACAACGAGAACAGCGAAGCCTCGTTTGGAAACCTCGGGCTCGAGCTGAAGCTGAGCTGGGAGGTCGAGTAGCCCGCACCACCACGGTGGTGCTGGGATTCTGGTTGTGCGTCCTGAGCGCGAGCCCCTCGCTCGCGCAGGCCACGGTTGGTGGTGTCTCCGGACAGAACGTGGTGGCCGTGGAGCTGCACCTGCCCGGTGGGGTGGACGCGCAGGGGTTGAGCGCGTTGGTGGCGGTGCACAAGGGCCAGGTGCTGACGGCGGGGACGGTGCGGCGCTCGGTGGAGCGGCTCTGGGCCACGGGCCGCTTCTCGGACGTGGTGGCGCGGGCGGAGGACGTCTCGGGCGGCGTCCGCGTCGTGTTCCAGCTCACGCCCGTGTCCCGGCTCGCCAGGCTGCGTTTCGAGGGTCACGCGGTGATGTCGGACGCGGAGCTCCTGGAGGCCAGCGGTCTTCTCGAGGGCGGTCCGCTGGACGGGGAGGAGTTGGAGGGCGCGGTGTCGGCCGTGCTCCAGGCGTATCAGCGCAAGGGCTACGACTCGGTGAAGGTGACCGCGCGTCAGGAGCCCGTGACGGATGGCGTGGCGGTGTCGCTGCTCATCGCGGAGGGACAGCCGACGCGGGTGCGGCAGGTGAGCTTCTCGGGCAGTCCGGGCCTGCCGCTGAGCCGGTTGTTGGGCGTGCTGGCGATGCGGCCGGGCGAGGTGTTCGACCGGGTGCGACTGGATACGGGGCTGGACCACCTGCGCACGCTCCTGCGTGAAGAGGGGTACTGGCGCGCGCAGGTCGGGACGCCGTCGGTGCTGGTGGAGGCGAACTCCGCGTCAGTCGCGGTGCCGCTGTCGGCGGGCCCCAAGTACCAGGTGCGCTTCCATGGCAACCATCGCTTCTCCTCGGAGCTCTTGCAGCGGGTCCTGGCGCATGACGCCGCGGAGCCGCTCGACGAGGTGGTGGCGGGGCGGCTGGCGCGGCGGGTGGAGTCCTTCTACCGGCACCGGGGATTCAACGACGCGAAGGTGCGCTCGCGCGAGGTGGTGCGGCCGGATGGTGAAGTCGCGGTGCTCGCGTTCGACGTGGACGAGGGGCAGTCCCTGCGCGTCTCCGACGTCCGCTTTCGCGGCAACAACTCGCTCGGCTCGAAGACGCTGAGGGCGCATCTGGCGGAGCGCATTCGCGCGAGCGCGCATCAACCCGAGCTGGACCTCCGACTCCAGGACGACCCGCTGGACGTGGAAGGTCGTCATGGCCGCGAGTATGTCTCGTTGGAGCCGATGCCGGACCCGTCCACGGTGTACGTCGAGGAGGCCTGGCTGGAGGCCACGGAGTCGATGATGGAGGCCTACCGGGAGCGGGGCTTCCTGTCCTCGACGGTGACGTTCCGGGGGCTGACGGTGGATGCGCGGACGCGGACCGCCGTGGCCGACTTCGACGTGGAGGAGGGGCCGCAGGCGCGGGTGGCGGAGATTCGCTACGAGGGTGTGCCCGAGGACATGGTGTCACTCACGCAGCAGGGGGCGGCGGGAGTGCACAAGGGCCTGCCGCTGAGCTTCGAGGCGGTGGAGGCCGCGCGCCTGTCCCTGGAGCGAGGGCTGGCGCAGCAGGGCTATCTCTTCGCGAAGGTCACCACGGAGGCCTCTGTGGGCGAGGACGGTACGTCCGCGACGGTGGTGTTCCGCGCGGACGCGGGTCCCCAGGTGAAGGTGGGCAAGGTGCTGGTGCAGGGGCTGACTCGCACGGACCCGGACCTGGTGATGGCCAACCTGGACCTGGAGGAGGGCAAGCCGCTGGCACCCGACGCGCTGCTGGAAGGGCAGCGGAGGCTCGCGCGGCTGGGGTTGTTCCGGCAGGTGGATGTCGCGCTCGCGGACCCCGCGCGCCGCGAGCCGACCAAGGACGTGGTGGTGACGGTGCATGAGCGTCCCCGCCTGGATGGACAGGTCTCCGGTGGCTACTTCCTGGTGGACGGTCCTCGCATCACGTTGGACACGACGTACCGCAACCTCGATGGGCTGGGGCTCAGCCTGATTGCTCGAGGGAAGGTGAACTACGCGGGCTGGAGCGCGGAGGCGCTGTCCGCGGACCGGCGCATCGCATGTCAGCAGTCGGGCGGCGCGGCTTCCGCGGGCTGCGACGTGGAGCTTCAGGGCCTGAGTGGACTGGGCGGCCGAGGCAACCTGGCCCTGTCTCAGCCCCGCCTGTTCTTCCTCCTGCCTTTCGAAGTGGGCGCGCGACTGGACTTGATTGCGGAGCGAGTTCACCGGCCCTCGTATGTGTCCACGCGGTTCGCCGCCGCCGCGGCATTGGACTGGGCGGTGACGTCCTGGTTCAACGTGTCGCTGTCCTACGAAGTGGAGAACAACCGGCTGCGCTCGCGCGCGGGCGTGCTGGAGTTGCTCAACCGCGCCGACCAGGAGCGTCTGCGCTATCCGTTCGGCGACTTCGCGCTGCACTCCTTGCGGCCGTCCATCACGCTCGACTTCCGAGATGACCCGGCGAATCCCCGCAAGGGCCTGGTGCTCATCAGCAGCGCGGAACTCACGCGAGGCATCAGCGTGGCGCCCACGGACGTGGCGGGCAATGCCGTTCCGGCCTTCCCCATCAACGGCGTGAAGCTGTCGACCAACCTGAGCGGTTACATCCCGCTGGGGCGGCGGGCCAGCCTGGCGCTGTCGGCGCGCGCGGGGACCATCGTCCCGCTGGAGACGGGGGCGCAGACCATCGGCTCGAAGCTGTTCTACCTGGGAGGTTCATCCAGCCTCCGCGGCTTCCGCGAGGATGGTGTCCTGCCCGAGGACGTGCGCGAGGCGCTGCACCAACAGTTGCGGGACTGTCGCGCGCTCATCAGCCCGTCGGGATGCTCGGGAGAGCTGAAGGCGGTGCTCGCGGGACAGGTGCCGGCGAGCCAGGGCGGTGAGCTCTTCACGCTGGGCAAGGCGGAGCTGCGGCTCCCCGCGCTCGCGTCGGTGGACCTGGGGCTGTTCCTGGAGGCGGGCAACCTGTGGTTGGACCGGACGCGGATGGACCTGGAGCGGCTGCGGTACGCGGCGGGCGTGGGCCTTCGGTACGTGACGCCCGTGGGGCCGCTGGCATTCGACGTGGGCTTCAACCTGAAGCCGGACGAGGAAATCAACGAGGCGCAGACGCAGTTCCACTTCAGCATCGGGACGTTCTGAGGAGGCGGGCCGGATGCGCATGTCCCCATGGTTGACGGTGCTGGTGCTGGCGGCGCTGGGCTGCGCGCACACGGAGGATTCGACAGCGAAGCCCGAGCGTCCCAAGTGGATGCCGCCGGAGGGCGCTTGTCCCAAGGGCGCGCTGGTCCAGATGGAGCGGCTGGGGTTGAAGCCCGGGGACAAGGTCCCGGTCATCGTGGACGCCATCCAGGACCACCCGGGGCCGGCCCGGTACAACTACAGCTTCGTGATTGCGCTGCCTCGGGACGACGGTGAGAAGAAGCTGCCAGGGGCTCGCATCGGGGGGCGGTTGTTCGTGACGAAGCACCGCGTGTTCGGCCGCTATGACCGCGTCTTCCTCCCGGAGAGCGGCGCCATGTCGGTGCCCTTCTGTGGCGTCCTGTTGGATGCCCGCTGGGATCGCGATGGCGAGGGGCTGATTGCGTACCCGAGCCCGATGAAGGGCTTCTCCGTCGTGCAGGACAACACGGGCGTCATCCTGGTGGTGGACCAGTACCCGTAAGCCGCGGGGGCGGTCCGTGAGGTACAGTCCCCGCCGTGTTCTACGCGTGTGTCCGTGCCGTGGTCGCGGTGTGTCTGCGCCTCTTCTACCGGGTGAAGGTGAATGCACCCGGCCCCGAGCCGGAAGGTCCGGTGCTGTTCGTGGGAAATCATCCCAACGGACTCATCGACCCGGGGCTCGTCTTCATCATCACGCGCCGTCCCGTGACGTTCCTCGCGAAGGCGCCGCTGTTCGCGATGCCCGTCATCGGCTGGCTGCTCAAGGGGCTGGATGCGCTGCCGGTGTATCGCAAGCAGGATGACCCCTCGAAGATGGGAGGCAACGAGGGCACCCTCGATGCCGCGAAGGGCGCGCTGCTCCAGGGCCGCGCCATCACCATCTTCCCCGAGGGGAAGAGCCACTCCGAGCCGGGGCTCGCGGAGCTGAAGACGGGCGCGTCACGCATCGCGCTGAACGCGGCGAAGGAGGGCGCTCCCGTGCGCATCGTCCCCGTGGGGCTCACGTATGCGGAGAAGAACGTCTTCCGCAGCGAGGTCCTCATCGACGTGGGGCCCGCCATCGACGTCACGCCCTTCCTGCCCGCGGATGCCGCCTCGGAGTCCGAGTCCGTGCGTGCCCTCACCGAACGCATCGCCGAGGGACTCCGCGCGGTGACGCTCAACCTGGAGCAGTGGGCGGACCTGCCGCTGGTGCAGCTCGCCGAGCAGCTCTATTCCTTCAAGCAGGGGCAGGTGCTGGACGCGGAGCGCCTGCGGCTGTGGGCTCGCGGCGTGCAGTTGTTCCGCGCGCGCGAGCCGGAGCGGTTCGAGGGCATGCGCGCGCACCTCGCGTCCTTCAAGCGGCGCCTGGGATTGGTGCACGCGGAGGGACTCAAGGACCTCGCGCTCGTCTACCGGCCGGGCAACGTGGTGCCCTTCGTCGTGAAGAACCTGCTCTCGCTGGTGCTGGGCCTGCCGCTGTTCGCGCTGGGCCTGGTGCTCTTCTGGCTGCCGTATCAGGTGCCCAGGGCCGCCAGTCGCAAGGTGGAGCTGGATGTGCAGGCGACGGTGAAGTTCCTGAGCGCGTTCGTCCTGGCGCTCGTCTGGTGGGGCGGGCTCACTGTCGCCGCGGGCGTGTGGGGTGGGGCGCCGTGGGCCGGGCTGACGTTCCTCGCGGTACCGCCCCTGGCGCTCTTCACGCTCTACTTCGCCGAGCGCTGGGATGTGCTGCGGCGGGACATCGACGTGTTCTTCACCTTGAGCAGCCGGGTGCGCCTCAAGTCGCTGCTGCTCTCGGATGGAGAGCGGCTGGCCTCGGAGGTGGAGCGACTGGCCGATGAGTATCGGCCCCAGGTGGACGCCACCGTCAGGCGGTAGCTTCCGCTGGAGGTACGGCCGAGCGGAACAGCCGCGCACCGATGAGCAGCGCCACGCCGCCGAGCAGCACGGGCACGGCGTTGATGGCGATGGCGGTGTGGAGGCTCGACGCGTCGGCGATGTTGCCGATGAGCGTGGGCGAAATCGCATCACCGAGCAGGTGGATGCACAGCACGTTCAACCCCATGGCGAACGCGCGGAACGCGGGAGGCACGCAGTTGACGATGGCGGCGTTGATGGGGCCGCTGTTGAGGAAGATGAGGAACTGAGCCGCGCCGATGGCCACGAAGGTGAGGCCCACGTCCTTCAGGTTGACCGCCAGGTACATGCACGGCGCCGCGAGCATCAGGCCCACGCCGGACATCCAGAGGCCACCGCCCTCGCGCTTGCGGTCCAGCTTGTCTCCCAGCCAGCCCCCGGCCACGGTCCCCAAGAGGCCCGCCACCGCCGTAATCGCGCCGAAGCGGAACCCGGAGTCATCCGCCAGCATCCCGCGCTCGCGCACCAGATAGGTGGGCATCCAGAAGCCGAGGCCGCCGATGGAGAACGTCATCAGCGTGTAGCCCGCCGTCACGGCCCAGAAGGCCGCGTTGCGTCCCAGTCCCTTGATGCCGACGAGGAAGGGCAGCTTCGTCTCCGCGTTGGGGCCATCCATGGCGCCGCGCTTGGGCTCGGGCATGAAGAACGCCAGGGCCCCCAGAATCAGGCCCGGGATGCCTCCCGCGAAGAAGGCCACGTGCCACGAGTACGCCTGCGTGAGCCAGCCGCCCAGCCCGTAGCCCGCGGCCGCGCCCACGGGGATGGCGATGTAGAAGTACGCGAGCATCCGCGTGCGCTTCTCGCGCGGGTACAGGTCCGAGATGATGCTGGGCGCCACCGCGCCATAGCCCGCCTCGCCGATGCCAATCACCGCGCGCGCGACGAGCAGCGCGACGAAGGAGGTGGCGAGCCCGCTGGCTCCCGTCGCGAGGCTCCACAACAGCACTCCACCCGCGACCATCAGCCGACGCGGATACCGGTCCCCCAGGTAACCCCCCACGGGCGAGGCCAGCATGAACACCAGGATGAACATGGTGCCCAGCAGGCCCGCCTGCGTGTCGTTGATCTGGAACTCCTGTTGGATGCCCGGCAGCGCGACGGCGACGATGTACCGGTCGAGGTAGTTGACCAGGTTGATGAGGGTGAGGATGAGCAGCGCGTAGCCCGCGTTCGCGGCGGGAGTCACGGGTGCCGCGGAAGGGGAGGGCGAGAGGCTCACGGAGGAGGTGCTCATGACCGGGCGGCCCCCGCGCCGAACCGATGCGCGAGCAGCCCCCATCTGAGTCCTCTGTCACTGACGCGGCACCCCTCCAGTCCCAGGGCCTTCACCGACTCCAGGAGGATGAGCGCTCCCGCAGGGATGACGTCCGCGCGCTTGGGCTGCATGCCTGGAAGCGTGCGCCGCTCCTCCACCGGCATCTGGCAGAGGCGGTCCACCAGCGCCGTCAGTTCTCCCAGCGAGAGCGAGCCGCCATGGACGCGCTCCGCGACGTACGGGTCGATGGCGTGCTGCACGGCGTACAGCGTCGTCACGGTGCCCGCGACGCCCACCAGCGCCGCGTCGGGCGGGGGCGGGGGCAGTGCCTTGAACGTGTCGCGCAGGTGCGCCTGGATGCGCGCGCGGTTCTCCGAGGAGAGCGGGTCCGAGCTCACGAAGCGCTCGGTCATCCGCACCGCGCCCACGTCGAAGCTGTGGCGGAAGTCCACGTGGCCCGCGGGGTTGCCGTAGATGAACTCCGTGGAGCCTCCGCCGATATCCAGCACGAGCAGCGGCCCGGCCGACTCACTGGCGAAGTCCGCGTGCACCGCGGCGAACGACAGCTCCGCTTCCATCTGCCCGGAGATGATCTCCACCGTGACGCCCGCGCGCGCCTTCGCGGCGGCGAGGAACTCCGGACCGTTGCTCGCGTCGCGCGCGGCGCTGGTGGCGGACACCGCGATGTCCTGGGCGCCAGCCTCGCGGGCCTCGCGCGCGAAGGACTCCAGCACGGACAGCGTCGCCTCCATGCCTTCCGCCGACAGCCGGCGGGTGGCATCCACGCCTCGTCCCAATCGGGTGATTTCGGCGCGCTCCAAGACGGGCTCGAAGCGGCCTTCAGGGGTTCGCTCCGCGACCAGCAACAGCACGGAGTTGGTACCCACATCGATGGTGGCGAATCGCGGCATGCGCGAGAGCCTACTCAACGCAAGAGCACTTCCAAAGCATCCGCCAGCGCGACGTACTCGTCGGGCGTGTTGTAGAGCTGCGCGGACACGCGCACGTGACGGTGGGGCGGCTTGGGCCAAGGGATGATGGGCACCTCGATGCGGTGCTCGTCGAACAAGCGCAGGTGGAGCGGGTCCAGGTAGAGGGGCGGCTCGGGGCGCTCCGGATACCCCGGAGGCAGCGTCACCACGGCCATGCTGCCCACCATCTCCTCGGGGCAGGCCGGCGCCACCTTCAGCCGCTCGCAGAGCATCGCTCGCGCCGCCAGGGCCTTGTCGCGATTGTGCGCCATCAGCGCGGGCCACCCCCCGGGGAGCATGCCGCCCATGACCCGAAGTGCCTCCGGGACACAGAGCGCCGCGGTGGGGTCATGCGTCCCCGTCCAGTCGAACAGGAGCCGGTGGCGCGAGCGGTCCGTGCGGGGCGAGTTGCGTCCGTGGCTCACCGCCAGCGGCGTCACCCCGGACTGCAAGTCGCGGCGCACGTAGAGGAAGGCCACGCCCTTGGGCGAGCACAGCCACTTGTGGCAGTTGCCCGTGTAGTAACCCGCGCCCAGCGAGCGCAGCGCCAGCGGCACCATGCCCGGCCCGTGCGCGCCGTCGACCAGCGTCTCGATGCCCCGCGCGCGCATCTCCGAGACGAGCCGGGCCAGCGGCATCACCAGCGCCGTCTGGCTGGAGACATGGTCCACGAGCAACAGGCGCGTGCGCGGTGTCACGTGCGCGAGCACCGCGTCCACCACCGCGTCGGGCGAGCTCACGGGCCAGGGCAGCTTCGCCACCACCACCTTCGCGCCCCAGGCCTCGGAGACGAAGTCCAGCGCGTTGCGGCTGGCGTTGTATTCGTGGTCCGTGGTGAGCAGCTCGTCACCAGGCTCGAAGCGCAGCGAGCGCAGCACGGTGGTGACGCCGCCGGTGGCGTTGGGGACGAAGGACACGTCCTCCGTGTCCGCGCCGACGAAGTCCGCGAGCGCCGCGCGGGCCTCGTCGAGCAGCGGCTCGATTTCGCGATGGAGGAAGCGGACGGGCTCGGACTCCAAGCGTGCGCGGAGCTCCGCCTGCTTCTGGAGCACCACGGTGGGGCACGCGCCGTACGAGCCATGGTTCAGGAATCGGACCTCGGGGTCCAATCCCCAGTGGGAACGAAAGGGGGCGCTCATGCCCGGGAACTCGACCCGAGCAGGCGCCCCCTGTCAACGCTCCGTGGGTACTGGCTACTGGGCGTCCGCCAGGGGAGCCCAGTCCGGCGTCAGCAGCGTGCCCTTCTCCGCCCGGAGGGGGAGCTGGTTGTTGCCGTCCGCCGTCATCACGAAGAGCTGCGTGCCACCCGCCCGGGTGGACGTGAAGAGGATGAGCCGGCCGTTGGGCGAGAAGGCGGGCTCCTCGTTGTTGCCCTGGTCCTGCGTCATGCGCGTCACCTTGCCCGTCTCCACGTTGACGGTGAAGAGGTCGAAGGCGTTGCGCTCGTCGCGCGCGGTGAAGACGATGAGGTCGCCACGCGGAGACCAGTCCGGCGTCTGGTTGTAGTTGCCCTGGAACGTGAGCCGCCGCACACCCGAGCCATCCGCGCCCATGATGTAGATCTGCGGGCTGCCACCGCGGTTGGAGACGAACGCGATGCGCTTGCCGTCGGGCGACCAGCTCGGGCTGGTGTTCAGCCCGTAGGGCGTATCGGTGACGGCCTTGGCGCCGGAGCCGTCCGCGTTGGCCACGTAGATCTGCGCGCTCTCACCCTCGGCCTGCGAGTACGCCAGGCGCTTGCCGTCCGGGGAGAAGGCGCCGCCGGTGATCATCTGCCCGTCGGACACGACCATCTTCGCGTCGCCACCCGGGCGCTGCACGTAGAGGTCCGGACGGTTCTTGCGGTACGACGTGTACGCCACCTGCGCGCCGTCGTTGCTCAGCGAGGGCAGGATGTTGATGCCGCCCTTGGTGAGCACCACGGGGTTGCCGCCGTCCCAGTCCGCCACCGCGATATCGCGGTTGTTGCCCGCCTTGCGCACGTAGGTGATGCGCGACAGGAACGGGCTGGGCTCGCGCGTGAAGTGCCGGTAGAGCGCGTCCGCCAGGCGGTGCGCCAGCAGCGACGGATTGCTCGCCGGTGCGTCCTTGGTCACCTTCAGGTCCTCGCGTCCGGTGCCCACGTTGAACAGGCGCAGTTCACCGCGCAGCGTTCCGGCGTCGTCCGCCAGCGACACCTTCACCAGGGCCTCGGCGCCCACGTCCGCCCAGCGGCTGAAGGTGATGGTGCCGGCCGCCATGCCCTCCTTGGGGTCGGCGGTGAAGCTCTTGCGGTCCAGCACCTGGAGGATGCCGGAGGCGGAGAGGTCGAAGGTGAAGGCCGCGTCGAAGGTGTTGGCCTTCCCCTTCGCGCCCTCGTTCTGGGTGAGCGGCGCGGGCACCGCCACGGGCAGCGGGCGGAAGTTGGCGCCCGAGATTTCGATCGTCGGCGTCTGCGCGAACGCAGCGAGCGGGAGGAGGACGAGGGAGAGGAGCAGGGCTTTCATAGGGCGTTGAAACTCAGGTTGACGCCGTTCTTCTGCAGCGCGTCTCGAAGGTGGTCGGGAGGAGGCGAGAAGGGAGAGGCCTTGCGGACCGCGGCGAGGACCGCCGAGTCGAACAAGTCATTCCCACTGGGCTTCGTGAGCTTCACATCGAGCACTTCACCCGAGCGGCCCAGGCGCAGCGCCACCAGGGCCTTCAAGTGCATGCGCTCCGACTCCGGAATCGTGTCCGCGACGCTGTAGTTCCGGCGCACCTGGACCTGGAGCAGGCCGAAGTAGCGCTCGCCCTCGGCGGTGGCGGAGTCACCGTCGGGGTCTCCGTCCTCGGCGCCCTCGGGCTCTTCGTCCGGGGCCGCCTTGGCCGTCTTGTCGAAGGCGCCGAAGAGGCGCTTGCGCCGGTCCTCGCCCTCCCGCTCACCCTTGACGGGCGTGGGCTTGGGCGCGGAGGTCGGCTCCGGCTTGACGCCGGGGATGGGCACCGCGACGGCGTTGGAGGAGGGCGCGGGCGGAGCCTCCGGCGCGGGCTTGGGGGCCTCCACGTGCTTGGGAGGCGGGGGCAGTTGCTCCTTGCGCGGCAGGAGCTTGGCGTCCCGAGGCTTGCCCAGTCGCACCAGCGTGGCGCGGATGGGCTGCGCGGTCAGGTCCACCGGGGGCGCGCTGTTGAAGCGCGCGTACAGCACCGCGGCGAGCAGCAGGGCGATGTGCCCCACCACGGACGCGATGACGAACGGCGACACGCGCGCGGAGCGGTTGACGAGCAGGCTGTGGCTCACCGCGGAGTGCATGGGCTAGCGCTTCGCCTCCTTCGGCTTCTTCGAGGTCGACGCGGCATTGGACGTCTTGGACCCCGTGGAAGGGTCCGTGATCATGCCCACGTTGTTGATGCCCGCGCGCTGCGCCGCCGCCATGACCTCCACCACGACGCCGTAGGGCACGTCGCGGTCGGCGTGGAGGAAGACCTCCTTGTCCGCCTGCACCTTGGCGTTGGCGGCCAGCTTCGTCTCCAGCTCCTCCATCGGCACCTCCGCGTCGCCGATGTAGACCTTCTTGCCCGCGTCGATGGAGAGGACGACCTTCTTCTCCGTCGCCTCCACGGGCGCGGCCTTCGTCTCCGGCAGGTTCACCTTCACGCCCTGCTGGATGAGGGGCGCGGTGACCATGAAGATGATGAGCAGCACCAGCATCACGTCGACCATCGGCGTGACGTTGATCTCGCTCATCGTGGTGCGGCCACCGCCGCGATTGCCTCCGCCCATTCCCATGGTCGCCTCCGCCTACCGGAAGAAGTGACGCTTGATGATGTTGAGGAAGTCCGCGGAGAAGTTGGACATCTCCGTGTCGAACACCTTGATGCGGCTGACGAACGAGTTGTAGGCGACCACGGCCGGAATCGCCGCGAACAGGCCCGCCGCCGTGGCGAAGAGCGCGTTGCCCACCGGCGCCGCCACCGTGGCCAGCGTGGCGTTGCCCTGCTCGGCAATCTGGTTGAACGCGCTGAGGATGCCGATGACGGTGCCGAACAGGCCCACGAAGGGGGACGCCGCGCCCACCGTGCCGAGGAACGACACGCGCGCCTCCAGCTCCGTGATTTGCGACGTCGAGGCGCGGTTGAGCGCGCGCTCCACGTTTTCGATTCCGCCCAGCCGTTCGGCCATGGCGCCCTCGGCGCCGCCTTCCTTGGCCTGGGCCAGCTTGGTCAGCTCCTCGTAGCCGGCGCAGAAGACCTTGGACAGGGGCGAGGCGTCGAGCTTCTGGGCCGTCTGGTAGATGGCCTCCAGGCGGGACGCCTTCCAGAAGGTGTCGAGGAAGGTGAGAGACTGTGCGCGTGCCTTGGCGAGCTGGGAGGCCTTCATCGCGATGAGGGCCCAGGAAGCCACGGAGACCCCCATCAGGAGCAGCAGGACGGCCAGCTCGATGAAGGAGGCGTCGCGGATGATCTCCACGTAGTTCATGGCGCCGAGCGCCAGGGGCAAGTGGGGCGTCATGAGGTGGAGCGCGTAACACTCCGCTACAACTGGGTCAAACAAACGGGGCTCGGCCGGCTGCTTGCGGTTACTTGGCCGCAGGGATGAATAATTCCCGCAAGGGGTCGTCCGAGGTGATTGAAACGGGCCGAACACCTCATCACCCCAAGACAGGTTGCCCCTCATGAACTCCAGACTGCTGGTTGCATTCCTCTGCCTGGCGGCGGTCTCCTCCGGTTGTATCGTCCACGACAACGGCTTCGACGAGCCTGGCGATGTGACGTTCCGCTGGACCTTTGGTGGTCTGCGCTGCGACGAAGATCGCGACATCAAGGGCGTGAACATCACGATTCCCGGCGAGCGGCTGGCCAACGACGGCCGCTACCCGTGCCAGGCGAACAACTTCGACGGCATCGTGCTGCACGACTTCGAGCCGGGCACCTACAGCTTCAACCTGGTGGCCGTCAGCTATGCGGGCCGGGAGCTGTACGAGGTGAGCGGCACGTTCCGGGTGGATGGGGATGTGGTGGTGGACATCGACCTCACGCCCATCGGCGCCTCGCCGTCCTTCGCGTACATCAACTGGCTGTTCCCCAACGGTGACTCGTGCAGCAGGGCGGGGGTGGTCTCCGTGGAGGCTCGCGTGGATGGGGGCGAGTGGGCGCGCTTCGACTGCGCGCAGGGCTTCGGTGGCAACAGCATCAAGACGCCGTACCTGGACCCGGGCGAGCACAACCTGGAGCTGGTGGGGCTCGATGCGCAGCGCCGCACGCTCTACAGCCACGTGGGCCGCTTCTCGACCCGCTACGGTGAGCCGACGTCCTACACCGCCACGCTGCGCACCACCGCCAGCTTCGCGTCCATCCAGTGGGAGTTCGAGTCGGGGAGCAGCGCGGTGGGTTGCAGCCAGGCGGGCGTGGCGTCGGTGGATGCCCGCGTGGATGGGGGCCAGTGGGTGCGCTTCAGCTGCTCGGAGGGCCGCGTGGGGGCGGGTGTCACCACGCCGTCGCTCACCCCGGGGGACCATGACCTGCAGCTGGTCGCCATCGATGGGCAGGGGCGCCCCTGGTACCACTACACCGGGCGGTTCTCGGTGCGGTCCGGTGAGACGAAGACGGTGGTGGTGAAGATGTGGGTGATTGGCGGAGCGGCCGTCAAGTGGGAGCTGCGCTCGGGTGGCTCCGCGCAGAGCTGCTCCCAGGCGGGCATCTCCGAGGTGGCCATCAACTTCCGCGACGTCTTCACCAACGAGTGGGTGTACGGCATCGTCGGTGACCGCCACGGCTGCAACGACGCGCCGGTGGTCTTCGAGTTCCTCCGTCCGGGCCGCTACGAGGTGGAGATGAAGGCGCGGACGAGCAACGGCGTGGACTACTTCTCGGTGAGCAACAGCGTGTTCGTCGACATCGTGGGCCACCAGTTCCCGGGGCCGCAGAACGCGCTGCTCGTGTCGCTGTTCCCCCGCTAGCCCGAGCTCACTCGCTCGTGGGGTGAACAAGAGGGTCGGAGCCCCTGGCTCCGGCCCTCTTTGGCTTTGGGGCGGGCCGTGGTGTTGGCATCAAACGTGATAGGGACACCCGGCATGCGGCAAGCCAGCCACAGTCCCATTGGTGTCTTCGATTCAGGTGTCGGAGGGCTCACGGTCCTCAAGTCGCTCATGGAGCACCTCCCCCATGAGAGCACGGTGTATCTGGGGGACACGGCGCGCGTCCCCTACGGCACCAAGTCCGGCGAGGTGGTGACGCGCTACTCGCTGAAGAACGCGGAGTTCCTCCTCGAGCGAGGCATCAAGCTGCTCGTGGTGGCGTGCAACACGGCGTCGTCCGTGGCGCTGCCCGCGCTGGAGGCGGCGCTGCCCGTGCCGGTGGTGGGCGTGATTGGCCCGGGCGCTCAGGCGGCGCTGGCGCGCACGCAGGGCGGCGGCGTGGGGGTCATCGGCACGCAGGGCACCATCCGCTCCGGGGCCTACCAGCGCGCGCTCGAGGCCCAGGACCCACGGGTGAGGGTGAAGGCCCGCGCGTGTCCGCTCTTCGTGCCGCTGGCGGAGGAGGGGTGGACCACTGGGGATGTGCCCATGCTGACGGCGCGCGAGTACCTGGGCGAGTTCGCTCGGGACGGCGTGGACACCCTGGTGCTCGGGTGCACGCACTACCCGCTGCTCAAGGGCGTCATCCAGGAGGTGGTGGGGCCTCGGGTGGCGCTGGTGGACTCGGCGGAGGCCACCGCGCAGGCCGTCGTGACGCTGCTGGAGGGCTTGGACCTGCTGGCGCCCGCGACGAGCACGCCGTCTCACGCGTACTTCGTCACCGACGTGCCCGAGCGCTTCACCGAAGTGGGCGCCCGGTTCCTGGGCCGGCCCATCGCGAGCGCGGAGCAGGTGGACCTGAAGTTCTGACGCGGCCGGGGGCCCGCGCTCAGGACGGGCGCGTGGGGGCGGGCGCCGGCGCGGTGTCCTCGGTGGTGGCCTTGGTGAGCAGCTCCTTGGCCGCCTGGACGACGGGGGCCTGGGTCGCGCCCTGGACCGCCACCAGCGCCCGCGCGGCCTCGTCGCCGATGTCATCCTCGCGCGGCACCAGGCCGGTGACGCGGGTGACCAGGCGCTCCATCAGCGGGAAGAAGCTCACGGCGTTGAGCGGCCAGTTCAGCCAGCCCACGGTGATGCAGTAGTACTTGTTGAACGGCGCGGTGTGGTGGATGCGGTGGTGCGCCGGGGGCAGGATGAGGTGGATGCGCTGCAGGAAGCCGATGAGCGCCGGCGGCGAGTCCATGTGCGACCACTTGTGGAACTGGTTGGTCGCCATCACCCAGAAAATCATCGCGCCCAGGAAGCTGGCGCAGAACACCCAGCCGGAGTTGCTCAGCGGCATGGACACGGCGGCCACGGCCACGGGCAGGGAGATGAGGCAGTTGTTGCCGTTGGTCTCAACGAAGTCGTGGCGGGTGATGGCCTTCTCGTCGACGTGGTGCTCGCGGAAGGGCCGGATGAGGGCCTTGCCCAGGATGGGCATGTTCGTGGAGCCCCACGTGTCGCCCATCCAGTGGACGAAGCCGGAGACGAAGTCCGCGGCCAGATAGCCCAGGAGCACCGCGCTCAGCAGGAGCCACGGGCCGCCGTGTGGATTGGTGTACAGCCGGTACACCAGGAACAGCTCCAAGGCCATGAAGCTGACGATGGCGCCAATCTCCATGGCACGAATCGCGGGGGAGTAGCCCTCCGCCAGGGCTTGCGCGTCCTGGAGGCGGACCTGGGTCTTGATCTCGTTCGTCTTCTTCATCCGTGGAGTCCTGGACGTTGGCGCCGTTGATCAACGCACCCGCAGCCCTGTACGTACCCCAGTCGCTTTCGGCTTTTCAACGGACCGGAAGTTCGTGGTCGCACTGGAGGGCTGGCTGCGGGGCGGACGGGCGGTGGCCGCAAGAATTGCGTGGGTCCCAGGCGGGCAGGCGCCATGGCGGGACATGCGGGGTTGACGCTTACCTTGTGTCGTGGGGAAGCGACTGGTACGGTCCGCCCACTCGGCAATGACGAAAACCTTCGAGAAGGCCGTCACCGGCTTCAACCACAACATCAAGCACAAGGGGAAGGTCTACCACGTCCAGACCGAGGACTCGGGCGTCAACAATCCCCACATCATCACCCACCTGTTCGTGGGCGGGAACATCCTCGCGTCGAAGAAGACGTCCTATTCGGACATCCTCAACGCGGAGAGCCTGGCGGAGGTCGTCCGCGAGTTGATGGAGGAGCAGCACAAGGAGATGCTGCGAAACCTCATCAACGGCGTGTACGACAACTATGAGTCCACGGCCCGGCACTACCAGCCCGGTCAGCTCGCCACGGAGGCGGACTCCTCGCAGGTGAAGATGCAGCCCGGGCAGTCGATGGCGCCTCGTCCGCCGCCGCCCGTCGTCGTGCCCCAGCCTCCGTTGCTCCCTCCCGAGGTCGCCGCCGCGCGGGCCCTCAAGGAGAAGCCCAAGATCAACGAAGTGGGCGTGGAGACGCTGTTCGGAGAGGACCTCATCTCCGAGAAGAGCCTGGACGAGGTCATCCTCAGCTACCTGGCGGGCGAGGGCGAGCAGTAAGCCCCTGCGCGTGTCCTCCCCGGCTAGGGGAGGACCCACTGGACCCAGGTGGCCCCATAGAGCATCAACGCCAGGGCCGCCAGCGCGTCCAGGAAGATGCCCGTGCGCATCATCACCGGCAGGCGCACCACGCCGCTGCCGAAGACGATGGCGTTGGGCGGAGTGCCCGCCGGCAGCGCGAAATCACACGACGCCGCGAAGGTGCTCACCGCCAGCAAGGGCCGTGAGGCCGGCAGCACGTTGAGCATGACATTCGTGGTGGCGGTGTTGGAGGCGATGGCCGACAGCACGATGGTGGCGGTGGCGACCACGCCGTGCTGAGCGAGCACGGGCAGGGTCTCCAGCTCGGACAGCCGCGTGGTGAGCCAGGAGGCCAGGCCACTGGCCTCGATGCCCGCCGCCAGCGCGAAGCCTCCGCCGAGCAGCAGGAGGGTATCCCACGGCACCCGCTTCAGCGCCGCGAGCGACAGCCTCCCCATGAGAATCAGCGTGAGCGCGCCGAGCATCGCCACCGCGGCTTCGTAGTGCTTGCCGCCCAGCTTGAAGCCATTGAACGCGAGCGCGACCCAGGGCGCGAGCGCCTCCCGCAGCAGGTCGCCGAAAATCCACAGCACCGCGGCGGTGAAGAACACGAGCCCCACCGTGCGCTCTCCGGGGGAGACGGGGCCCAGCTGCGCCAGCTCCTGGGCGATGACCTCTCCGCCCTGGCCGGGGCCCATCTTGTCGCGGCGGCCCCAGCGCCACAGCACCGCCCACGTCAGCGGCAGGAAGATGAGGACGAAGGGGAGGGCGGCAATCATGTACTCGACGAAGCCCACGTCGCTGCCGAGCCGGCGCGACACCACGCCCGCGAAGACGGAGTTGGTGGGGCTGCCAATCTTGGTGCCGATGCCGCCGATGTTGGAGCCGTACGCCACCGCGAGCATCAGTGCCGCGCCGAAGTGCTGCAGGGGACGCCCCTCGGCGGCGCGGAGCTGGGTGAGCAGCGCCATGCCGATGGGCACCATCATCACCGCCGTCGCCGTGTTGGAAATCCAGAGCGACACGGCCGCCGTGGCCGCGAGCATCCCGAACAAGAGCCGCTCCGGCCCCGTGCCGACGGCGCGCATGATGAGCAGCGCGATTCTGCGGTGCAGGCCCCACTGCTCCATGCCCGCGCCCAGGGCCATGCCTCCCATGAAGAGGAAGATGTACGGGTCCAGGAAGGGCAGCACGGCGCGGCCCATGGCAATGGCGGGGTTCGCCGTGTCGAACACGCCCAGCAGGGGGAACAGCGCGACGGGGAGCACCGCGGTCCAGGCCATGGGGACGGCCTCGGTGAACCACCAGAGGGCCATCCACGCGGCGACCGCGGCGGCGGCGGCGGGACGGTCACCCAGGCCCGGCAGGGTGTGGAGTCCGGAGGGAATCCAGTAGATGAGCGCGGCGGCCAGGGGCCCCGCGAAGCGTCCCACCCACTGTCCCCTCGTCGCGCGCCGCTCGGGCTGCTCGCTCATATGGCGTGGCACCGTCGCACAGGTGATGCCGGGGGTGGGAGGGGAAAGCCCCGCCATCCGCCTGGGGTGCGTGGGGCGCTTCGGCCCGGCCGTGGTAGGTTGGACTCCTTCCGCGCCGCGCCATGATTCAATTCTTCCACGTCTACAAGGCGTATCCCGGCGATCCGCCAGTCCTCTCGGACATCAACCTCAGCGTGGAGAAGGGCGAGTTCGTCTTCCTCACGGGCCCGTCCGGCGCGGGGAAGACGACGCTGCTCAAGCTCATCTTCTGCGCGGAGAAGGCCACCAAGGGGCAGATTCTGGTGGGTGGCCGCAACATCGCCCGCATCCGCGAGTCCGCCGTGCCGTACCTGCGGCGAAACATCGGGGTGGTGTTCCAGGACTTCAAGCTGCTGCCGCACCGGACGGTGGAGGACAACGTGTCCTTCACGCTGGACGTGCTGGGCGTGCCGCGCGCGGAGGCTCGCGACAAGGTGCGGCGGATGCTGAAGCTGGTGGGCCTGGAGCACAAGGCGGACTCGTTCCCGCTGCGGCTCTCGGGCGGTGAGCAGCAGCGTGTGGTGATTGCGCGGGCGCTCGTGAACGACCCGACCATCCTGCTCGCGGACGAGCCCACGGGAAACCTGGACCCGGCGCTCACCGTCGAAATCATGGACCTGCTCACCCAGGTGAACATCCGAGGCACCACCGTGATTGTGGCCACGCACGACGCCACGCTGCTCTCGCGCTACCAGAAGCGCACGGTGCGCCTGGAGCGCGGGCAGATTGTCTCCGACGAGGACGGCGTCAAGGCGGCTCGGCGGATGGTCGTATGAGCGCGCTGGCGAAGACGCGGTACTTCTGGCGCTCGGCGGCAGTGGGGCTCAAGCACTCGCCCTTCGTGCACTTCATCGCGGTGACGACCATCGCGATCGCCTTGTTCGCCGCGGGCCTGGCGCGCAGCGGTGCACGGATGCTGGACAACCTGCTCGCGTCCCTGGGCGGCGAGGTGGAGGTGACGGTGTACCTGGCGCCGGAGCTGGGCCAGGACGAGGCCCACGGCGTGCGCACCCGGGTCGAGACCCTCAGCCGAGGCCAGGTGACGCTCATTCCTCCCGAGGCCGCGCTGGAGCGGCTGCGCGCGGAGCTGGGAGACCTGGGCGAGGCGCTGTCGGAGCTGCCGGAGAACCCGCTGCCCGCGGCGCTGGAGCTGCGGGTTCCTCCCGAGGAGCGCAACCCCGAGGCCCTCGAGGCCCTCTCCAAGGAGCTGCGCGCGCTGCCCGGAGTGTCCGGCGTGGACTACGGAGAGCAGGCCGTGGAGCGGCTGACGGCGATTGCCCGTGCGCTGCGCTTCGGTGCGCTGGTGGCCTTCATCGTGGTGCTGGGCGCCACCGTCATCATCGTCGCGGCCACGCTCCAGCTCGCCATCTACGCGCGGCGCGAGGAGATTGAAATCCAGAAGCTGGTGGGCGCCACGGACCGCTTCGTGAAGGCGCCCTTCCTGCTCGAGGGCCTCTTGCAGGGGCTCCTGGGCGCGGGGGTGGCGCTGTTGGGGTTGTGGGCCTTTGGCCGGTTGGTGGGGCCCACGCTGGGCTCTCTGTTCGCGTTCCTGCTGGGGCCGGGTGTGGCGGCGCCGTGGGTGGAGCCTCGGCTGGCGTTGGAGCTGGTGAGCGCGGGCTGTGGACTGGGCCTGGGCGGCAGCTTCGTCGCGGTGGGGCGCTTTCTTCGCGTATGAGCCGCGCCCTTGCCCTCGCCGTCGCGCTGGTGCTCCTGGGGCTTCCGGCGCGCGCGCAGAAGCTGGAGGAGGCGGAGCAGGCGGCCTTGCGCGAGAAGCTCGCCGCGCAGCGCGCGACGCTGGCGCTGGTGGAGTCCCAGAAGCTCAGCGTGCTCGAGGGGCTGGAGCTGATGGAGGAGATGGTGTCCTTCTCCCGTCGGCGCGTCCGGGCGCTGGAGTCGGACCTGGCGGTGTTCCGCAAGCGGGTCCTCCTGGCCGAGCGCGAAGAGGCCCTCCTGCGCGAGGCGCTGCGCGTCCAGCTTCGACGGCTGTCTCCGCGCCTGCGCACGCTCTACCGCGTCATGCGCCGCCGCCCGCTGGAGGTGCTGCTGTCCGCGGAGGACTTCGCCGCGCTCGTGTGGCGCGCCCGTGCGCTGGAGGCGAGCATGGCCGGCGACCTGGAGCTGCTGCGCGGCGTGCAACGCGTGGCGCACCTTCAGCGGCAGTCCACCCGGGAGCTGAAGCGACTGCAGACGTCGCTCGCCACGCGGGTCTCGTTCCTCCAGGAGCAGGAGCGGCTGGCTCGGGCGCAGCGCGAGGCGCTCGAGGAGGTGGTGGGCTCACTCGCGGGCGAAGCGGAGCTGGCGCGTCGCGCGGTGAAGGAACTGGAGCATGCCGACGCGGAGCTCACCCAGGTGGTGCGTGAGCTGAAGGAGGCGCCCGCGACACATGGCTTCGGCGCGCTTCGCGGCAAGCTGCCGCAGCCCACGCGCGGCATCGTCGAGGTGGGCTTCGGCAAGGTCGTCAACCCGCGCTTCAACACCGTCACCGTGCAGAAGGGCTTGGACATCCGTGCCGCCGCGGGGGCTCCCGTGCAGGCCGTGGCGGATGGCACCGTCGTCTACTCGGGCTCGCTCCGGGGCTACGGCAACCTGCTCATCCTCGACCACGGCGACGGCTACCACACGCTCATGGCCCACCTGTCCGCCATCACCCCGGGGCTCGGAGACGCCGTGGCCGCGGGCGAGGTCGTGGGCGAAGTGGGGGACACGGGCTCGCTCAAGGGCTCGTACCTCTACTTCGAGGTCCGCAAGGCCGGGCAGGCCGTGGACCCCGCACCGTGGCTGGCCCCAGTCCCCTGACGCGTTGCGGCAATCCGGCGCACGACTTGCTATCCTCCCGGGAGGACTCCCACGGCGAGAGGAGCGGTCGAGCGCATGGACCTCATGGGCGGAATGCAGAAGGCGGTGCGGCGGGTGCTGGTGGCCCGAGGTGTCCAGTCTTCGACAGTCGACGTGGGGGGCCAGTCTGTTCACTTCTATGCACTGAAGGGGCAGGGCAAGGGGCCGCCGGTGGTGCTGGTGCATGGGCTGGGCGGCTCGGCGAATGGCTTCGGGCGGACGTTCTTCGGCCTGGCCAGGCGCTTCTCTCGGGTGATTGCGCCGGACCTTCCGGGCCATGGCTTCTCCACGGAGTACTGCGGCGGTCAGGTCTGCGTGCGCAACCAGTTCGAGGTGCTGCGCGCCTTCGTGGAGCAGGAGGTGAAGCAGCCCGCCTTCGTCGTCGGCAACTCGCTGGGCGGGGCCATGTCCGTGAATCTGGCGGCGGAGCAGCCCCAGTGGGTGCGCGCGCTGGCGCTGGTGGCTCCAGCGGGCGCGGAATTGCCGGCCGAGGAGAACACGGCGCTGCTCAACGCGTTCACGGTGCGCACGCCCGCGGAGGCTCGCGCCTTCACGCGTCGCTTGTTCCACCAGGCGCCGCTGCCGGCGCTGCTGCTCGCACCCGAGCTGACCCGCTTCTACGACACCCCGACGGTGAAGGCGCTCACCGCCGAGGTGATGGCCACTCGGCTCAGCCTGGAGCCGCAGGCGGTGCGCAACCTGTCGATGCCGGTGCTGTTCCTCTGGGGTGGCAGTGAGCGGCTGTTGCCCTCGCGCTCGCTCGACTGGTTCCGCGCGAACCTGCCCGCGCATGCGCAGGTGCGCGTGGTGCAGGGATTCGGTCACGTGCCCCAGATGGAGCGTCCAGACGAGCTCGTGTCGCACCTGGTGCGTTTCGCCGATGCGTCCGAGCTCTGAGGGCTGGGTATAGACTGGGTCGCCCTTCGAGCTTCTCGCGAAAGGACGTACCGACGTGACGGGTCTCACTCAGCCGTGGCGCGTGGCGTTGGCCGCGCTCATCCTCGTGTCCGGACCCTCGGCCGCCGATGAGAAGAAGGACGCGGGGCCTCAGGCGCCCGCGTCGTCCTCGGAGCGGGCGGAGAAGGGCGACGCCACCTACCGCCAGCTGGAGACCTTCGCCCGCGTGCTCTCCTACGTGGAGAACAACTACGTGGAGCCGCCGAACCAGGAGCGGCTCATCTACGGCGCCATCCAAGGGATGCTCGACACGCTGGACCCGCACACCGTCTTCATGCCTCCGGAGGTCTTCCGCGAGATGAAGATTGATACGTCGGGCGAGTGGGGTGGGCTCGGCATCGAAATCGCGCGCAAGAACGACCGCATCATCGTCGTGGCCCCCATCGACGACACGCCCGCGGCGCGCGCGGGGCTCAAGGCGGGCGACGAGCTGGTGGGCATCGACGGCGAGAGCACGCGCGGCATGGACGTGGGGCGGGCGATGCAGAAGATGCGAGGCCCCGCGGGAGGACGCGTGCTCCTGAGCATCCTGCGTCAGGGCTTCAGCGCGCCGCGCGAAATCGCCATCATCCGAGACCACATCCGCATCATCTCCGTGGAGGGCGAGCTCTACGGCGGCATCGGCCACGTGAAGGTGAAGAACTTCCAGGAGCGCACGGACCAGTACCTGCGCAAGGAGCTGGACCGGCTGCGCGGCCTCAACGGCGGCAAGGAGCTGCGCGGCCTGGTGCTGGACCTGCGCAACAACCCCGGTGGCCTGCTGGACGAGGCCGTGGCGATGAGCGACCGGTTCCTCCCCGGCAACCTGCCCATCGTCTTCACGCGAGGCCGTGACGGCCGCAACTCCACCGAGGAGCGCAGCAAGGACCGCGACACGGAGAAGAATTATCCGGTGGTGGTGTTGGTGAACGGTGGCAGCGCCTCCGCGTCGGAAATCGTGGCGGGCGCGCTCCAGGACCATGGCCGGGCCACGCTGATGGGCTCGCCCACCTTCGGCAAGGGCAGCGTCCAGACGGTCATCGAGCTGGAGGATGGCTCGGGCTTGAAGCTGACCATCGCGCGCTACTACACGCCCAAGGGCCGCAGCATCCAGGAGCGGGGCATCACCCCGGACTACGTGGTGCCGGACGAGCCAGGGGCCAAGCCGGGACGCGAGGCGCCTCGCGAGAAGGACCTCCAGCGTCACTTCCGCGCGGAGTCCTCCGCCACGAGCGAGCCCGCATCTCCCGCGCCGCGGGGCCCGCCGGAGAACCTGCCCAAGTGGGAGACCACCGCAGCGCTGAAGGACTACCCGCTCAAGGTCGCGCTCGAGTATCTCCATGGCCTCTCGGCTGCTCCAGGGCGGCCTCCGGCACGAGCTGAGGGTCGGTAGGGACTCCTTCCCCCTTGCTTTTCGCCGCGACCTCCGTTTGATGGCGGACGGACAAAGGTGACCGAGTGATGCGACCTTCGAGCAATCGCGCGATGCACGCGGCTCTCAGCGGATGGTTGGTGGGCATGTTGGCCGTGGGGCCCGCCGCCGCGCAGACGAGCCTCCCTCTTCGACTGACGCCCAGGGCGGTGCCCACCGCCGCGCCGTCCTCCGTGACGGTGGTGGCCATTCCGCTGGACGCGGCGTCCCGCACGGAGGCCGCGCGGCTGGCGTACTGGGCCGAGCAGTCCGTGGCGCGCTCCGGCCGGCTGGAGTTGGTGCGCCTGTCGGAGGCGCTGGACGCGAAGGGCAAGGCGGCGCGCGAGGCCAAGGCGGCCGAGGGCGCCGAGGCCATGAAGGAGGGCCAGCGCGCGTACGACGAGCTCGACACGCAGAAGGCGCTCCAGCAGTTCGAGGCGGCGGCGCGTGCGTTCGAGGCGAGCGACATGTCGCGCAACTTCGGCGAGCTCTCCCGTGCGCGCGTGATGAAGGCGGCCTCGCAGGTGGCCAACGGCGAGAACGCGGCGGCGCAGTTGGAGATTCGCGCGGTGCTGGCGGTGGACCCCCGGGCCCAGTTCTCCCCCAACTTCTTCCCGCCGGATGAGATGGCCTTCGTGGAGAAGGAGCGCAAGGCGGCGCTCGCGGGCTCCTCCGGGGCGCTGACGGTGCGCACGGAGCCGGTGCCCGCGCAGGTGTACGTCGACGGCCACTTCAAGGGCGTGTCGCCCGTGGAGCTCAAGGGGCTGACGGCCGCGGACCACTTCGTGACGGTCATGGCGCCGGGCTACGTGATGGAGCAGAGCCGGGCGCGCGAGGGTGACACCGCGCTCACGCTTCCCCCGTCCGAGTCCGTGCGCAGCCTGCAGTCCATCTCCGACCGCGTGACGCGCAAGTCCGAGGAGCTGGAGCGGGACGTGGCGCTGCGCGAACTGGGGACGCTCGCGGGAGTGTCCCAGGTGCTGGCCCTGCTGGTTCGTGGCGGCACGGGCACGGCTCCGCTCCAGGTGACGGGCCTGCGGCTGGAGGTCTCCGACGGCCACAACCTGGCCTATGCCGTGGGCGCGGTGCCCGCGGGTGAGGCCATGGCGACGGGCTCCGATGCGTTCCTGTCCTCGCTGGTGGGCACCGATGCGACGCGCCTCGCGGGCAACAAGCCGGTGACGCACTTCGCGAGCGAAGGGGGCTCCAACCGCAAGACGATGGGCTACGTGATGATGGCCACGGGTGTGGCGTTGCTGGCGGGCGGCATCTACTTCGGCATGGAGGCGTCCTCGAAGGAGGATGACTTCCGCCGCGCGCCCCAGACGAGCGCTCGCGCCAAGGACTTCAGGGATACGGGCAAGACGTACGCGCTGGTGGCGGACATCGGCCTGCTCACGGGTCTGGTCTCCGCGGGCCTGGGCAGCTACTTCGCGTTCTCGGGCGGTGGGGGAGGAGGGAGCTCCAGCTCCAAGTCCACTCCGGCGCCCGCGCCCGCGCCCCGGCGCTCGCGGTCCACGCCTCCGCCGGCCAAGACCGAGCCCCAGAAGGACCCGCTGGCCATGCCGCCCCCGCCCAAGGGGACGAAGCCGATGAACGACTCGCTGCCCATGCCGCCGCCTCCGCCCGCCTCCAAGGCGACGTCCGAGTCGAAGCCCGCGCCCGAGTCGAAGCCCGCGCCCGCCGCCAAGGCCACGCCCGAGCCGAAGCCCGCGCCGGCGGCCCCCGCGCCCGAGCCCGTCGTGGTGCCCGCGAAGGCGGCCGACACGCGCCGCTCCCGCGAGGACGACGCCGCGCAGCGAGAAGAGGAGCTGCGCAAGCGGCGTGAAGAGGTGGAGCGGCAGCGCCGTGAGCTGGACGAGCGCCGCAAGAAGGAAGAGGCCGAGGCGAACGCCAAGCGCCAGCGCGACGAAGAAGACAAGCGCAAGCGCGAGGACGATTCCAAGCGCAAGGATGAAGAGAAGAAGCGGCCGTCCCTCGACGAAGACGATCTCCGGAATTACTAGCCATGCGCCGTCCCTTCCGTTTCCTCATTCCCTTTGCGGCCCTCTCCCTGGGCCTGTCCGCGTGCAGCCTGCTCGTCGACTTCGACGAGGAGGGACAGCCGTGTGACGACAGCAACCAGTGCCTCACCGGCTATGCCTGCGAGGAGGAGAAGTGCGTCGCCGACGGCACCGCCGTTGTCCCGGACTCCGGCTCGGATGCCGGGAGTGACGCGGGCTCGGATGCCGGGAGTGACGCGGGCTCCGACGCGGGCTCGACCCCCAGCACGCGCAGTGACTCCGGCGGGTAGCTGACGCGCGGGTCCAGGGGCTGCGCCGCCACGGGCGGTCATTCCTACAGCCCTGGGCCCCGCGTGGTCGTCGGGCCGCGCCGTGTCCTCGGAGACACGGCCGCCCGTCCGCCTGTCGTTGTCGCAAACCCTCGTTTCCACGAGGTCCGCCGCCGCGTCCGAGGCCTCACCGCCCCCACCGGCCTGGTTGGCATCCGACGTGCTCTGTCGCGAGCCCAGGAGGCTTCATCGACATGGGCAAGCGCGTCGGAGTGCTGATGGGTGGCTGGGGCGAGGAGCGGGAGATTTCGCTCAAGACGGGAGAGGCCGTGGTGGCGGCGCTGGAGTCTCGAGGCCACCAGGTCACCCGGGTGTTCGCCGGGCCCGGGCTGGACCGGGCGCTGCGCTCCGCCGAGCTGGACGTGGCCTTCATCGCGCTGCATGGACGCATGGGCGAGGACGGCCGCGTGCAGGGGCTCCTGGAGCTGTTGGAGCTGCCCTACACGGGCTCGGGCGTGCTGGCGTCGGCGCTGGCGATGAACAAGCCCGTCGCCAAGAAGCTCTTCCGGCTGCACAACCTCCCCACGCCCCAGGGCTACCGCGTGGGCCGCGACGAGGCAGTGGCTGCGCTCACGCTGCATGGCGACCTGGGCTTCCCGTGCGTGGTGAAGCCCGCGTGCGGGGGCTCGTCGGTGGGGCTGTCCGTCGTGCGCGAGCCGGAGGCGCTGGTGCCCGCGGTGGCCCAGGCGTGCCGCTTCGGCGGTGAGGCGCTGGTGGAGCGCTTCGTGTCCGGGCGCGAGGTGACGGTGGGGTTGCTCGGCGGGAAGGTGCTGGGGAGCTGCGAGGTGGCCTCACCTCGCGAGAGCTTCGACTTCGACGCCAAGTACAAGGGCGGCTCGCGCTACTTCCTGCCGCCCCGCCTGTCCGCCACGCGCGTGGCCAACGTGGAGGCGCTGGCGCTCGCCGCGTACCGCGCGCTGGGATGCCGCGGGTATGCCCGCGTGGACCTGCTCTGCTCGGACACCGACAACGACGTGGTGCTGGAGGTCAACACGCTGCCGGGCTTCACCCCCACCAGCATCCTGTCGAAGATTGCCGCCCATGCCGGGCTGGACTTCCCGGAGCTCGTCGAGCGCATCCTGGCGCTGGCGACGCGCGACGAGGCGGGTGTCCTGGATGCGCCTGTTGTCGCCCCCGCTCCCACTGTCCTGGAGCCCCATCGCGCGGTGAGCTGACCTTCCAGGTAGTCCTCCCCCTGGCGCCGTTTCAGCCCCGGCGCCATCCCCGCAGCAGCCCTGTATGCCAGGGTGACGCAAGGTGTCACAGAGACCCTGAACGGAACGTTCAAATTCGGGGAATAATTTGACACACCCTTGACGCCTCCCTATTGTCCGGCGCCGATCTGTTCCCGAACGTCAAAGTCTTGTCTTTTCGGGTACATAGGAGACGGGGGCTCAGCGGACCCATGAGGCGGCGGTTCGGTGTGAGACGGGATTTTCCGCAGCCGCCACGCATGGAAGGACCGCGGGCCACGGGGGCCGTGCGGGAGGGGCTGAGCGTCACCGATGACCACCGTTGAGATCATCTTCCTGGGCGTCTATTTCAGCGTCCTGTGCGTGCTGGCGGTCTACGGCTCGCACAGGTACCGGATGGCGTTCCTTTACTACCGGCACAAGTTCAAGCTGCCGACGCCCAAGAGCCCTCTGAAGGAGCTTCCTCGCGTCACCATCCAGCTGCCCATCTTCAATGAGATGTACGTGGTGGAGCGGTTGGTGGAGTCGGTGTGCCGCATCGACTACCCACGCGAGCTCTTGGAAATCCAAGTCCTCGACGATTCGACGGACGAGACGTGCGGCATCGCGCGTGCGTGCGTGGAGCGTCATCGTCAGAAGGGCCACGACATCGTCTACATCCACCGCGTCAACCGCGAGGGCTTCAAGGCGGGCGCGCTGGAGAACGGCCTGAAGACGGCGCGCGGCGAGTACGTCGCGGTGTTCGACGCGGACTTCGTTCCGAGCCCTGACTTCCTTCTGCGCACGGTGCCGTTCTTCTCCGACGCGAAGGTGGGCATGGTGCAGGTGCGCTGGGGCCATCTCAACCGTGAGTTCTCCATCCTCACGCAGGCCCAGAGCATCTTCCTGGACGGCCACTTCATCATCGAGCACACGGCGCGCAACCGCTCCGGCTGCTTCTTCAACTTCAACGGCACCGCGGGCATCTGGCGCCGCGACACCATCGCCGACGCGGGTGGCTGGCAGCACGACACGCTGACCGAGGACCTGGACCTGAGCTACCGCGCTCAGCTCAAGGGCTGGCAGTTCGTGTTCCTCCCGGAGGTCATCTCCCCGGCGGAGGTGCCGGTGGACATGAACGCCTTCAAGAGCCAGCAGCACCGCTGGGCCAAGGGCTCCATCCAGACGGCGAAGAAGCTCCTGCCCACCATCCTCAAGAGCCACCTGCCGCTGGCCGTCAAGCGCGAGGCGTTCTTCCACCTCACCAACAACATGGCCTACCTGTTGATGGTGCTGCTGTCGGTGCTGATGCCCATCAGCATGGTGGTGCGCTTCCAGCATGGCCTGTACGGCACGCTCTTCCTGGACCTGCCCTTCTTCGTCTCCGCCACGGCGAGCGTGTGCTTCTTCTACGTGGCCGCGCAGCGGGAGCGGGGCGTGACGGGCTGGGAGCGGGTGAAGTACCTGCCGTTCCTGATGAGCCTGGGCATCGGCCTGGCCATCAACAACGCCAAGGCGGTGGCGGAGGCGCTGCTCAACCAGCAGTCGGGCTTCGCGCGCACGCCGAAGACCGGTGCCGAGGGCAAGAAGGTCAAGGCGGTGAAGAAGACGTACCGCGGCAGCAAGACGCTGATGCCGGTGGTGGAGCTGCTCTTCGCGGCGTACTTCACCGGGGCGCTGTGGTTCGCCATCGACGCTCGCATCTACACGTCGGTGCCCTTCATCGTCCTGTTCCAGGCGGGCTTCCTCTACGTGGGCATCTCCAGCCTGCTGCAGGGCTTCGCGGGCCGCATGAAGATGTCCGATGCGGGGACCTCGGTGAACCCCGCCGACGAGCAGGCCCGTCGCGCGGCCTGAAGTCGAGCCTCCTCGGCCTGTGTCGCGCCCCCTTCGAGGGGCGGGATGCACGAGGAGGCCGCCGTTCCTCAGGGGCCCGCGTCGGGCGGGTCCCTGAGCAGCACCTGCTTCAGCCTCACGGGTGGGGGTCCTGAGCGGGATGGCTGGCAGCCTTCGTCAATGGACGTGCTGGCCACCGCGCGCAGCGTGAGGCCCGCGTCCTCGCACGCCACCAGTTCCGTGGGGAAGGTGACGGGGCAGGGCGCTCCGGAGCCGGTGAAGCCCGTGGCGCGTGTCTCACCCACGAACCCCTCGGGTGTCCGCTGAAGCACGATGGAGGAGGCGCTCGACTCGGGCGGCTCCGTGCCTCCGTCCTCCGTCGTGCGGGCTCGCAGCACCGTGAGCGACAGCGTCCCGCCATCATCCTCGCCGTGGTAGCGGAAGGCGGGGTTGTCCGCGTGGTGATACTCGCCTGCCTGGCTGCTTTCACAGCCGGGAGGGACTCGCACGGGAGGTGGAGGTGGGGCACGCGTCTCCAGGGTGGGTGGCACCGTGGCATGACACGCCGTGAGCCAGACAACACTGAAGCCAAGGGCGAACGAGGGCAGGGCACGGTGCATGGGCGCGGATATTGGCCGAAAGAGCCAGGGAGCGGGACTTCGTTTGATTCCCCTCGAGCGACTCTCTAACCTTCGGCCCGTCATGAGCATTCGACGCCTCGTCATGTTTTCCTTGGTGGTCGTTCTGGCGGCTCCCTCCTCCGCGTTCGCGCAGGATGACTTGCTGGCTCCCCTCACGCCGTCGAAGTCCGCGAAGCCCAAGGCGGGCAAGACGAAGGTGGTGAAGAAGAAGAAAGCCGAGAAGGTGTCGAAGAAGCCCTCGCGCACCAAGTCGGGAGCCACGGCGAAGGGCACGCGCAAGCAGAACACGCCGCCTCCGGATGACAGCCTGCTCGCGCCGCTGGCGCCCGTGAAGACGGAGCTCGCGGTGTTCATCGCCGGCAACGTGCGTGGCGCGCGCTGGTCGCTGGATGGCCGCGAGATGGGCACGCTGACGTCGGCGCCGGTGCCGCTGACCGTGACGCCCGGCGAGCACACCGTCGTGGTCCGCAAGGCGGGCTACGCGGAGTTCTCGCGGCGGCTCGACGTGAAGGAGGGCTCGCAGGCGGAGGTGAAGGTCTCGCTGGATGCCACCATGGGCTTCGCGCGAGTGCTGGCCGACGTGGCGGGCACGGTGGTCGTGGTGGATGGCGTCGAGGTGGGCACGGTGCCGCTGAGCGACCTCATGCTCCGCCCGGGCTCGCGTGAGATCGAGTTCCGCGCGGAGGGCTACAAGCCGGACGTGCACAACATCAACGTGCTGGCCGGGACGACCTACGAGGTGACGGGCCGGATGCGGCCGGCGGTGGATACGACGACGGTGGCCAGCGCCACGCCCCGCACGGACACGCCGCGCAGCACGGTGTTGGACCCGTCCAGGAGCGCCGTGGACGAGACGTCTCCCGCGCTGGCGTTCAACGACGAGGGCATCCCGGACGACCCTGAAGTGGAGGGCTCCAGCAGGCCTTGGTACGGCCGTTGGTATGTCTGGGCCGGCGTGGGCGCGGTGCTGGCGGCGGGCGCGGTGGGCGCGGTGATGGCCACGCAGGACCCGACGCTCAATCAGCCTGATCGCGCGAGCCTGTGTGCTCCCGCACGCGAATGTGACGCCTACTTGAAGGGCGGTGCGGACGCGAACAAGGGCCGCGGCGCGGGCGTCTTCCCGACTCCCGCCATGGGTGGCGTGAGGTTCTGACCCGCGGGGAGCAAGGCCGCGCTCGCATCGACTGGCGAGCGCGGTCCGTCGAGTGGCTCAGTTGCCGCGCAGGTCGTCTTCGACGGCGCGCGGTGCCTCGGCGGAGAGCACCAGGTACACGTCCGACACACGGCCCACGCCCCACGAGTCCAGGATGGTGACTCGGATGCGGAAGGGGTCGGATTCGGGGAGCAGCTCGGTGATGTCGATTTCGCCCGGCTCGAAGCTGAAGGCGCGGCGTCCCAGGTTGTCCACCAGCTCCTTGCCCATGTGGACGCTGTCGGTGAAGCCGACGATGGCGCGGCGCTTCACGGTGTTCTGTGCGTCCAGCACTTCCAGCAGCATGAAGTTGTCCACGCTGAAGCCGAGCTTGCCCGTCGCATCGCCGTAGAGCCGGGCGCGTTGCCCGTCGCGACGCAGCACGGCCGTCTCGCCGAAGGTGACGACGCGTGGCGTGCGCTCACCTTCCTCGGTGTCCACCTCGAGGTCGTCGCGCACCTTGTCGAAGGTCGCCGTCTCCTGCGGGGGCGTGTCCACCACGAGCCGGACGGAGCGGGGTGTGGAGGAGACGGAGGCGGTCGAGGACGCGGGGACGTTCCGCGCACACGCCATCCATCCCAGGGCAGCGGCCAGGAGAATCGTTCGAGGGTGCATGTCCCCGCAGGCTAGACGAGCCGTGGTGTTCCAGGTCAATTAGCATGCGCGCATGCGGACGCTCCTGCCTTGCCTGGTGTCGTGGTGCGTGCTCGTCGGGCTGGATGCCCGCGCCGAGCTCCCCCCGGAAGTGCAGCTGAGCCTGCAGCACCTCAAGCCCGCCGAGCGGGAGCGGGCCGCGAAGGTCCTGGGGCCGCTGGACGAGCTGCCGCGCTACCGGGTGCAGCTGGACGTGGACCCTCTTGCTCGCGAGGCCAAGGGGCGTGTCCAGGTGGAAGTGCTGGCCAAGGACAAGCCGCTCACGGAGCTGTACCTGCGACTCACCCCCAATGCGCGCAACAGCCGGCGGGTGGTGCTGTCCGACGCGCGGCTGGGGCTCGAGCCCATCATCCTGGAGCAGCTGGAGCCTTCGCTGTATCGCCACCGCCTCGCGGAGCCCGTGCCACCGGGCGCGGCGGCGGTGCTCGACGTCGCCGTGCGCGCGGTGGTGCCCAAGGCCGAGAAGTCGGGAGGGATGCTCCTGGGTGGGGGAGGGAAGAGCGCCGGAGGTGACCACGGTGCCTTCTCCGCCACGGAGGACTTCATCAGCCTGGTGGGCGTCATCCCGCAGGTTCCGCCGCTGGATGACAAGGGGCGGCCCTGGGCGGGGCCGCAGGGCATTGGCGACCTGGCGCTGTATGCGCCCTCGCATGTGCTGGCCTCCATCCTCGTGCCCGCGGGCTGGGTAGTGCACACCCCCGGCGCGGCGATGGGCGAGGTTCCCGAGCGCGATGGCCGCGTGCGCTTCTCCTTCGCCGCGGGCGCGGTGCGCGACTTCCCCATCCTCGTCTCGAAGGGCTACGAGGTGGCCACGGCCACGGTGAATGGCGTCACGGTGGAGAGCCACTTCGCGGCGAGGGACCGCGAGGTGGGCGAGCGCGTGTTGAAGTACGCCACGTCGGCGTTGGCGGAGTTCGAGAAGCGCCTGGGGCCGCTGCCGTACACGCACTTCCGCGTGGTGGAGGCGCCGCTGACGGGGGGGGCGGGGGGCATGGAGTTCCCCGGACTCATCACCGTGGCGACCTCGCTGTATCGCGGCGCGGAGGACCCCTTCAGCCTCGTGGGCGACCAGGTGAATGTGGCGCAGTTGAAGGAGGTGCTCGAGGCGCTCGGGCCCCTGGGGGACGCCCCCTTCGCGCAGCTGAGCAAGACGCTGGAGCGCGCGCTGGAGTTCACCGTCGCGCACGAGGTGGCGCACCAGTACTTCGCGGGCCTCGTGGGCTCGGACCCCATTCAGTCGCCCGTGGTGGACGAGTCGCTGGCCCAGTACGCCGCGCTGCTCTACATCGAGTGGAAGCACGGCAAGTCCGTGGCCGAGTCGGTGCGGCGCGACGTCCTGGTCTCCACGTACCACATGTACCGGATGTCGGGCGGCGAGGACGGCCGCGCGGACCGGCCCGTGGGGGACTTCAGCGGAGAGACGGAGTACGGCGCGCTCGTCTACTCCAAGGCGCCCCTGCTGCATCACGCCTCACGCAAGCTGGTGGGGGACACCGCCTTCTTCCAGGGACTGCGCTCCTACGTGGACACGTACCGCTTCAAGTGGACGTGCAAGGAGTGCTTCACGCAGGAGCTGGCGAAGGCGAGCCCGTCGAATGCGAAGGCCCTGACGCGCCTGCGCGTGCGCTGGTGGCAGGAGGCCCATGGGGATGACGACCTGGGCCTTCCCGACCTGGACTCGGTGATGGGCACGCTGGGCGCGGGCAGGGGCTTGGGGGTGGATGAGTTGGACCCGCAAGCCAAGGAGCTGCTGGAGACGCTGCTGCCCTCCCTGTTGGGACAGTGAGGGCGGGCGCGTTACTCGAAGAGGGCCTCGACGAACTCGCGCGGCTCGAAGCGGCGCAGGTCCGCGACCTTCTCGCCCACGCCGACCCAGAGGACAGGGAGCTTCAGCTCGTCGCAGATGCCGATGATGACGCCGCCCTTGGCGGTTCCGTCCAGCTTCGTCAGCGCGATGGCGGTGACGCCCACGGCCTCGTGGAACTGCTTGGCCTGCTGAATCGCGTTCTGCCCGTTGGTGGAGTCCAGCACGAGCAGCACCTCGTGGGGCGTGCCCGGCATGGCCTTGTCCATGACGCGCTTGACCTTCTTCAGCTCCTCCATGAGCGGGGCCTTGGTGTGGAGCCGGCCGGCCGTGTCGGCGATGACCACGTCCGCGCCCTCGGCCTGGGCCTTCTTCACCGCATCGAAGATGACGGAGCCCGGGTCTCCGCCCTCGACGCCCTTCACGAGCTGCGCCTTCGCGCGCTCCGCCCAGACGTCGAGTTGCTCGGTGGCGGCGGCGCGGAACGTGTCACCCGCGGCCAGCACCACCTTCTTCCCCTCGCTGGTGAGCTTCGCGGCCAGCTTGCCGATGGTCGTCGTCTTCCCGGCGCCGTTGACGCCCACGACCATGACGACGTGCGGAGGACCTCCGCCCTCCAGCGTGCGGGGCACGGGCAGGTCGACGATGCGCGCGACCTCCGTGCGGATGAGGTCCTTGATGCGCTCGGAGTCCTTCAGCTCGCTGCGCTTGAGTTTCTCGCGCGCCACCTCGACGAGGTTGCTCGCGGTGCGCACGCCGATGTCCGCCGTGAAGAGAATCTCCTCCAGCTCCGCCAGCACGGACTCGTCCACCTGGCGCTGCTGGCCGAACAGGCCGTTGAGCCGGGCCATGAAGCCCTGGCTCCGCGTCTTGTCCAGGCCCTGCGACAGCGTGCGGCCCGCCTCCGCGTCGACCTTGGCGCGGGCGGCGGCCTCCTCCGCGCGGCGAGCCTCCTCGACGGCGGCGGCCTCCTGGGCGCGCTGCTCGTCCATGAGGCGCTGGGCCTCGGCCTGCTCCCGCTTGCGCCGCTCCCGGGCCTCCTCGTCGGCGGCCTTCTTCGCGCGGTACTCGGCGCGCTTCTCGTCCTCCTCGCGCTCCTTGAGGGCGCGGGCCTGCTCCTCCAGCCGGGTGCGCTCGCTGGCGTCGGTGCTGGACCTGGCGGCGCGGGCGGCCTCCTCGCGCTGACGGGCCAGCTCCTGGGCGCGGGCATGGGCCGCATCGACCTCGCGCAGCCGGGCGGCCTCCTTCTCCGACGGCGGCAGCTCCACGCGCAGCTCGGGCCGCGCGGCGGGGAGCTGCTGCTGCTCCGGGACGGGGGCCGCTGGCTTCTTGCCCGGCTCGGGCGCGCGCTTGCGGAAGAAGAGCTTGCGGGCCGCGAGCACCATCAGCAGGACGAAGAGGGCGGCGCCGCCGATGCCCACCGCGTCGTTCGCGGAGAAGCCGTCCGAGGGGGGCGTGCCCGTCCCCGGCTGCGAGGTTTCCCCACTGGGAGCGGGGGAGGGGGCGGGCGGCACCTGCGCGGCCAGGGCGTCGAGGGCGTTGGGCGTCTTCATATGCGCGGCTCCGCATACACCAACACGCCGGTGGATGCAGCGCCCGTGGCCGAGTAGAACCGGCGGGCCATGCGCTTCAAGCTCCCCACCGTCGTGCTTTCGTCGGTCCTCCTGCTGGGCAGTGCCTGCATCGTCGAGGCCCCCGGGGGCACGAGCCCCGAGCAGCGGCGCGCCGCCACCGTCACCCAGATTCCCCCGCTGTCCGTGCGCAACGGCGCCAACCTGGGTCGCAAGGTGGAGCTGGTCGCCGCCACCGTCCAGCCCGGACGGCTGACGCCCGGTGAGCGGGCCACCGTCACGGTCTACTTCAAGGTGTTGGACACCCTGGAGGAGGACTACCTCATCTTCGTCCACGTCGAGGACGTGGGCGGGCGCATGGAGCGGATGAACGTGGACCACAAGCCGGCGAACGGCCTGTTGCCCACGTCCCAGTGGAAGCCCGGGGAGACGGTGAAGGACGAGTTCTCCATCTACATCCCCTCGAATGAGAGCCCGAAGGCGCTCAACATCTGGCTGGGGCTGTGGGACCCGAGGACGGACTCGCGTCTGGCGCTGACCAATCCGGACCAGGTCCGCAATGACGGCCGCAACCGCATCCTGCTCGCACAGGTGCCCGTGGCGCAGTGATGCGCGGCGGGCCCGGGAGGGGATGAGGGAAAAGCGTCGGAGTGGCTCGTAAGCCGAGTTCTGTCCCCACCCCTTTCGGGATGGGTGATGAACATTCATCTAGGGCCCTGGTTGCCCAGGGGCCTCATCAGCGAGCAACCCGAGCGCATGGGACGGGCAATCCTTGTCCCCCGGACGGCGGGGACACGCTCCTATTGGCTCTTGCTCCAGGTGGGGTTTACCGTGCCGCCCGAGTCACCCCGGGCGCGGTGCGCTCTTACCGCACCGTTTCACCCTTACCCGCCCCTTGCGGAACGGGCGGTCTGTTTTCTGTGGCACTTTCCTGCGAGTCGCCTCGACTGGCCGTTAGCCAGCACCCTGCCCTATGGAGCCCGGACTTTCCTCCCGCCACCCATGACTGCAGTGGCCGGCGTTCATCTGAGCCACTCCGACTCCTGCCCCTTACAACAGGCTCGGGACGTCGGTCCACTCCAGGGGACGCCGGAAGCAGGGGAGGGAGGCCGGACGCGTCCGGTTACATGCGTTCGTCGATGGCGCGGTTGCTCATCGCATCCGCCTCGCCGTTCTTCGCGCGGGGGATGTGGTGCAGCCGCACCCGGGCGAAGGCGGCGAGCAGCTTCCTCGCCTCGTCGAACAGCGGCTTCAGCGTGGCGCTCTTCACCTGGTACTGCCCGCCGAGCTGCCGGATGAGCAGCTCGCTGTCCGCGTAGACGTCCACCTCGCGAGCCCCCAGCGACTTCGCGTGCCGCAGTCCCAGGAGCAGGCCCTGGTACTCGGCGGTGTTGTTCGTCTGGGTTCCCAGGAAGCGGCCCAGCCGGGCAAGCACCTGGCCCTCGGCGTCCGTCACCACCGCGCCCGCGCCAGCGGGGCCGGGATTGCCCCGGGCGGCGCCGTCTGAATAGACGCGCACCCGGCCCAGGGATTCGGAAGGAGAGGAGCGCTCCGCTGGGGCAGCGGAGGAGGGCGAGACGGCCGCCGCCCGGTCCTCGGCCTTCGAGGCGGGGTCCAGACGGGTGGCGGCTTCGTCGAGAAGCTGCCCCAGCCGCTCCCGCGTCAAGCCGCGGAAGGTGCGAACCGTCGACGAAAGGGGCTCCTCGCGCGCGATGTGACGGAGGATGTCGACGATGGACGGCGGGGGCATCGCGGCGGCCTACTTCGCGGCCGCGGGAGTTTCCTGGAGTGCTTCCACCGCGTAGATGATGCGGTTGCAGGACGGGCAGATGTCGGTGCCGAGCGACGTGCGCAGGTTGTTGTAGAGCTGCGGCGGCACGTTCATGTTGCAGCCCTGGCAGGTGCCCGCAACCACGCCGACCAGTGCGGGAAGCTTCTTCTTCCGCACCACGTCGTAGCGACGCAGCAGCGTGGCATCCACGCTTCCCGCCACACCCGCGCGACGACCCTCGAGCGCCTTCACCTGCGCCTCGGCCTCGCCCAGCTTCCCGCGCAGCTCACCCATCCGTGCGGACAGGCCCTGCTGCTTCGTCGAGAAGTCGGCCTCCTTCCCCTTGAGGGCTTCGCGGTCCTGGCCGAGCTGTTTCGTCAGCTCCACCTGTTCCTCGGCCATCGTCAGGTTGGCCTTCTTGGCGATATCGATTTCGCGGGCCAGGGCGGAGTACTCGCGGGTGGAGCGCTGTTCACTCAGGCGCGCCTCCCACTTCTTCACCTTGTCCTTCTCGTCGACGATGTTCTGCTCGAGCTGCGTCTTCTGCCGCTCTTTGTCGGCGACCCGCGCGCGCTCAGCCTCGATGGCGCTGCGAGCCACACCCAGCTCCCGCTCCAGCTCGGCAATCTGACGGGGGTGGACATCCGCGGCCTTCCGGAGCGATGCGACCTCCAGGTCCACATTCTGAAGCTCCGCCAGCGCCTTCAATTTCTCCCGCAAAGTTGCTGCCTCCCACAGAGCCGCACCGTGTACGGCCGCGCGCTCTTGTACCAACAAGGATGATGGGGGTCCAACGCCCAAATGGACCCGGAGTCATCCCCCGAGCCCTCGGACCGTCATCCGCCATTTGAAAGAGCTTCACGCACCCGTTAGACGGGACGCGTGCTCCGCGCCCCTTTCTTCCGCCCGCTGCTCCTGCTCGCGCTCGTTTCCGCCTGTCGCGAGACGCCCGCTCCCCCGGCCCCCGCCACGCCGGCGCCCTCGGCCGCGCGCCCTCCGGCCGACGTGAAGTGGGGCACCCTCGAGGGGAAGGTCCGCCTTGCGGGCAACCCTCCAGCCCCTACCTTGTCGCCCACCACGGGCACGGTCGTCTCCGTCTGTGGCGAGCAGGCGGAAGACCGCACCCTCGTCGTCGGCGCCGAAGGGGCCCTGGCCTACACGGTGGTGTCCCTCAAGTCCGGCGCCGGGCTCCCGCCCCCCGCGACGCCCCCCGCCGACCCGGTGCTGGACCAGAAGAAGTGCCTCTACGAGCCTCCCGTCCTGGCCGCCCTCGCCGGGACGACGCTGACGCTGCGCAACTCGGACCCCCTGGTCCACAACGTGCGCGCGGCCTCCGGCTCCAATCGTTCCTACTTCAACGTGGCCATGCCCCTGGATGGAATGACCACGCGCCGGCCGCTGCCCGCACAGCCCGGCATGCTGCCCATCCACTGCGACATCCATCCATGGATGCGGGCCGTGGTGCGCACCTTCGACCATGGGTACTTCACCACCACCCGTGCCGACGGAGGCTTCCGGATGGAGGTCCCCGAAGGCACCCATACCCTCGTCTTCTGGCACGAGCGGCTCCCTCCAGTGGAGCGGACCGTGAATGTCCGGGCCGGAGAGCGCGTCGAGGTGACACAGGATTGGACGGTCTCCGAGCTCAAGTAGCCCGTCCCTCCAGTCCGCCGCGCCGAATCCCCTCAAAGGATTTGTTCGCTACACGTTCTAGGAGTTGAGACGTGGACGACTGGATTCGTTTTCCGCTGCAACGGAAAAATTGTTACGGTAGTGGTGCGTATCAACAAGAGAGGGGGGCCGAATGATGCAACAGGCCAAGAAGCGATCAGCTCTGACGAACCCGGCGCACCATGGACCCGAGGCGTCTCGCAAGAGCGTGCGCCCGGTGGGGATGCAGGAGATGGGACCTGGGCTCTACGAGCAGATCCGCCGCGCGCTGTCGGAGCTGACTCCGGCGTCGACGGGGACCTGAGCGGAACACACCAGTCGTAAGGGAAGTCTGGAGGCGCCCCAGTCGAAGGGGCGCTCCGTGAAGTGTGGCTTCGTGAGGACACCCGAAGCCACGGGACTCCCGGCGTTGGCCAGGGAGTCCATGCGAACCCCAGCAGGAACTAGGTTTCGTCTTCTTCGGACTCAGCAGCCGCGCTCTCGTCCTCATCGAACGAGTCGAGGTCTTCTTCTTCCTCCTCGTTGCTCGGTGCTGGCTCCTCGGGCTCGATAGGCTCGATGACCTTGGGAGCGGCCAGACGGCCGCGGCGGCCCTCGGGCTGAGGCTTGAGGGCAGGGCTTTCCCGCTGGTCCGCGCCACACTTGGGGCACAGCGGGTCAGGCTTCTTCATGTCGTAGAACTTCGTCTGGCACTTGAAGCAGACGAATTTCGATCCGAGGTCCTTCGCCGACATTCGCCACCTTCTGAAATAAGGCGAGAGAAGACAGTGGGAGAGGGCGGCTCCATAGTTGGGCCGCACGACGGAGTCAACCGATGGTTTGCGCCGGAGAATTCTAGCGGTAGCATCCCGGACCTCGTCTCCCCTCAGCGAGCCGGACGCTCCCCTTGAACTTCACCTGCGACAATTGCCAGAAGCGGTACTCCATTGCGGACGAAAAAGTCCGCGGCAAAACGGTCAAGGTCCGTTGCAAGAACTGCCAGAACGTCATCACCGTCGAAGGACCCGCCGAAGAGGAAAGCACCCGCGTGGTGTCGCTCGCGGACGTGGAGCGGCTGAGAGCGCAAGAGCGCTCCTTGGCCGAGCCCGCCGCGAGTGCCGCACCCGCGCCGGTGGCGTCCTCGCCTGCCCTCGACAAGGCCCCACCCGCGGCGCTCCAGACGCCCTGGGATGATGAGCCGACACGTGCGGCACCGCTGCGCGCCACGGGCTCTCCGTGGTTCGTGATGGTGCGCAACAAGCAGGAGGGCCCGCTGGACGAAGGGGCGCTCCGAGAGCTCGTGGCCACGGGCACCATCAGCGGCCGGAGCTTCTTCTGGCAGCAGGGCATGGCGGACTGGAAGCGCGGCGCGGATGTGCCGGAGCTGGCCGGGCTGTTCGCCCCGGTTGCCGCGCCGGAGCCACCGCCGCCTCCTCCTCCCGTGGCGGAGGCTCCTCCCGCGCGTGCCGCGAAGAGCGCGCCGACCCGTCGCGAGCCGGAGCCGCAGCCGTCCTACCAGGAGCCCGAGCAGCGCTTCACGCCCGAGCCGGAGCCCGAGCCCCAGCTGCCGCCGGAGGAGGAGCCCGAGGCTCCCGCCCAGCGCCAGTGGGTGCCCGAGGAGGACCCGGACACGACGTACTTCGGGGAGCCCGACCCTCGGAACCAGCCGCAGCCCTCGTCGCGGCGAGGTGGCGCGCCCGCGGCGTCGGCGGCTCCGTTGAACGAGCTGTTCTCCGACCTGGACCTGCCCGAGAAGGGGGAGTCGGACGATGGTGTGCCGCAGGAGGATCCGCTCGCGGCGGCGCGTGATGACGAGGAGGACGAGGCTCCTCCGGCGCGGACGTCCTCGACGCGCAACGCGGCGAAGAGTGGCAAGAGCAAGAAGGTGAGCACGAAGAGTGGCGGAGGCTCGAAGGGGAAGGTCGTCGCCCTCGTGCTCCTGCTGCTCATCGTTGTCCCCCTGGGCGCCGCGTTCGCGCTGGATGCGACGGGCATCATGCCCTTGCGCGTGAAGGCGCTGGATGCCTCCGGCCAGGTGGTGGAGCGCTCCATCTTCTCGGGCGCGGGGATGGCCGCGCTGAGCGACCAGATGGCTGGGAAGCCCGCGCCGGTTCCCACGGCGAAGCCTCCGCCCGCCCCCGCCCCCGACGAGCAGCCCGCGGCGCCGAAGCAGCCCGTTGCCGGAGAGGGTGAGGCTGGCGCGCCTTCGGAAGAGAAGGCCGCGCCCGCGGCGGAGGGTGAGACGGAGAAGCCGGCTCCCGCCGAGGGCACGGAGAAGCAGGCCGCCGCGCCTCAGGCGGGCGAAGGCGCGGAAGCGCCCGCTGGCGAGGACGAGGTGGGTGGGCCCTCCGACGAGGAAGTGGAGCGCGTGGTCAATGAGAAGCAGGCCGCGTTCCGCGACTGTGTCGCGCAGGAGCTTCGCCGCAATCCTTCGTTCAAGGGGGGCAACGTGACGCTCACCGCGACAGTGGGGACGTCCGGCGCGGTGAAGGCCACCACGTTCAGCCGCAAGGACCTGAACGCCGCCGCGAACCCCGTGGGCACCTGCATCCGGGACCAGGCGAAGGGGATGGTCTTCTCCAGCTTCAAGGGCGAGGACGTCGACCTGGAGATTCCCATCGCGCTCTCCGCGCGGTAGTTCGTGGACAGTGCCCCTGGGGTTCATTCCCCAGGGGTTGTCTGGAGCTCGTAGTCACGAGTCCTCTCCAGCCTGAGCACTTCCGTCGTGCTCAGGGCGAGGCTGACCGTGGGCAGCACGTCTCGGGCCTGGACCGAGGGGAGCGCGCATGGAGATTCCCATCGCGCGCTCCGCGCGGTAGCTCGCGGACAGTGTCCCTGGTTTCACCTCCCTGGGAGCTGTCGGGAGTGCGAAGTCACGGAGTCCTCCCCAGCCTGAGCACTTCCGTTGTGCTCGGGGCGAGGCTGACCGTGGGCAATTCGCCCTGAGCGTGGACCCAGGGCAGCGCACCTAGAGGTCGAAGTCTCCAGGAGGCGGGGTCTTCCCCTTCTTCGCCCGCTGCCGGGCAGCGCGGACCTGCCCGCGCAGCATCTCGGTGGCCTCGGGATTGACCGTCAACGTCTCCAGGTCGAGCACGTCCCCCTCGCGGACTCCCGAGGGGAGCGAAGCGAGAGGCTTCGTCACCTCGCGCCCGTCCACGACGAGCACCGCGACGTCGTCCTCGATGCGGTCGAGCGTGGCCTGCTGCGGCGCCTGGGTGTGCTTCGTCATGGGTTGCAGTCCTGGGCGGGGCGCCGTTCGCGAGCGGCCTCTTCACGCGTCTTGTAGGTGATGAGGTTCTCGGCGTGGATCTTCTTCGCGCCATCGCAGTTCGGGATGTGGAAGAGCGGCCGCTTCCGGCTGGCCACGTAAGGCCCGGTGTACTTCTTCGTGTCTCCCTTCTCCTTCTCCTTGGCGGCCGCCACTGGAGGCGCGGGCGCGGGTGCGGGCGCCTCGGGAGGTGGCGCGGCGGGCTCCTCTGGCGCCTTCTTCGAGGGCGCGGGCTTGCCGGCCCAGAAGTCCGGCTCCGGCGTGGGGCCCTGGCCCGCGTGCGTGTAGTGCGTGTCCGTGGGCGTCCCACGAGGCAGGCGCTGGGGCGAGACGACCAGCGACTGGCCATCGCTGACCACCTGCACCTCGCCGTCCACGTCGGTGCGGAACACCTGGACGTGGGCCGCCTTCATCCGCTCCAACGTGGCGGGGGCGGGCGCTCCAAAGGCGTTGCCCTTGCCCGCGGAGATGACGGCGGCACGCGCCCCCACTCGCGCGAGGAAGGGCGCGGTGGTGGCGCCAGGGAGGCCATGGGCCCCCACCTTGAGCAGCGTGGACTTGAGCGGGACCTCGCGCGCGAGCAGGTACTCCTCCGTCTGCGCGAGCGCGTCCCCCATGAAGAGCACCGACGTCTCGCCGTACGACAAGCGAAGGACGATGGAGTTGGCCTCGAGCGCCGTCTCGGGTGCGTCCAGCAAGGGCTCGGCGGGGGCGCGGGGCCAGAGGATGGTCAGCGACACCCCGTCGCCCAGGTTGATGCGCTGGGGTGCGTTGGGCGTCGAGGTGGGCGGTGCGGGGGAGACGACCTGAATCTGGCGCGCGCTGATGTCCGTGAGCATCTGGTCATAGGCGGGCGGCGTCCCCGGAACCTGGGGCTCCATGAGCTGGCGAGCGCCCACCCGGCGCAGGACGGCATCGAGCGCCCCGTGGTGGTCCACGTGCGGGTGCGTGAGGATGACCAGGTCCAGCGGCCGGACGAGCAGCTCCGGAAGGCGGTTCACCAGATGGGCGGCGGCGCTCTGCGGGCCGGAGTCCACCAGCACCGTGGTCCCCTTGGGGGAGACGATGAGGGCCGCGTCGCCTTGGCCCACATCGAAGAAGTAGACGTGCAGCTTTCCATCCGGCGCGGCGCCGAACAGGCGCTTGGCCTCGGTGGCTGGCGGCGCGGCCGCTTCCGGCTTCGAATCCCGGCAGGCCCCCAGGACCCACAAGGTCCCCAACAGGGCGAGAAGGCGCGGGCTCATGGGTGACAATCCTCGGCGGGGCGACGCTCGCGCAGGGCGGCTTCGCGGTTCGGGTAGAGCGTACGTTCTGACTTGGAACGCTTCAGCGTGGAGCACGTCTCACGGTGGAACACCTTGCTGCCCTTGAGCCCCACGTACTGACTCGTGCCGGAGTCCTCGGGGGACGCCTTGGGCGCGCGTCCTGTCTCACCCCGCGGCGGCGGCGCGGCGGCTCCGGGGCGTCCCGGGCGGACAGGGGTGACGGTGGCGGGTGAGGACGTCACGGGGCTCGGGTCCACATTGCCGGTGAGCACCAGCAGCGCCCCCGTGCCGGCATGGGTCCTCAGCGTGACCGACTGGCCATCGCTGGCGGCGACCACTTCACCTTCCTGGTCCGTGCGCAGCACATGGGCCCCGACGTCCGCCAGCCGCGCCAGGGTCTCCGGTGCGGGGTGTCCGTAGTCGTTCTTCGCGCCCACGGAGATGACGGCGGCCTGCGGCTTCGACGCCGCGAGGAACGCGGCGGTGGAGGAGTGCTTGCCGCCGTGATGGGCGACCTTCAGCACGGTGGCCGTGAGGTTCAGCGAGCGCTGGAGCAGCGCGGCCTCCGTGTCCGGCTCCGCGTCGCCGACGAGCAGGAACGCCGTCTTCCCGTAGGTCAGCCGCAGGACGATGGAGTTGGAGTTCGCGTCCGAGCGCGTGCCCACGAGGAAGGGCTCCTTGGGCATGCGCGGCCAGAGCACGGTGAGGGCGACACCGTCTCCCAGGCCGATGGTGAGCATGCCGTTCGCACTGGTGGGGCCCGGCTCGGGCGTCATCACCTGGCCGACGTTGTCGCCCACGAAGTCGAGCAGGTCCCGGTACGCCTCACTGGGATGGTTGAAGCCCGGGTCCATGAAGCGCCGGGCGCCCACGGCACGCACCGCCGAGATGAGCCCACCCAGATGGTCGAGGTGCGGATGGGTGAGGATGAGCATGTCCAGCGGCCCCTTCACCAGCTCCTTGATTCGAGCGGTGAGCCGCTCCCGAGCCTCGGGGGGACCCCCGTCGATGAGCACCGTCTTGCCGGTGGGGGAGATGACGAGGGCCGCGTCACCTTGGCCCACGTCGAAGAAATGCACCGTGAGCGGTTGCCCGAGCGCAACGGGAGCGGGGGAGGGAGGGCTCGCGGCGAAGCCTGGCAGCGCGGCAAGCAGAAGGACGAGGAGGCTGAACAGCCGGAGGCGGAACATCACAGGTGGACTCTACAGCCACGGTCCCACCCTCGGCACCTGTGGTGCGAGCGGGAAACGTACGGGTCGCTCGCGCGCTTCCCGAGGGCCGCGAAGTGGGCTATTCGGGCGCCATGTCCGACTCCGAGGACCTCTTCAAGTTCGTCGAGGACATCGCCGACCAGGCCCGCCGCCACCTGCATGGGTGGAAGGGTGCCCGGGAAGCGGCCTCCACTCCCCCCGCACCACGTCCCTCGATGGGCCGCGTGGACCCGGCCTCCCTCCGCACCGCCGCGGACCTGGCGCCGTACATCGACCACACGCTACTCAAGCCCGAGGCTCGCGCCGAGGACGTGGTGAAGCTGGCCGAGGAAGCCCGGCAGCACGGCTTCGCGACGGTGTGCGTGAACAGCTCGCACGTGGCCACCGCGGCCCAGGTGCTGGCGGGCTCCTCCACCGTGCCCATCGCCGTGGTGGGCTTCCCCCTGGGCGCGGCGCTGTCGTCGGCCAAGGCGTTCGAGGCCCGCGAGGCCATCGCCGCCGGGGCGCGTGAAATCGACATGGTCGTCCACATCGGCGCGCTCAAGTCGCGGGACTATGCGCTGGTGCACCGGGACATCGCCGCCGTGGTGGAGGCGTGTGGCCCGGTGCCGGTGAAGGTCATCCTGGAGACGTCGCAGCTCAACGACGAGGAGAAGGTCATCGCCTGCGTGCTGTCGAAGGCCGCGGGCGCCGCGTTCGTGAAGACGTCCACGGGCTTCAACGGAGGCGGGGCGACGGCGGAGGACGTGGCGCTGATGCGCCGGGTGGTGGGCGAGGACGTGGGCGTGAAGGCGTCCGGCGGCATCCGCTCCGCCGAGGACGCGATGAAGATGGTGCGTGCGGGCGCCAACCGCCTGGGTGCGTCCGCGTCGGTGGCCATCGTCACCGGCCAGGTCTCCACCGCGAAGTACTGACGGGCCCCTCCGACATGAACGCCAAACAGCGAGACGAGCTCAAGGGGCTGCTCCTGGCGCTGCATTCCGAGCTGACGGAGAAGGCGCCCGCGAGAATCGAACCCAACCGCACCGATGACGCGCGCATCGGCGGCGATGAGGACGAGCAACCCCTCAACGAGATGATGCAGGCCATCGCCTCCAACCGGAACCGGAACCAGGAGGGCGTGCTGGCGCGCGTCCTCAAGGCGCTGGCGAAGCTGCGCGATGACCCGGACTCCTTCGGCGACTGCGAGGAGTGCGGGGATGAGGTTCCGCTCGGCCGGCTGCGGGCCATGCCCTACGCGGAGCTGTGCGTGACGTGCCAGGGTGGCAAGGACGCGCCGAAGGGCCGCGCCACGCGCCGCAAGCTCACGGACTACACCTGAAAACCACGTGCGCTCGGGCCACCCGAGCGCCCCAGATTGCACGAGGCTTCGAAGCTCCATGAACGACACCGGACTGAGAGAGCGAGCGGAGGCGTGGCGCCTGGCGGACCCGGACCCCGCGACCGCCGAGGAGCTGGCCCGGCTGCTGGCCCAGGGCGACATGGCGGAGCTGGCGGACCGCTTCTCGGGAGACCTGGAGTTCGGCACCGCGGGCCTTCGGGGCGTGCTGGGCGCGGGGCCCAACCGGATGAACCGCGCCGTCGTGCGGCGCACGAGCGCGGGGCTGGCGCGCTACCTGAAAGAGCACGTGCCGGATGCCACCACGCGCGGAGTGGTGGTGGGCCGGGATGCGCGCCGGTTGAGCGCGGAGCTGGCGGAGGACACCGCCGCGGTGCTCGCCGCCGAGGGCATCCCCGCCCACGTCTTCCCGCTGCCCGTCCCCACGCCGCTCACCGCCTACGCGTGCCTCCACCTGGGCGCCGCCGCGGCCATCATGGTGACGGCCAGCCACAATCCACCCGAGTACAACGGTTACAAGGTCTACTGGGGTAACGGCGCCCAGATCATCCCGCCGCACGACACGGGCATCGCCGCCGCCATCGCGAAGGTGGAGGCCGCCAACCGCGTGCCGCTCCTGACGGTGGCGCAGGCGAAGGAGAAGGGGCTGTGGCGGGACATCCCTGACGCGCTGGGCGAGGACTACCTGCGCGCCATCCTCGGGCTGCGCGTGTACAAGCGGGGCTCCGAGACGTTGTCCATCGTCTACACCGCGATGCACGGCGTGGGCGGCGTCTGGGCGGAGCGGGCCCTGCGCGAGGCCGGCTTCCCGCGCTTCACGCCCGTGGCCGAGCAGCACATGCCGGACGGGCGCTTCCCCACCGTGCGCTTCCCCAACCCGGAGGAGCCCGGTGCGATGGACCTGTCGCGCGCCACCGCCGAGCGCGTGAAGGCCGACCTGGTGCTCGCCAATGACCCGGACGCGGACCGGCTGGCCGTCATGGCGCGCGAGTCGGGCGGCGGCCTGCGCATGCTCACCGGCAACGAGGTGGGCGTGCTCCTGGGCCACTACCTGCTGACGCAGTCCACGCAGCGCGCGCGTCCGCACGTCGTCACCACCATCGTCTCGTCGACGCAGTTGGGGGACATCGCCCGCTCGCTGGGCGCCGCGTACGACGAGGTGCTCACGGGCTTCAAGTGGATCGCCAACCGCGCGCTGGAGCGCGAGCGCTCCGAGGGCACCCAGTTCGTCTTCGGCTACGAGGAGGCGCTGGGCTACACCGCTGGCACCGTGACGCGGGACAAGGACGGCGTCGGCGCGGCGCTCGTCATGGCGGACCTGGCCGCGTGGTGCGAATCGCGGGGCACCACCGTGCTGGGCTACCTGGAGGAGATTCAGCGCCGCCACGGGCTCTACGTCGGCGCTCAGCGCAACGTCACGCTGCCGGGCTCCGCGGGTGCCCAGGCCATCCGCGGCATCATGGATGCCTTCCGCGCCCGTCCGCCCTCGCACATCGGCGGCGAGGCGGTGCGGGCCGTGCTGGACTACCAGCGCGGCGTGCAGGGCCTGCCTCCATCCAACGTGCTGGCCCTCGAGCTGGAGGGCGGTGGCCGCGTGACGCTCCGCCCGTCCGGCACCGAGCCGAAGATCAAATACTACTTCGAGCGGAAGGAGACCCCCGCTCAAGGCGAGCCCCTGGCCCGCGCCCGTGAGCGCGCGGAGACCCGGCTGGCGGCCTTCATCGATGCCTTCATCGCGCTCGCTCGTGAGCGCGGACAACCCACCTGAGTCCTGATTCACTCTTCAGGATGTCGTTTAGACCCTGGCCCTGTGTCCGCGGGGCCCCTGTCGAAAGGAAACGTGTGAAGCGCCTCGTTCCTGGAATCCTCCTCGCCTGCTTGCTGGCCCTTCCTGGCTCCGCCCTCGCGCGGGGGCAGGGGTGGTCCATCCTCGCCGCCGACACGCTGGGCAGTGGCAACACCGCCTTCTCCGGCCAGATTGGCTGGCCCGGCCTCACGCTGGGCGTGCTCCATGGGAGCTCGGAGCGCCTGGATGTGGGCGGCAAGTTCAGCTTCAACTGGGGCCGCGAGGGCTGGGTTCGCCACACCGCGCCTGGCATCAAGCTGCAGGGCTGGCTGCGGCTGGAGCTGGCGAAGGCGAACAACGTGGCCTTCGCGCTCACGTTCCAGCCGGGCCCCTTCTTCTACTTCAACGACCATGACACCGACGTGGGCCTGGCCCTGCCGGTCGCCTTCGTGGTGGGCATCCCCGTCACCAGCGCGCTGATGGTGAACGTGGGCATCGACATGCCCTTCCACGTCTACTTCGGGGAGGGCATCGGTCCCGTCATCCCCATCCTCGTGGGAGGCGGACTGGAGTACTTCATCGACAGCCGCGTGGCGGTGAACTTCAACCTCCGCATGGGACCCGCTCTCATCCCCGACTGGGATGACAGCGAGTTCGCCATGGAGGCCCTCTTCGGCGTCGCCTACCGGTTCTAGCTACCAGGAGGACGTCTGCTCGGGCAGCTCCACCGTGAAGGTGCTGCCCAGGTTGACCCGGCTCTGCACCGTCAGCTTGCCGCCCATGGACTCCACCAGGGCGCGAGCGACGGTGAGGCCCAGTCCGGCGCCCTTCTCCGGCGGCTTGGTCGTGTAGTACGGCTCGAAGACGGCCTGCAGCTCGTCCTCGAAGATGCCGATGCCCGTGTCCTTCACGAACAGGCGCGGGCCGAAGTCCCCGAACATGTCCGGCATCTCCACGCCGACGTGAATCCGGTGCGGACGGTCCTTCACGTCCTCCACCGCCTGCGCCGCGTTGGCGAGCAGCTCCGTCACCACCTGCTCCAGCTGGCGGCGGTTGAACACCACCGCGATGGGGTCCTCCGGCAGGAGCACCGTCACCTCGGCGGAGCCCAGCCGGCCGTTGTCGCGCATCCGCTCCACCACGCCGGGCACCAGATCCCGCAGGTCGAAGCGCTGGATGTCCTTGGGGTTGGTGGGGCCCAGCGACAGCAGGTGCTGGCCGTACAGCCGCATCTGCTCCCCGGCCACGCCCAGCTTCTTGAGCTCTTCCGCATCCGGCGGCAGGCCCTGCTTGGCGCGCTCGCGCACGTGCCCCAGCGCCTGCTGGAGGCCCGCGCTGATGTGGTCCAGGTTCTGCGCCACGTCCGCCGCCAGCGTGCCCACCCGCGCCAGCCGCTCCATCTCCACCCAGCGGGCGCGCGGGTCCAGCAGCTCCTCGGCGCGCTCGCCCCCGCGCTCGCGGTGGGCCTTGAGCTCCAGCAGCGTGTGCACGCGGACCTTGAGCTCCAGCGGATCAAGCGGCTCAGTGGTCAGCACGTCGTCGACGCCCGCCTCGAGCACCTGTCGGCGCAGCTGGCGGTCCGCCCGGCGCGTCAGCATCAGCACGGGCACCGACGGCACACCCAGCTCCGCCTGGAGCCGGCGATAGGCCGCCAGTCCGTCCGTCCCTGGTTGCTTCACGTCCAACAACACGAGGTCCGCGGCTTGACGCGCCTCCTCTCCACGCGCGGGCAGCACGTCGTAGCCCGCCGGGGCCAGGATGGAGCACAGCCGCTCCATGCCCTCGGATTCCACGTCCACCGCCAACACGCGGGGGCGGTACGTCTCGGTCGTTCCCGTCGTCTCCAGCATCACCCACCCCGCCATGTTGACCGGACCGACCGGGCCCGGATTCACAAGGAGTCCCTACGGACCATGCGTCAGAATGGCTGAGGCCTCCCCGCTGGCCTTCTTCCGTTCCGGCGCGGCCCGACGCTTTGAGCCCATGCGAGGCGCGTGCCGTCGCGGAGTCCGACGCCCTGTGTCTTAATCCTGGAGAAACCCGGAGAACACCCCAATAACGGCAAGGGGTTGGACCGTCATCTTTCCCCGGCGCGCGACCCCATGGGCGTTGGCCTTTTGACATCTTGGGGTCGGTTGTGACCAGGAATCAATCCATACCCGGGTTCAAAATGACCCAATTGGTGGGGGCGGTCCTCAGCGGGACTCTTGCTCGTATGGCACCCCGAGTGCGGCGGGGGTGCTGTTGCGCTGCCCTTGGAGGGTGAGGACGAGGAGGGTGAGGACGTAGGGCAGGGCCAGCAAGACGCCCTGGGGGACGAGGTCCAGGAGGGCTGGCGAACTGGAGGCCAGGCCGATTCGCAGCGCGTTGCCGAAGGCGAAGAACGCCGCCGCGAGGAAGGCGCCCAGGGGGGTCCACCGGCCGAACACCATGGCGGCCAGGGCCATGAAGCCCAGGCCCGCGGGCGTGTGTTGCTCGAAGCGGTCCAGCACCGTGGTGGAGAGCACCGCGCCGCCCAGGCCCGCCAGCAGTCCGCTGCCCAACACCGCGCCCCACCGGAGGGCGGGGACGGAGAGTCCAAGGGTGGCCACCGCGTGGGGCTTGTCGCCCACCGCGCGCAGGCGCAGGCCCAGGGGCGTGCGGGTCAGCAGGGCTTGCAACAGCAACGGAAGGACAAGTGCCAGATAGGTGGGCGCGGCGTGGCCGGAGAGCGCGCCGAGCACCGGCACGGAGGACAGGCCCGGTAGCTCCCACGTGCCGAGCTGTTGGATAGGCGGCGTTCCGTTGGGGCCGAAGTGGGTCTCCAGGAGGAAGGTGCCTCCGGCCAGGGCCACCAGGTTGAGCGCGATGCCGGACACCACCTGGTCCGAGCGCCAGCGGATGCACAGGAAGCCATGCACCGCGGCCAGTCCCGCGCCCGCGAGCATGCCCATGCCCACGGCGAGGGGCGTGGGCATGACGAGCGCGGCCACCGCGGCGCAGAAGGCGCCCGTGCGCATCATCCCTTCCATGCCGACGGCCACCACGCCCGCGCGCTCGGAGAGCACCGCGCCCAGGGCGGCGAAGACGAGCGCGGGGGCGGCGTCCAGCGTGGCGAACAGGAGCCGGTGGATGATTTCAAGCATGGGGCACCTGCGCGGCCGGGGCAGGGGGCGCGGCCGGCACGGGGGCGGAGGCGTTGCGCTTGCGCAGCACCGCCAGCCAGATGAGACGGCCGGCGACGAAGAGCAGCGCCAGGCCCTGGATGAGCTCGGGGAAGCTCTTGTGCACGTCGAGCAACTGCATGCGCGTGCCGCCCGCGCGCAGCACGCCGAAGAAGAGGGCCGCGGCGCCCACGCCCAGCGGGTGGTTGTTTCCGATGAGCGCGATGGCGATGCCGTCGAAGCCATAGGGCGCGCCCAGCGTGCCCGGGTAGCGTCCCTCGGTGCCCAGCACGAGCACCGCGCCCGCGAGGCCCGCGAGCGCACCCGCCAGCGTCATGGCGAACCCCGCGCGTCGTGTCACGGGGATGCCGGCGGCGCGAGCGGCCTCGTCACCGAGGCCCACCGCGCGCGTCTCGAAGCCCGAGCGGGTGCGCGTCAGCCACGCCCAGACCGCGACGGCGGCGAGCACCGCCAGGACGAAACCCAGGTTGAGGCGCGAGACATCGCCGAGGAGCCTGGGCAGCTGCGCGGTGGGGTGGATCTCCGCGGTGCCGGTGATGGAGGCGCCTGCCTCCGCGACGCCGCGCAGCGGGCCCACGACGAGCCAGTTGTCCACCAGCCGCAGCGCCACCCAGTTGAGCATGATGGTGGAGATGACCTCGTGCACGCCTCGGTAGAGCCGAAGCACGGCGGCGATTCCCGCCCACGCGCCCCCAGCCACGGCCGCGCCCAAGAGCGCCGCCGGGATGTGCAGGGGCGCGGGCAACGCCACGTGCGCGCCCACCACCGCGGCCGCGAGCGCGCCCAGGATCATCTGCCCCTGCGCGCCGATGTTGAACAGGCCCACCTTGAAGGCCACCGCGACCGACAGGCCGGTGAAGGTGAGCAGCGCGGCCTTCATCGCGGCCTCGCCCAGGGGACGGGTGAGGACGGTGGCGGCGGCGCCTTCGAGGTAGCGGGGCCAGTCGCCCACGCCGCCCCAGAGCATCTGGAGATAGGCCGCGGTGGCGGTGGTGAAGCCCTCCGCGTCCTTCGACAGGGCGATGAGCAGCCAGCACACCCCCAGCGACAACAGCACCGACAGCACCGATGGCAGGGCCTGCCTCGTGCGCTCACCCATGGCCCTGCTCCGCTCCCAGCATGCGTCGTCCCAGCTCCCGCTCGTCGTAGTCCGGACGGGTGAACTCGCCCGTCACGCGGCCCTCGAAGAGCACGTAGACCCGGTCCGCCAGGGCCAGCACTTCTTCCAGGTCCAGTGACACCAGCACCACGCCCGTGCCCTGTGCACGGGCCTCGCGCAGCCGCGCGTGCACCTGCGCCACCGCGCCGATGTCCAGGCCGCGCGTGGGCTGCACCACCACCAGCAGCCGAGGCTTCGCGTCCAGCTCCCGCGCCACCACGACCTTCTGTTGGTTGCCACCCGACAGGGCCTGCAGGGGCAGCGTCGGCTCCGGAGGGCGCACGTCGAAGGCGGCGAGCAGCTCCGTGGCGCGCTCCCGGCGCCCCTTGAAGTCAATCCACGGGCCTCGCGCGAAGGGCGGCTGGTTGTGCCGGCCCAGCGCCACGTTCTCCTCGACGCTCAGCGCCTTCACCACCGCGCGGCGCAGCCGGTCCTCGGGGACATGGCCCACGCCTCGCGCGCGAGCCTCCGCGGGCGTGAGTCCCGTCAGCTTGCGGCCCAGCAGCGTGCCCTGGCCGGACGTCAGCGCCCGCAGGCCCGTGAGCACCTCGGCGAGCTCGCGCTGTCCGTTGCCGTCCACACCCGCGATGCCGACGATTTCGCCCGCCCGCACCGTGAGGTCCACGCCGCGCAGCGCCGGCTGTCCGTTGTCGCCCCGGGCCTGGAGTCCCTGGGCCTCGAGCAGCACCTCGCCCGCGGGACTCGCGGCGGTGCTCGCCTGGGCCTCGGTGCTGGAGGCGCGCTGCGTCTCGCCCACCATGAGGGCGGCGAGGTCCGACGCGGACGTCTCGGCGGGGCGCACCTCCGCGACGTGCCTGCCTCGGCGCATCACGGCGATGCGGTCCGCCACGCCCAGCACTTCCTTGAGCTTGTGGCTGATGAGCACCACGGTGCGCCCCTGCGCGACCAGGCCGCGCATCACGCGCGCCAGCTCGTCGGACTCCTGGGGCGTGAGCACCGCGGTGGGCTCGTCGAGCACCAGCACCCGGGCTCCCCGGTGCAGCGCCTTGACGATCTCCACCTTCTGCTGCGAGCCCACCGTGAGCGTGTCCACGCGGGCGCGCACGTCCAGCGCGAAGCCGAACTTCGCGCACGTCTCGGACACCTCGCGGATGGCCCGCTCGTGGTCGAGCAGGCCTCGGCGCGTGGGCTCGCGGCCCAGCACCACGTTCTCCGCCACCGTGAGGGTGGGGACCAGCATGAAGTGCTGGTGCACCATGCCGATGCCTCGGGCAATCGCGTCCCGAGGACTCTTGAGGCGCACGGGCGCGCCGTCCATGGACACTTCGCCCGAGTCCGGCTGGTACAGCCCGTAGAGGACGTTCATCAGGCTGGACTTGCCCGCGCCGTTCTCTCCCACCACCGCGAGCAACTCCCCCTCGCGGATGTCGAGCGACACGTCGTCCAGCGCCGTGACGGCGCCAAAGCGCTTCTGGATATGCCGGAGGGAGATCAGGGGGCAGCGGCCTGGAAAGCGGCGAGGTCCGCCGGGACGGAAGGAACCTGGATCTGACCGGACACGACGCGCTGGCGCAGCGTCTCCACCTTCTGGAGCGCCTCCGCCTTGCCGGGGAAGTCCACGCGGACCTCCGCCATGGCCACGCCGTTCTCCTTGAGGCCCAGGTTCTGCTCGGTGGCGGTGAACGTGCCGTCCACCAGGTCCTTGGCGGCCTGATACACGGCCAGGTCCGAGTGCTTCATCATCGACGTGAGGATGGCCTCCGGCGCGACGTGCGACTGGTCGGAGTCCACGCCGATGGCGTACACGTTCTTGCCCGCCGCGCGCGCCTCCTTCACCGCCTGGATGACGCCGATGCCGTCCGAGCCCGCCGCGTGGAAGATGACGTCCGCGCCCTTGGCGATGAGGTCCTGCGCCACCTGCTTGCCGGCCGCCATGTCATTGAAGCTGCCGGTGTAGACGGACATCAGCGCGGCCGCGGCCTCGGGGTTGGTCGTCTTCACGCCCGCCCGGTAGCCCACCTCGAAGCGCTGGATGAGGGGCACCTCGATGCCGCCCACGAAGCCGACCTTCTTCGACTTCGTCACCAGGCCCGTGAGCGCGCCCACGAGGAAGCTGCCCTCGTGCTCCTTGAAGAGGACGGTGCGGACGTTGGGCAGCCGGAGCACCTTGCCCTGGGAGTCGAGCACCTGGCTGTCGATGAGCAGGTAGCGCGCCTGGGGATTCTCCTGCGCGGAGGTCCGCACGGCGTTGGCCAGCAGGTAGCCGTTGCCGATGGCGAGCTGGGCGCCCCGGTCCACCAGGAGCTGGAGGTTGGGGATGTAGTCTTCCTGGGCCTTGCTCTGGAGGACCACGGGCTGGATGGGCAGCGCCTTCAGGGTGGTGGCGACGGACGCCAGGTGGCCGGGCAGGGACTTGCGGACCTCGTCCGCGGAGACGTCCACGTACTTGCCGCCGTCGTAGCGCTTGCCGGCGGCCCAGAGCTCCAGGCCTCGGAGGGCGGCGTCGTTGAAGGAGTGGTCGCCTCGGCCGCCCACGTCGATGACGAGCCCCACGGGAAGGGGCTTCTTCGCCTCCTGCTGGGCGGAGGCGGAGGCCGGAGCGCCGGGGGCGGGCGTCTCTTCCTTCTGCTTGGAACAGGCGCAGAGGAGCGCCATGAGGGCAAGGACCTGAAGGCGAAGCGTCATGGTTGCCTATCTACCAGATGCCGAGCCGCCGTTAGCAGAAGTGCTTGAGGCGCGCGTTCCTGGTATGGGCAGGGCCGTGCAACCCTACGAGCTCATCAAGACCAAGCGCGATGGAGGCCGGCTGGACCCGGCGGACATCCGCGCGTTCATCCAGGCATATACGGCGGGGACGGTGGCGGACTACCAGATGGCGGCCATGTGCATGGCCGTCTTCTTCAAGGGGATGGACTCCCGGGAGCTGGGGGCCTGGGCACGGGCCATGCTGGAGTCGGGCGAGGTGCTGGACCTGACCGATACCCCGGCCGTGAAGGTGGACAAGCATTCGACGGGCGGGGTGGGGGACAAGGTGTCGCTCAGCCTGGCCCCCCTGGCGGCCGCGTGCGGCGTCCCGGTGCCGATGATTTCCGGCCGGGGCCTGGGCCACACCGGCGGGACGCTGGACAAGCTGGAGTCCATCCCGGGCTTCGACGTGAACCTCTCCACGGAGGAGTACCGTCGGCTGGTGCGCGAGGTGGGCTGCTGCCTGATTGGCCAGACGGCGCAGGTGGCGCCCGCGGACAAGAAGCTCTACGCGCTGCGCGACGTGACGGCGACGGTGGACTGCATCCCGCTGATTGCCTCCTCCATCATGAGCAAGAAGCTGGCGGAGGGCATCGACGCGCTGGTGCTGGACGTGAAGGTGGGCAGCGGCGCCTTCATGAAGCGCGACGAGGATGCCCGCACGCTGGCCCGGACGATGATTGGCCTGGGCGCGGAGATGGGCCGCAAGGTGGTGGCGCTCCTGACGGACATGGACCAGCCGCTGGGCCGCAAGGTGGGCAACGCGCTGGAGGTGATGGAGGCGGTGGACATGCTCCGCGGCGAGGCGCCGGAGGACTACACCGAAATCACCTACGCGCTGACCGCGGAGATGCTGGTGCTGGGCAAGAAGGCCGCCTCGGTGGACGAGGCCCGCCAGAAGCTGCGCCGCGCCGTCGAGGACGGAAGTGCCCTGCGCAAGCTGCGCGAAATCATCCAGTCGCAGGGCGGTGACCCGCGCTCCGTCGACGACTACTCGCTGCTTCCCCAGGCGCGCTCCACGGTGGACGTGGTGGCGCCCCGGAGTGGCTTCGTGACGGGCATCGACACGGAGGGCGTGGGCCTGGCGGCGGTGGCGCTCGGCGCGGGCCGGCAGCGGGTGGACAGCAAGATCGACCCCGCGGTGGGCTTCACCCTCCTGAAGAAGACGGGCGAGGCGGTGAAGGAGGGCGAGCCCGTGGTGCGCGTGCATTACAACGACGAGGCCCCCGTGAATGGCGTGAAGGCCCGTCTGCTGGCGGCCTACCGCTTCGGGGATGCCGCCCCCGCGCCTCGCCCCCTGGTGCGCGAGCGGGTGGAGTAGGGGCCGCCTGGGGGCGCGAGTGTCCGCGCCCCCAGGAGCGGCTCAGGCTCCGTGACCGCCGTCCACGGTGAGCACGGAGCCGGTGATGTACGAGGCCCCCGGTCCGGCCAGGAACACGATGCTGTCCGCGACCTCTTCCGGACGGCCGAAGCGGCCCAGGGCGATGGCCGCGTTGATGACGGGCTTCTGGGACTCCATCCCCGCGGACATGTCCGTGTCGGTGAAGCCGGGCTGCACCACGTTGACGGTGATGCCCTTGGGGCCCAGGTCGCGGGCCGCGCCCTTGCTGTAGCCCACCACCGCGGCCTTCGTGGACGTGTAGTCCGCCATGCCCGGCCAGCCCACGCGTCCGGTGATGCTGGAGCCCACGGTGATGATGCGCCCGCCCGGGCCCATCACCTGCGCTGCCTCGCGAATGGCGGCGATGACGCCCGCGACGTTGACGCGGTGCTGCCGGTCCAGCGCGGTGTGGTCATTGCCGGACGCATCCACGGGGCCCTGCGCGACGACCCCCGCGTTGTTGACCAGGATGTCCAGCCGGCCGAAGTGCTTCGTGGCGGTGTGGATGAGCTTCGCCGCCTCCTCGGGCACCTCCTGGTCCGCCTGGAACGCCGCGGCGCGGACGCCCTGGGACTCCAACTCCCGGACCAACGCCCGCGCCTTCTCCGCCGAGGCCACGTAGCTGATGGCCACGTCCGCCCCCTCCGCCGCGAGCGCACGCGCCGCCGCCGCGCCGATACCCCGTGAGCCACCCGTCACCAGCGCCACCTTGCCTGCGAGCTTCTTCGACATGATTGTTGTTCTCCGATATTTGTACTTATCGGTATTGAATTGGACACACGCGTGCGGCTCCGCCCCAGCGGCTCGCGGGTGATTTGTACCGAGTGGTATGGATATAGAGCCCTGTCCGCGAAGGCGCAAGGGGATTAGTATCGAACGGTATGAAACCCAAACCAGCCGCCGCTCCTGTCGGGCGACCGCGGGGCTTCGACGCGGACGAGGCGTTGGACCGCGCGCTGCGCCTGTTCTGGCGCCAGGGGTACGAGGGCACCTCGTTGTCGGACCTGACGGCGGAGCTGGGCATCAACCGCCCCAGCCTCTATGCGGCGTTCGGCAACAAGGAGTCGTTGTTCCGCAAGGCGCTGGACCGCTACGTGGAGCGGCAGATGGGCCTCTTCCATGACGCCTTCGCCAAGCCGACGGCCCGCGCCGCCGTCGAGCACCTGTTGCTGGGCCTGGCGGACGCCCAGACGCTGCCCCGGGAGCCCAAGGGCTGCATCACCGTGCAGGGCGCGCTGGTGAGCGGGGCGGACGCGGCCCCCGTCCAAGGGGAGCTGGCGGCGAGGCGGGCCGCCGGGGAGAAGGCCCTTCGCGAGCGGCTGGAGCAGGGGCAGCGCGAGGGGGACGTGCCGGCGGAGGTCGACTGCGCGGAGCTGGCCCGCTACTTCACCACCGTGACGCAGGGCATGGCGGTCCAGGCCGCCAGCGGGGCCAGCCGGGAGTCGCTCCGGCGCGTGGCCCGGATGGCGATGTTGGCCTGGCCGACGTGAGGGAGGTGGCGCGAGGAGCTCGGGCGCATGCACGGCGCTTCCCGCCGGGCCGGGAACGCGGCATGTTGGCGCCGCCAACGGCAGGGACGCATGAACACGGGCGAAGCGCTTTACCTCCATCCGGGCGTGAAGGTCCGGCCCTGTGAATGGGGCTACGGTGTCTTCACGGACGAATTCATCAAGGGCGGCGAGCTCATCGAGGAGTGTCGCTACCTCAAGGTGCTGCAGAAGCACACGCGGCACCCTCCGCTGGACGACTACGTCTTCCAGATTCGCTGGAGCGAGCGCGAGCAGCAGCCGGCGGGGGACTGGGTCGCCCTCGTCCTGGGCTACGGCATGCTCTACAACCACGCCAAGGAGCCCAGCGCCGCGTACTACCGCGCGCTGGACCGGGACCTCTTCACCTTCTACGCCCTGAGGGACATCCACCCCGGCGAGCAGATTTTCATCAGCTACGGCGAGGAGTGGTGGGACTCCCGGGGCCAGGGCGTGCCTCCCTGATGGACCCTGCCCCCGAGGGCGTCACCCTGATGCGGGGTGCAACCAGGCTCACTCCCGGTAGAAGACAATCCTGGGAATAACCTGGGAGGTGGACGAAATTCGCCGTCTCCCTGGCGGGGGGGCGAGCGTATGATGGTCCGCCGATGGTGGTTCATGGACACGTGGGCAAGGCGGCGGTGGCCGTCCGCCGGGGGATTGAATGAGGGAGCCGAAGGTGGGCTTCGACCTCCCGAGCGGCGTCGCGGAGGCGGACCGGGTGTGGATGCGCAGCTTCCGGAGAGGGTGTCTCCGGAGGTGGGCCCCTTCCCGGGCGCTTGGGGCGGTGACACGGACATGAGCGGCAAGATTGGAACGGCGATGGCCGAGAGGAACAACTCGATGAGCGACAAGGCCGAGGACCGGCGCGACTCTCCCCGGATTCCCATGCGCTTGAAGTTGCGCCGGGCGGGGAGCTCGGCGGACTTCGAGGAGCGCGACGGGGACCTGTCCCTGGGGGGCTGCGCTTGGAATGGCGAGGGGTTGGAGGCGGGGGCCCAGGTGGAGGCCCGCTTCAAGCTCCCCATCCTCCCCGATGAAGTGGAGGCCAAGGGGGAGGTGCTTCATGTGACGCAAGGTCCCCAGGGGCCCACCGTGCACGTGCGCTTCGCGGACATGCCCGTGGAGGCGGAGCTGGCCATTGCCCGGCACCTGGACGACATGCGGCTGGCGGGCGAGCAGCACTGAGGTCCATCCCTACACCTCGAGAGGAAGGCGACATGGCGGATGAGATTCCCTGGGAGCGGCTGTTCGACGAAGCCATTGGGGTCGCGCGGCGAGCGCACGTGCCGTACTCCCGCTTCCCGGTGGGCGCGGCCGTCCTCTACGCGGACGGCTCCGTGGTGTCGGGCTGCAACGTGGAGAACGCCACCTACGGGCTGACCGTCTGTGCCGAGCGCAACGCGCTGGCCGCGGGCGTGGCGCAGGGGCGCTCCCAGCCCGTGGCGGTGGCGGTGGTCGCGAACACGGAGACGCCCGTGCCTCCGTGCGGGATGTGCCGGCAGGTGATGGCCGAGTTCGCGGGACCGAACCTGCCCGTGCGAAGCCGCACCCCCAAGGGCGATGTGGCGCGCTACACGCTGGGCGAGCTGCTGCCGCACGCCTTCACCAAGGACTTTCTCTAAAGCGAGCTTGAGTACCTGTGGATCTGCTTCTAACCGGCGGTACCGTGGTGACGATGAACCGCGAGCGGGAAGTGCTCGTGGACGCGGACGTGCTCATCCAGGATGGGCGCATCGCGAAGGTGGGCAGGGGCCTGAAGCCCCGGGGCACGCGGCGGGTGGTGGATGTGACGGGCAAGATGGTGCTGCCCGGCCTCATCCATGGCCACCTGCACGCCTGTCAGACGTTGTTCCGAGGCCGCGCGGACAGTCGGGAGCTGCTCGACTGGCTGCGTGAGTGCATCTGGCCCTTCGAGGCGTCGCACGACGCGGCCTCGATGCGCGCCTCGGCCGACCTGACCTTCGCGGAGTTGATTCGCTCGGGCGCCACGGCGGCGCTCGACATGGGCAGCGTGCATCACTACGACGCTGTCTTCGAGTCCGCGCGGGACTCCGGCTTCAGGCTGGTGGGCGGCAAGGCGATGATGGACACGGGCGTGGGGGTGCCCGCGGGATTGCTCGAGTCCACCGCCGAGTCACTCGCCGAGAGCCTGGCGCTCCTGGAGCGCTGGCACGGCACGCACGAGGGGCGGCTGCGCTATGCGTTCGCGCCCCGCTTCGTGCTGACGTGTACGCCCGAGCTCCTGCGGGAGGTGGTGAGGCTCTCGCGCGAGCGCGGGGTGCGCATCCACACGCACGCGAGCGAGAACTCCAAGGAGACCGAAGCGGTGCGCCAGTACACGGGCGGCCGGGACAACGTCGACTACTTCCACACCGTGGGGTTGATGGGGCAGCACGTGACGCTGGCCCACTGCGTGTGGCTGTCCGACGAGGAGCAGTCGCTCGTTCGCGAGACGCGCACCGTGGTGTGTCACTGCCCGGGCTCCAACCTCAAGCTCGCGTCGGGCATCGCCAAGGTGCCGGAGCTCCTGGATGCGGGAGTGCCCGTCGCGCTGGGCTCGGATGGCGCGCCCTGCAACAACACGCTCGACATCTTCCATGAGATGCGGCTCGCGGCGGTGCTGCACAACCCGCGCGTGGGGCCGTGCGCCATGACGCCCATGCGCGTGCTGGAGATGGCCACACTGCACGGCGCCCGCGCGCTGGGGCTCGAGGACGAAGTGGGCTCGCTCGAGGTCGGCAAGCGCGCCGACATCACCGTGGTGGACGTGAGCGGCCTGCACGCGGGCCCCACGGCGGAGGACCCCCTCTCGCCGCTGGTGCACTCGGCGCGCGCCAGCGACGTCACGCACGTCTTCATCGACGGGCAGGCGGTGCTGAAGGACGGCGTGCTCACCACGCTGGACGCGGCTTCCGTGATGGCCAACGCGAAGTCCCACGTGGAGCGCATCCTGGGCCTTCGTCAGCGCGCTCGCGGCTGAGGTCGTCCCGCTGCCCGCGGTGCCTACGCGGGCAGCCTCACCACGAAGGACGTGGACCAGCCCGGCGCGTCCTCCACGGAGAGCTGACCTCCGTGGGCCTCGGCCGCCAGCCGGGAGAAGTACAGCCCCAGGCCGTAGCCTCGGCGGGTGTCCAGCTCCCGGTCTCCCTGCACGTACTTGTCGAAGATGCGCGGGCGCAGCTCGCGGGGGATGGGCGGCCCGTCGTTGCGCACCGCCACCCAGGCGCCGTGCAGGTCCCGGCCTCCCTCCAGCCGCACCCGCCCTCCCGTGGGGGCGTAGCGCAGCGCATTGGTGGCCAGGTTCTCCAGCACGCGGGTGAGCAGGTCCGAGTCCACGTTCAGCGTGAGGGAGATGGGTGTCACCACATCCAGCGTGAGCTTGCGCGCGCGGGCCACGCCCTCGAGCGAGCGCCTCACGTCCTCCATCAGCCGGCTCACGTCCAGGGGCGCCATGCGGGGCGTGAGGCGGCCCTGCTCGAGCCGGGGCACGTCCATCAGGTCGGCGATCATCCGGTCCAGCCGCGCGGTGACGGTCAACCCCGAGCGCGCGGACTCATGAAGCGGCCCGGGCGGCAGCTCCTGCTCCATCCACCCCAGCGTCATGGTCAGCGCCGACAGGGGCGAGCGCAGGTCATGGATGAGGAACTGCGTGAGCAGCTCCTTGTCGCGCTGGAGCGCGCGCAGCTCCTCGTTCTTCGCGTGCTCCTCCTCGAGCATGCGGGAGATGGTGCGCCGCGCCTCCTCCACCTCCTGGGAGCGCCGCGCCTCCAGGGCCCGGTCCACCTCCGCGCGGGTGAGGGCTCCGGCGAGCATGCGCAGCCTCGCGGTGCTGTACTGCTTCACCGCGGCCACGAGGAAGAGCGTGATGACGGCGATGACCACCGCGCCCCAGCCCACCCCCGCCTCGCGCATCAACGCGCCCTGCGCCACCGACGCGAGCAGCGCGGTGCCGTAGACGACGACGGGCCGCAGGGTGAGCCCGCTCAGGTTCACCACCAGCGCGAAGAGCCCCAGGCTGAAGCCCGCGACGCCCGCGGGGAACGGAGAGATGGGGAGGGCCAGGTGCTGGAGCCCGTAGACGAGCGCCACGTCCACCGGCGACTGCACCACACCCAGCCACCGCGCCTCCGGGCGATGGCGCACGGCGAAGAGCACGCCCGCGACGCCGACGTAGGGGGCGAGCAGCGGCGGGTACGGCGCCCAGTCCGCGCCGCCCGACAGCCACAGCGCCGTGGTGACGACCAGGAAGATGGCCGCGCCGACCAGGCGTACGGCCGCGCCCGTGCCGAGCACGCTTCGCCGCTGGGCGTCCACCGCCCGTGCCAGCGACTCATCGAAAGAGGAGTGAGGCCAACCCAGGACGCTGTCCACGCGAGTGCGATTTCCCGCACTTCGTGCCCTCCAGGCAAGTCCCTGCTGGGAATCCTGCCCACCGGGGGACGCCTCGAGGGGTCTTCCGCGGGGGCGCCAGCGGGGGAGTTCGAACGCACTTGTGGGTGGCCGGCAATCGCCTTAGGTCAGTTCGCGTAGCACTGATCAGCGGGGCGGATGTGGCTGCTTGCCCGCCCCGGAGTTCGTGTAAGGTGGCTGGGAGTTGGTCTGGACGGAGGTAGACCGCCGACATGTGGGACAGACTCAAAAGGGCATTGCGTAGCTTCGCGGGCTTCTTCGTCTCCTCCATCGAGGATCCGGAGCTCATCCTCGAGCAGAACATTCGCGACCTGAACGACCAGGTCCCGAAGATGAACGAGTCCATCGCCATGGTTCGGGCGAACGTGACGCTGCTCGAGAAGGAGAACGCCAAGTACAAGGATGACGTCCGTGGGCTGACGGCCAAGGTGAAGGCCGCCATTCAAGCGGGGCGCGACGACCTGGCGGCGCAGTACGCGACCAAGCTCCAGGTGGAGAAGGAGGCGCTCGAGCGCAACGAGGCGCAGCTGTCCACCGCGCGCCTGGCATACGAGAAGGCACTGAACGTCAAGAAGGCGTTCATGCGCGAGAAGGACCGCAAGACGGCGGAGGCCATGACGGCCATTCGCGACGCGCGGCGCGCCAAGTGGCAGGCCAAGGTGGCCGACACGATGGAGTCCTTCACCGTCGCCGGCATCGACTCGACGCACGACGAGATGCTCCGCAAGGTGGAGGAGCGCACCGCCGTGAACGAGGCGCGCATGCAGATGGCGCTCGAGTCGGTGGACCATCAGTCCGCGCAGATTGAAGAAGAGGCCGAGAAGATCCAGGCCAACGAGCTGGTGAAGCAGTTCAAGATGGAGATGGGGTTGATGGACAGCCCCGCCCCGGTGTCGGACGTCAGCGGACAGACGGGGAAGACCATCGGTAAGAAGGTCGGGGTCGAGTAGCCCCGGCATGGTGATGGGAAGAGACCCGGGAACTGACGGATGAAGCTCCACCGCGGGCCAGGTCTCTTCCTCTTCTTGTTCCTCTGCGTGTTGGGCGCGGCGTGGGTGTTCGCGTCCCGCAGTGGATACCTGGACACCCTCCAGGCGCGCTTCTTCCCCGCCGTTCGCGAGGCGGTGCGGCTGTCCCCCGGAGACTTCCCGGCGGGTGTGTCCGCGCCCGTGGCGGACGTCGCGTCCGTGCCGCTCAGGCCCGTGCTGGTGGGCTTCACGCCGCGAGGCTCGGCGGCGGGGCTGCTCGTGGCGGCGGGTGGCGCCACGACGCTGGACAACCCCGCGCTTCCTCCCGGCGCCGCGCAGGGCCTCTTGAAGACGGCCTATGCGCTGGATGCGCGGGCGGTGCTCTTCGCCCGCGAGGAGGAACTGCGGCAGGCCCTGTCCATCGGCGCGGAGAACGGCGGCGTGGACATGGCGATGTTGTCCGTGGACCGGCTGGCGTCATGGGCGCCGGGCTTGCGGGACGCGGCGCCGCGCACGGTCATGCTGGCGGGACGCAGCCGAGGCCAGGAGGCGCTCGCGGCGGTGGGGGTGACGGACCTTGCGGGCCTGCGAGGCAAGCGCGTGGGCATCTATCCCTTCAGCTCCACGCACTACTTCGCCCTGTGGGTGCTGGCGCGGGCGGGCCTGCGGACGACGGACGTGCGGTGGGTGGAGCTGCCCTCCACGCTGGACGCGGGCCGGGCGCTGCGCGAGGGCCGGGTGGACGCGGTGGTGGGGCTGTGGGGCGACGTGGAGCTGGCGGCGCGGGACAGGGGCGGAGCGGTGCTCGCGACGACGGCGGACGCGCCGCACCTGGTGGCCACGGTGCTGGTGGCGCGGGGTGACTTCGCGGCGCGCTACCCGGACGCGGTGAGGCGTGTGCTGCGTGGGATGCTGGATGCCGGGCAGAGCGTGTTGAAGGACCCGTCGGCGGGGGCTCGGATGCTCGGCGAGGTGGCGCCGTACCTGGGTGACCCGACGGAGGCCATCCGGAGCGCGCCGCCCGCCACGCTGGCGGACAATCGAGCGTTCTTCGGTCTTTCCGGCGAGGCGCCAGTCACCTATGACGAGCTCTACCAGAGCGCCGCCGCGCTTTTTCAGAAGCTCAAGCAGGGCCCGCAGGTGCCCCTCGCGGAGGATACGAGGGACCTGGGAGCGTTGAAGTACGTGTCGGAGGCGCGCGGTCCCTGACGCGATGGGCTGGCGCTGGGAAGGGAAGGTCGGACGTGGCGAAGAAGTCGCCGAACTACATCAAGGCCGCATTCCTGATGCCCGCCAACCTGGTGGGGCTGGGCACGGCGGCTGCCTCGGCGGTGTTGACGGGTGAGCCGCTGCCCGCCCTGATTGCGCTGGGGCTGGAGGGGCTGTACCTGGGCGTCTTCTCGTCGATGCCGCGCTTCCAGCGGGCGGTGCGCTCGCGGGAGCCGACGGACCCGGAGGTAGCGCGCAAGGCGGTGGACTCGCTCCTGTCCGACCTGGCCCCCTCGCAGCGCGAGCACTACCAGCAGCTCGTGGGGCTCAAGGAGAAGATTCTCGCCAACTACCGCAAGCTGCCGGGCGGCAAGGTGCTGGAGACGGAGAGCGAGACGCGGCTGGACGCGATGCTCACGTCGTTCCTGCGGCTCATCTCCACGCTGAACCAGTACCGCGCGTACCTCAACAGCCCCGACCGGGGGAACCTCGAGAAGGACGTGCGCGAGCTGGAGGAGGACCTGGCGCGCGAGACGAACCCCCGGCTGCGGGACGTGAAGCAGAACCGGGTGGACATCCTGCGCAAGCGTCTGGCGCGCTTCGAGCAGGCCAGCGAGAGCCGCGAGCTGGTGAGCCATCAGCTCGCCAGCATCGAGGACATGATGCGGCTGACGCACGAGCAGTCGATCGCCATCCGGGACCCGGAGGTCGTCAACCGGCAGCTCACCATGCTGAGCGCGGAGGCCGAGGCCACCGAGGAGTCCGTGCGGCAGATGGAGCAGTTCCTGGAGTTCACCGAGGAGACGCGCGGCCCGCTGCCGCATGGCTCACGGGTGCGGTGAGCGGTCGTCAGGACTGGGGCGGGCCTTGCCCCGGTCCTTCGCGTGTGGACTGGGGGCGCGAGCGGAACGCGTCGAGGCCCCGGGGCCCCGCCTTCGAGAACAACGTCCCGACGAAGAAGACCGCGGCGGCGAGCAAGGGGCCGACGATGGCGCCCACCAGGGTTCCCACCATGAGCCCGACGATGCCGGCGACAGGGTGGATGCGCCACGCCAGCACCCCGACGATGACGGAGCCCGCGAGGGTGCACAGCAGCGAGTAGAGCTCGAAGAAGCGCATGGCCGGACGTGGGAGCGTACCGCCTGTTCGGGCAAGGAGCAGAGCGTGCGCTGGGGGGCGAAGACCAGGACATGGGACGTTGGCTGTTCGTCACCGGGCCTTCCTGCCTGGGTGGCGGAGGTCCGTCCCGCCCAGGAATCCATTGACTCTGTGGCCCAGCCGTCCTGTCCTGGCGCCATGTTCCGCCGAGCCTGGTTGCCGACCCTCCTCCTCCTGCTCGCCATCGCGGGCTGTTCGCGTTGTGGCAAGGACCAGGGCCCCGTCGCCCCGCAGCAGGACGCGAACCTCTCGCGCTACCTGCCTCGCGACGCCCAGGCCTCCATCGTCATCCAGGACCTGGGCGCGCTCGGCGAGAAGCTGGCGCGCTTCCAGAACCTGAAGGTCGCCTCCTTCGCCGCGCAGCTCCAGAGCTTCTCCTCCGCGGAGGGCTATGTGAACGCGGTGATGCGGCAGGTGGGCGTCGACCTGCGCAGCCGCCAGGCCCTGGAGGCCGCCGGACTGGCTCCGGAGCGAGGCGCCGGCGCGGCCTTCCTGGGCGACAACCGCGCGGTCTCCGTCGTGGGCGTGAAGGACGCGGAGAAGCTCGAGGCCACCTTCGCCGGCTTCGCTCGCACGCGGCTGGGGGCGTCCGAGAAGAAGCAGGAGAAGGGGGCTGGCGGAAACCTCGTCACCTTCCACCGCCCCGGCTCTCCCGACGCGGCGCTGGGCCTGCTCTTCATCGACGGCGGCCAGTACGCCCTCCTCGGCGCGGGCCCCTCCGTCGCCGCGCTGCGCCCCCTGGCCAGTCAGCCCGAGGAGAAGTCGCTCGCGAAGGAGCCCGTGCTCGCCGCGTCCCTCCAGCGCCTGCCCTCGAAGCGGGACTTCCACGTGTACCTCCCGGGAGGCACCGGGCTGCTGCCCGCGGGCACGGTGCAGGGACTCACGCTCGCGGGACTCGTGGAGCCGCGCGCCATCACCGTGCACGCGGACGCGCCGTGGCCGGACACCCAGGCGTCACTGGCCGCGCTGGACGTCGTGAAGGACGCGCCGGACCTGCGCGGGTGGCTGCCCGCGGACAGCTTCCTGGTGGTGCGCTTCCGGGGGGACCCGTCGCAACTCGATGGCGTGTGGCCCTACCTCGTGGGCGACTACCTGACGCGCGCCGTGCAGAAGAGTGGCCTGCAGATGAAGGCGGAGGTGCTCGACAACTTCAAGCCGGGCATGGTGCTGGGCCTGTCATTGTCGCCCCAGGTGCAGCTGGGCACGGGCATGCCCGTGTTGGACCTGCGCCGCACGAACCCGTTCCGCTTCGTCAACCTCGTCGCGCTGTCGGACCTGAAGGACGCGGCCCGGACGAGCGCCCTGCTGGAGAAGCTGCCGGAGATGTCCACGCACTTCGGCGCGAAGGTGGAGGGCGCGGACCTGAAGGGCCAGCGCATCTACCTCACGTCGTACCGGGCGGGGGAGGGGGCCCACTTCGCGCTGGGGCCCAGCGGCAAGCTGCTGGTCGCCTCGCCGCGCTCGCAGCTCGAGGCCTCGCTCACCGCGCTCGCGCAGAAGGCCGCCGAGGGGCCGGTGGCCGCCGACTTGAAGGACGTGGGCCAGGACGCCGCCATCAGCGTGGTGCTGGACTTGCGCCGGCTGGCGGACGCGGTGAAGAACCTTCCCTCGGAGGCCTGGGGGATTGGAGGCTTCGCCATCAAGGCCACCACCGTGCGCTGGCTGGAGGCCACCGATGACCTGCGCGCCGTGACGTTGGCGGTGTCTCGCAAGGAGCGAGCCCTCCAGGCAGAGCTGTCCCTGCGTCTGACTCCCGCTGCTTCGACTCCCACCACGACCCCGCCGGCCACTCCGTGATTCACGCCCGAGATATCACCAAGGAATATGTGGATGGAGATGGCACCCAGGTTCGGGTGCTCGACGGGATGTCCCTGGATGTCGAGGCGGGGGACTTCGTCGCCGTGGTGGGCCCGTCCGGCAGCGGCAAGTCCACGCTGTTGCATCTGCTGGGCGGCCTGGACATCGACTACCGGGGCGAGGTGAAGGTGGGCGGGGTGACGCTGCGCGGCCTCGAGGACAAGGCGCTGGCGCGCTTCCGCAACACGCACGTGGGCTTCGTCTTCCAGTCCTTCCACCTCATCCCCAACCTGTCCGCGCTGGAGAACGTGCTCCTGCCTTCGTACTTCGGCCCGCGCGACGCACAGGCCGTCAAGCGCGCGGAGGCGCTGCTGGAGCGCGTGGGGCTGGGCGCGAAGAAGGACCGCGCGCCGGTGCGCTTGTCCGGCGGCGAGCGCCAGCGCGTGGCCATCGCGAGAGCCCTCTACGGCGGGCCTCGGCTGCTCCTGTGCGACGAGCCCACGGGCAACCTGGACGCGGCCACGGGCGACGGTGTCATCCAGTTGTTCCGCGAGCTGCACCGCGAAGGGCTCACCGTGCTGGCCGTCACCCATGAAGAGCGGATGAGCGCGGCGGCGCGGCGGGTGCTGCGGCTCAAGGAGGGCAAGCTCGTGGAGGAGCGCGCCTCGGAGCGGGCCGTCCTGGGAGGTGCTCCGTGAGGTGGGATGCGCTGTCGCGACTGGTGCGGCTGAGCCTCGCGCGCGAGCGTCGGGGGGCGTTCTTCTCCGCCTTCGGCGTGGCCATGGGCGTGGGCACCCTCGTGTTCTTCATCGGCCTGGGGCTGGGGGTGGGCCAGGTCATCCGGGAGAAGATCTTCCCCACGGATGCGCGGCTGGTGGACGTGGTGCCCTCGTCGGTATCGCTGGGCTCGCTCCTGGGCGGTGGCCAGCTGGACGCGGCGGCCGTGGAGCGGCTGCGCGCGCTGCCCGGCGTCGAGGCGGCCTACCGGAAGATGAACGTGCGGGTGCCGGCGGTGACCCGGTACGACGGCGTCTTCTTCGGCACCAGGCTGCGCATGGGCATGGAGGTGCTGGCGTTGGGCGTGGAGCCCGAGCTGGTGAAGGGCGACGTGCAGCTCGGTGAGTTCAAGGACCCGAGCGAAGGCCAGCCGATTCCGGCCGTCGTCTCCACGCGCTTGCTGGAGCTGTACAACAAGACGTTTGCTCCGGCGCGCAAGCTGCCGCAGCTCTCCGCGGGGATGATCGTGGGCTTCGGCTTCCCGGTGGAGTTCAACCGCTCCTACGTGTCTTCGTCCGCTTCGGGCCCCAGTCGTTCGATGCAGACCCAGGTGGTGGGGGCGTCCGACCGGGCGATGTTCGCGGGCATCACCATCCCGCTGGAGACGGCGATTCGCATCAACCGCGAGGCGGGCGTGGACGCGGAGAACTACTCCGGCCTCACGCTCGTCGCCACGGACCCCTCCAAGGTCCCCGCGCTGGTGGACGCGGTGAAGGCGATGGGGCTGGAGATTGACGACCAGGAGCGGCGGATGGCGGAGAACACGGGCGCGGCGGTGGCGCTCACCACGTCCGCGCTGGCGCTCCTGTCCATCCTCATCTGCGTCCTCGCGGCGGTGAACATCGCCCACGCGCTGTCCGCCTCGGTGCGCGCGCGGGCGCGAGAGATTGGCGTCATGCAGGCGGTGGGCGCGTCGCGCTCGGACATCCGGGCCATCGTCCTGGCGGAGGCCTCCGTCGTCGGACTGGCGGGGGGCGCCATCGGCACCGCGGTGGCGCTGGCCGCGTCCTTCGGCGTGGACCGCTTCGCCTCCGGCTACCTGCCCAACTTCCCCTTCAAGCCCGACAGTTTCTTCTCCTTCCCCTGGCCGGTGGTGCTGGGCGGAGTGGTCCTGGGGCTCCTGGCCGCGTTGGCCGGGGCCTACTTCCCCAGCCGCCGCGCCGCCGCCACCGACCCCGCACGGACGCTCGCCGGATGACGCTTCCTTCCCGCAAGACTCTGCTGGGCAATGTGCTCAGCCTGGCCGCCATCGCTTGGATTTACGGAGGAGACCTGTCGGACGCCGTGCGGGCGCGCAGCGCGGAGGTGTCCGCCCTGGTGGAGCTGCCCTCGCCCGTGCGCCCCGCCGTGGTGTTGTCGCTGACCGCGCTGGCTCTGGGTGTGGTGGTGCTGGGGGGCCTCGCGCGCGGCAAGGCCGAGGACTTCAAGGGCTACCGGCTGCTGCCCATCCTGCTGGTGGGGTCGCTCTTCGCCGACCTGGTGCTGGCAGAGAGCCGCATCCCCATCGACTCCACGGACATGGCCTCCATGTCCCTGCAGCGCTTCCAGAAGCTGGCGCAGGAATTGTCCACCCAGACCACCGTGGCGGAGGACCCTCGCGTGCTCCAGCCCTTGCTGGAGGAGATGGGCCGTCCTCCCTACCTCGTGCGTGGGGAGCCGATGACGGCCTATACCCTCCAGGTCCGGAAGGACTGCGAGGGGCCTGTCCGCGCGGCCCCAGGTGTGCTCCCTGGCACGGTGCTCTACTGTGTGGCCCCCGAGCGCAAGGCCGCCTGGGTGACGATGGTGGGCCTGTCGGCGGAGACGCGCTTCGGGCCGCCGGAGCTGCTCGCGGCCCGGGGCGAGGTGCGCTTCCTCCTGGTCCAGCCCGCGATTCCGGACGAGGCGCCACCCGAGCCGGGCGACGCGTTCCGCGACTCCGCGCCCTCGCAGCTCGACGGAGCGACGGACGGCGGGACCTCGAGTCTCCAACCTTGAGAAAAACGAGCGTGCTACGTCCCTGTTGCCTGCCTGTCTGGGGGGCGCGTGAGAGGCTCCCGTGTGGTTGACCCTATGAATGGGTGATCGCTAGGCTCCCCTCGAACGGACCCTTCCCCACGTGACGACCTCTCAACCGAAGCGGCAGCCCATTCCATTTGGGAAGTACCTCCTTCTGGACCGCGTCAACATCGGCGGCATGGCGGAGGTGTGGCGCGGGAAGCAGTTCGGCGCGAGCGGCTTCGAGCGGCTCGTCGCCATCAAGCGCATCCTGCCGAACATCGCGGAGGACGAAGAGTTCATCTCGATGTTCATCGATGAGGCGAAGATCAGCGTCCAGCTGAGCCACGCCAACATCGCGCAGATCTACGAGCTGGGGCAGATCACCAGCAGCTACTTCATCTCGATGGAGTACATCCCCGGCAAGGACATGCGGGCCATCTTCGACCGCTGTCGGAAGAAGGGAGAGCCCGCGCCGGTGCCGCTGGTGGCCTTCTGCCTCTCGAAGATGTGCGAGGGCCTGGACTACGCCCACCGGAAGAAGGACGGGATGGGGCGGGACATGAACATCGTCCACCGCGACATCTCGCCGCAGAACGTCCTCATCTCCTTCGAGGGCGAGGTCAAGGTCATCGACTTCGGCATCGCCAAGGCCGCGGGCAAGGCGACCAAGACGCAGGCCGGCATCCTCAAGGGCAAGTTCGGCTACATGAGCCCGGAGCAGATCCGCGGCCTGCCGCTGGACCGGCGCTCGGACGTGTTCGCCATCGGCGTGTGTCTCTACGAGATGCTCACCGGCGAGCGGCTCTTCGTGGGCGACAGCGACTTCAGCGTGCTGGAGAAGGTGCGCAAGGCGGAGGTCCCGCCGCCCTCCACGTACAACCGGCGCATCCCGGAGGCGCTGGAGAAGATCGTGATGCGCGCGCTCGCGAAGGACGTGGACGAGCGCTACCAGTACGCCAGCGAGCTGGGGGACGACCTCCAGCGCTTCCTCATCACCAGCGAGACCATCTTCGGCCGCAAGGACCTCATGCAGTACATGAAGTCCACCTTCGCGGAGGAAGTGGAGCGCGAGAAGCAGCGCCTGTCCGACTACGCCGACATCCGTCCTCCGGATGGAATGCTCGCGGCGCTGGAGGCCTCCTCGGGCGTGGGCCCGGGCGGCCTGTCCGCGCCGCCCCCCGCGGCGTCCTCGCCCTCGCTCGCGCAGGTTCCCGTGGTGCAGCCGGTGGCCGCGCCGCCCCGCGCCACCGCGGCCATGGGGGTCGTGTCGCCGTCGCCTTCTCCCGTGCGGCGCTCGCCCACGCTGGCCGCGCTGCCCAAGCTGACCGCCGCCACCGCGGCGCCCACGCCGAAGGAAGACGAGGTCATGGCGACGCAGCTCGTCTCCAGCGACCACGTCTTCGACGACAGTCCGGAACCCACCACGGACCCCGGCGCGAGCGTCGGGCGCACCATCACCCCGCTGGAGGCCCGCGCGACGCAGCTGGACGAGGATGAGGAGAACCTGTCGGGCAAGACGGCGGTCATCGCGCCTATCGCTCCGCCCTCCGCGCCTCGGCTGTCCCACGCCAACATCCCCGTGGTGACGGCGTCCGCGCCGCAGTCGTCCCGGCCGTCGGTGACGCTGCCCACGGTGATTCCCTCGGACGTCGCGGCCTCCGCGCCCGGTCCTCGCGGCAGTCGTGGGGCGGGAGATGGGCTGCCCCGTATCGCTCGGGATGTGCCCCCGCCGGATGTGTCGCAGGGAATCTCCCGCGCGGCGCTGCCCCCGGATGTGTCGCAAGGAATCTCCCGCGCGGCGCTGGCGGAGGGACTCCAGGGAGGTGCGCGGGCCACGGGGTCTCCGCCCATGCTGGGCCCGGGTGCTCCGTCGCGGCCTCCGCGTCCCGTCCCGCAGCCTCGGCAGGAGGAAGACGACTTCGAGGAGCGGCCCACGGCGTCCGTGCCCGCGCTGAACCAGCGGGGCTTGGACAAGCGGGTGTTGTACGCGGTGGTCGGCGTGCTCGCGCTCGTGGTCCTCTCCGTCGTCGGATGGGTCGCGACGCGTCCAGGCGTGGGCTACGTCATGCTGGACCTGCAGCGAGTGCCGCAGGAGGTGCGCGGCCGGGTTCAGGTGATGCTGGACACCCAGCCCGTCGTGATTGAGGGCGGTGGCCCCACGCTGCTGCGCGAGGTCCAGGCCGGGCCGGTGATGGTGACGGTGAGCGCGGAGGGCTACAAGACCTTCACGCGGACGCTCCAGGTGAACAGCGGCAAGGAAGTCTCGCCGGTGGAGGTCACGCTGGAGAGCCTGGTTCGCACTGCCTCACTGGTGCTCGTCACGCATCCGTCGGACGCGCAGGTGAAGGTGGACGGCAAGGTGGTGCGGGAGCAGGGCCGCTCGGACGCCTTCATCAAGGGCGTGGTCGTGTCCAGCCAGGAGTGGGTGGTGGAGGTCAGCGCTCCGCAGCACAAGCCCGTGTCCAAGCGCGTGCAGGTGTCGGGCGAGGCGCCGGCCGAAGTGAATGTGAAGCTGGAGCCCCTGGTGACGAAGGTCTCGGTGAAGGTCGAGTCCCGTCCCGAAGGCGCCGTCATCTTCGCGAATGGCGAGGAGCTGGGCGAGACACCTCAGACGGTGCTCGTGTCCTCGAACGTCCGGCGGCTCACCTTGAAGCTCAAGTGCCACAACGACGTGGAGGTGGAGATCCCGGCTCCCGCGGCCGGAGAATCCATCGTCACCCTGCCGGCGGTTTCACTCAAAAAGCAGCTTCGCTGCCGCTAGTCTTCATGAAATCGAGGCCCGCTTCCTCCGTGGGAAGTGGGTACGCCCGCTCCCCGCGCGGAGGAGCGAGAGGAGGAGTGTGTCCGTGAGCAAGGTACGCAAGGTCCAGAAGGAAGATCCGTTGGCGGACCTCCCCCGCTGGGCGCAGCAGTTGGCTCGGAAGTACTACACGAAGACGGTCAACACCTTCCTGCTCTACGGAGCGGTGAGGGACCTGCAGCCGCTCCAGATGGAGGACAACGCGAAGGGCTTCGGCACGCTGAAGACCTTCCTCTCCGAGGAGCTGTTCGGCGGCCGGGACCACGTCCTCTTCTATGACCGCTCGTCGGGCATCCGCTCGGCCACGCCGGAGACGCAGAAGGACCTGGCGCGGGTCATGTCCGGCTACGACGCGATGTACGGCACGGACTACGCCAAGGTGATGCCGAGAGACCCGGGGCGGGCGCTCCAAGTCCTGGAGAACTTCCTGCGGATGCGGCTGAGCGAGGGACGCTCGCTGGCGCTCATCATCGACTTCGCGGAGACGCTGGTGCCAGGCGGGGAGATCTCCCACCTGTCGTCCGAGGACCGCTTCGTGCTGGCCACGATGGACAAGTGGGCGCATGACCCGCAGTTCCTCGCCGGCGACGTGTCCATCGTGCTGCTGGCGGAGAACCTCGCGGACATCTCCCCGCGCATCTCCCGCAACCCGTACGTGGCGCCCATCGAGCTGCCGCTTCCCACCGAGGAGGAACGGCTGGAGTACGTGCGCTACAAGCTGGAGGGCAAGCGGCTCCAGTCGCTGTCCGACGTGCCGCTGGCGGGCCTGGCGAAGATGACGGCGGGCCTGTCCCGCATCAACCTGGACCGCGTGCTGACGGAGGCGCTCGAGCGCGAGATTCGCATCACCTCCGACCTGCTCAAGGAGAAGAAGAAGGAGATCATCCAGGCGGAGTGCCACGGCCTCCTCGAGTTCATCGAGCCGGTGCACACGCTGGACGCGGTGGCCGGACATGCCAAGGCGAAGCAGATGCTGCGGCAGGCCGCGTCGGCGCTTAAGAAGGGCCGCCTGGAAGTCATGCCCATGGGCTACCTGCTGTCGGGCCCGGTGGGCACGGGCAAGACCTTCATGGTGAGCTGCTTCGCCGGTGAGATTGGCATCCCGGTGGTGAAGTTCCTGAACTTCCGCAGCCAGTGGCAGGGCGTCACCGAGGCGAACCTCGAGAAGATCTTCAACCTCCTCAAGGCGCTGTGGCCGGTGGCGGTGATGATTGACGAGGCGGACACCTTCCTCGGCAACCGCGACTCGGGTGGGGACTCCGGCACGAGCAGCCGCGTCTTCGGCTCCATTGCCTCCTTCATGGGCAACACGCAGTACCGCGGCAAGATTGTCTGGTTCCTGATGACGGCGCGGCCGGACCTGCTGCCCATCGACCTGAAGCGGCAGGGCCGCGCGGAGGAGCACCTGGCGCTCTTCTATCCGCAGACCGACGCGGAGCGGGACGAGCTCTTCAAGGTGATGTCCAAGAAGACGGGCGTGTCAGTGGATGGCATCGACTCGTTCTCCACGTTGATTCCGCAAGGGGTTCGCGCCTTCAGCGGCGCGGATATCGAAGCCGTCATGGTGCGCTCGAAGTTCCGCGCGCTGGCGGACGGGCGTGAGGCCGTGTCGAAGGACGACCTGGCGGCGGTGCTCGCGGACTTCGTGCCGCCCAGCTATCCGCTCGAAATCGAGCTCCAGAACCTGGTCGCGGTGCAGGAGTGCACCAGCCGGGAGCTGCTGCCGGAGGCCTACCGCTCCATCGACCGGGACCTCATCACCCGGCGGGTGCGCGAGCTGAAGGCGCTGCTCGAGGAAGGGTAGTCCCGCGAGCGACGGGCGCCTGGCCTCCCAGGCGCGGGTCGTTCACGTGCTCCACGATGGCCACGCGGTCTCCCACGGAGAGCGCATCGTGGAGCGCGATGATGGCTTCGTTCGAGTGACGGATGCAGCCGTGGGACACGTCTCCGCCCAGCAGGGCGGGGGCGTTGGTTCCATGCAGCTCCTCCCCGGAATGGCGCCCATCCGCCCAGGACAGGTCCAGGATGCGCGCACCGAAGACGGACCGGTCATTCCACAGTCGCTCGCCAGCGGCCTCCGCGGCGGCCTGATGGAGCCGGGTCTTGACGACCTTGAGGCCCGGCCGTGTCGGTGTGGCCGGGGTGCCCGAGGCATTCGGCACGATGTCCACGATGCGCCCTTCGGTGTCGTAGAGGAACGTGCGGTGCTCTCGCAGCGCGACGATGACCCTCACGGGCTCGCCGTCGTAGGTCGCGAGAGGAAGCCCCTGGGGTTGGCCTCGCATGCCGGGCTCGGGCGCGAGGGCCTCGAGTGCATGGAGCGTGGCGGAGTCCAGGAGCCCCGTGGGTTTGACGGCGGGGAAGGTGAGGCTCGCGTGCGTCTGGAAGTTGCGCAGGGCTCGCTGTGTCTGGGCGCCGAAGTGTCCATCCGCGCCGCCATGAAGCGCGAAGCCCATCTTCAAGAGCGCCGTCTGCACCGCGCGCAAGCCATCACCGCGTGAGCCCGGGCCGAGGACGAGGTGTCCCGAGGCCACGTCGGCGAGCTGGGGCTGTTGAGTGAAGCGCGCGTGGGTGAGCGGTGGGGCAGGGGGCGCGGGGGGCGTGGGCCCCGTCTCGACGCGCGGGGACGGTGGTCGCGAAAGCGAGATGGTGGGGGCGGACTCCACGGTGTTGTCGTGGAGGCGCGAGGACCTCCGCGCGGGGGGCCAGCGCCCTCCCAGCGGAGCGTCGTCGGCTTCGAGCGGAGGGAGTGGGAGGAGTGATTCGATTCGCGAGATGGACGAGGTCATGACCTCGCCTGTTGCAAATCACTCGCCCGGCGGGCTCAGGGCGCGCTGAGCGAGAGGACCTTCCCCGTGGGGATGGTGCGGTGGTCCTTGATGTTGTTCCACCGCATGATGTCCTCGACGGTGACGCCGTAGCGCTGCGCGATGGACCAGAGCGTCTCTCCCTCGGCGAGCGCATGGACCTTGCCGCCAGCCTTCCCCGCGTTCGACGCGACCTGCTTGGCCACCACGAGGGTGCTCGCGGGAGGGGCCACCTGTGCCGGACCGTTGGGCCACACGTACACGAGCGAGCCAATCTGGAGCTTCGGGTTGCGCCGCCGCAGGTTGTTCCACTTCTTCAGGTCATCGACGCCCACGTTGAACTTGGTGGCGATGACCCACAGGCTGTCGCCGGACTGCACGCCGTACGTGATGCGCGTGCGGCCGTTGACGATCTCCGTCTTCACGGGGCCGGCGGCCAGGGGACCCTTGGGCGTGCCGGCGGGCACTTCGTCCTCGGGGCGATGGACCACGACGCCGCTGCGGCGGGCCTGCGCGACCTTGCTTGCCAGCGCGCCGCCACCCTGGGGGCTCGCCTTGCCCGCGGGCACGGGAATCACCAGCTCGGAGTTGAGCTTCAGCGTCTTGGCGCTCTTGAGCCGGTTCATCTGGAGGATGGCCTCGGAGGCCGAGCCGTATCGCTCCGCGATTTGGGACAGCGTGTCTCCACGCTTCACCTTGTGGACGCGGAAGGTGAGTCGCTCGGAGGGCGAAATCTTCTGGAAGCCCTCCACGAAGCGCGGGCCCGCGCCCATGGGCAGCCGCAGCTTGTAGGGCCGCTTGGCGGTGGCGGGTGGGGTGCACCAGCGCTTCAGCTCCGGGTTCAGGTCCTGCACGGACTGGATGGGCACGCCCGCGGCGCGGGCCACCACGTCGAGGTCCGTGGCGTCCGTGAGGTCCACCACGTCGAACTCGAGCGGTTGCTCGTACTCGAACTCCTTCTCGGAGAAGCCGAAGGCGGACGGGTTCTTGGCCACCAGCGCCGCGGCAATCAGCTTGGGGACGTAGTGCTTGGTCTCCTTCGCGAGGCCCTTCTCCTCGGACAGGGCCCAGAAGTTGCGGGTGCCGTGACGCTCCACCATGCGCCGCACGCGGCCGGAGCCCGTGTTGTAGCCGGCCCAAGCCAGGTACCAGTGACCCAGCTCTCCGTAGAGGTCCTTGAGGTAGGTCGCGGCGGCGTGGGTGGCCTTGATGGGGTCTCGGCGCTCATCGACCCAGAAGTCCTGCTTGAGGCCGTACTGCTTGCCCGTGCTGGAGATGAACTGCCAGGGACCGGCGGCGTGGGCCCAGGAGTAGGCGTGCGCGGAGAAGCCGCTCTCGATCATCGCCAGGTACACGGTGTCGCGAGGCAGGCCATGCTGGTCGAGGATGGGCTGCATCACCGGCAGGTAGCGCGCGGAGCGGGCCATCCACTTGCGGAACCACCGACGACCTGGCCCCTGGAAGAATTGGATGTACTGGGCCACCAGCGGCTGCATCTCGACGGGGATGTCGTAGCGGTCTTGAATCTTCCGGACGTCGAAGTTGGCCAGGTCGGTGATGAGCGGGAGTTGCTCGGGCGAGTCGTCGTCGCGGAAGGTGGGCTCCTCCAGCGCGTCCAGCATGCGCATGCGCAGCGGGTTCGCCAGACCGAGTCTCCGCAGGGACTGCATCACCTCCGCGCTGGGACGCGCCGCCGGGTCGAGTGTCGCGCCTTCCAGCGCGCGCAGCTCCTCGAGCTCTGCGGACTCGGACTCGACCATCTCGCGAGCAGCTTCGGGCTCATCTTCCGGAGCGTCCGAGCTGTTCGCGAAGGCGGGCTCCGAGGCGCCCGAGTTGCCCGGCGTCGAGAGCTTCGCGTCGTTCTCAGCCGGCTTGCTCGCGCCGGCGTTCGCCGCATCGGCGGCCTGCGGGTTCACGGAGGGCTGCGCTGACTTGCTCGTGCTGGCGCTCGCCGCATCGGCGGGCTGCGGGTTCACGGAGGGCTGCGCTGACTTGCTCGCGCTGGCACCCGACGCATCTGCGGGCTGCGGGTTCACGGAGGGCTGCGCCGACTTGCTCGCGGTGGCGCTCGCCGCCTTGTCGGGCTGAGGAGCCACGAAGGGCTGCGCCGACTTGCTCGCGGTGGCGCTCGCCGCCTTGTCAGGCTGAGGAGCCACGGAGGGCTGTGCTGACTTGTCCTCGCTGGCACCCGACGCAGGGGCCGTACTCGCCGCCTGCTGCTCATCCTTTGCGGGTGCAGCGACCCCGGGCTTCACCGCCACGCCGACACCCGCGGGTGCCTGCTCCGTCGCGGTGGAGGCGGGCGAGGTGCCCGTGTTCGTCACAGGAGTGGGCGCGGACTCGGTGCCCACTGCTGCGGGAGAAGACTGCGGCGAGGTGCTGGGGGCTCGAGTCTCATCGGCGGCGAGCACGCGCATGCTGTCCGGAGGCGGAGGCATGGGAGGCGTGGGCGCTGCTCCCGACGAGGGAGCCGAGGCCAGGGTGAGCACGAGCAGGCAGAGAGGCAGCATGGGGTCGCAAGAAGAGTGCGCCCAGAAGCAGGCGAGGGGCGAAGTATTCGCGACTTTTCTTGACAGTCAAACAAGGAGTCGTGCGGTACGACTGTACCCAGGACCCCTGGTAGGGGCGGCCTTCCTGTCTCGAACGCTGCGATTACGGTTTCGCGGGTTTTTGAGCATCCACCGGCGAGCCTGAAGGCTTCGCGCTCACGGGCTCACCGTGACCCGGACCCAGGATTCTCGGCAAATAGGTCGCGAAGTCGAAGTGAGGCGAGTTCTCCGCGTTGTGGCAGGTGACGCACAGGGCCTCGCCGGGCGAGGCCACGATGTTGTCGCTGCTCGGCTCATCCACATGCGCGGAGCCCGGGCCGTGGCAGCTCTCGCAGCCCACGTCTTCGCGGCCCTCCACCTTGTCGAGCCTGCACACGCCGCTCGGCTGCTCCCAGCCCGTGACGTGGCACCCCACGCAGTTGAGGTGGTGCTGCTTGCCCAGGTCCACCAGCGTCTCCCACGCGTGGTGGTGCTTGGACTTCTCCCACAAGGGGAACGCCTCCTCGTGGCACGACTTGCACGGCGCGTTGCCGACGAACGAGGACTGTCCCTTCGCGGGAGCAGGGCAGTCCTGGCCATGCTCCTTCGCCCACGCCAGGTTCAGCTTGCCCACCTCCGCGTCGTAGCGAGCCACCAGCGCCTGCGCGTCCGGAAGCGACGGCAACCCCGCCTCCAGCGGCACGAAGCGGACCGTGAAGCCATTGACGTCCGTGGCCGCGGCCGGAGGCGCCGACACCAGGGCCTGCTTGCGAGCCACCAGCTCATCGCGCTTCGCCTGCTTGAGCGCCTTGAGCTTCGGGTCGATGCCCGGCTGGTTGATGTCCTTGTCCAGGAGCACGGCGCGCTGCTCCAGCGCGGCCACCTCGCGCTCCATGTCGGCCTGGCCCTTCTGGAGCGTGAAGCGCCCCGGCCGTGGCGCGAAGCTCAGGTCCACGCGCACCAGCGAGCGGCCCTTGCTCTGCGGCGCGACGACGGGCACCGCCGACTTCACCAGCCGGTTCTGCTCGCCACTCAGCTCCGTCGCCGAACGCGTGGCCACCAGCACATCCACCGCGAGCCCCGGCAGCTCGGCCGCCTTCTGTGCCTCCTCGAGCGGCGCATCCAGGAGCCCCACCACGAAGTCCGCGCCCTGCGAGCGAGCCTGGCCACTGGCCGCCACCAACTGGGCCCCCGTCTCCGCCGAGACGATGCCCACCTGTCGCGAGCCCGCGGGCAGCAGCTTCACCGCGCCGTCGCCCACCTCGGGCAGGCCCAGTCCCTGGCGGAAGGCCGCGCCGCGCGTGTCATCCAGCGGTCCGGTGGCGCGCACCGACAGCCCCATCAACCGCATGGCGTCCGCGAGCGCCTTGGCCTTCAGCTCCTCCTGGGGAACCTGGCCCGGCTTGAGCGTCGTCTCACCGAAGAGGCTGTTTCCGCCGTCCACGTAGAGAACGGGGAGGCCACCCTTGCGCGCCTCGCTCACCTGGAAGGCCGCGCGGCCGATGCCCCCGCGCATGTTCTCGCTGCAGCCGCAGGGGCCCAGATAGCCGCGGGTGTCAGCGGAGACGAAGAGGATGGCGCCGGAGGTCTGCGTGGGAGCCGAAGTCCCCGCTTCGGGCGTGGACGCCTGGGGCGCCGGCTCCTTGCGCATGCACCCCCCCAGGACCGACAGCGAACCCAACAGGGCAGCGACCAGGGCGGGGCGCACCATCCGAATCACCAGAGAATGCTCTGCACCAGCTCGTCAATCTTCTCGCCCATCGCCTCCAGCCCGTTCATCTTCGACAGGAAGCCATCCGCGCCGACCTGCTCGGCCAGCTTGGACAGCTCATCGTCGGGAAGGCTGGAGAACAGGACGATGGGGATGTCCTGGGTGCCGTACTCGTTCTTCAGCGTGCGGCAGATGTCGGTGCCCTTGGCCTCGGGCATGTGGATGTCGGTGAGGATGAGGTCCGGCCGCCAGGACTGGAGTGTCTTCTCGAACTCCATGAGCGTGGAGGTGGCGACGACTTCATAGCCGCGCGCCTCCAGCACGGCCTTCTCCATGGCGAGCGTGATTTCGCTGTCGTCAATCAGGAGGATTCTTCGCTTCTCGGACACGTCGACCTTCCTTGGCTCCGTTTCTATCCTACCCCTGTTCGGGGCACCAACGCCTTTCCCACCTGCTGGGATGGGCCGGTGTCCCGGGAGTCCCCCTCCTGGCTGTCCCCCCGGGGGGCAGGCCCGACTTCTTCCGGCAAAGCGTCCGAAAAGGAGTATGCAGGGCGCCATGATGCCCCGAGTCCGCCATGCCTGGACGGCGCTGCTCCTGGTGGGATGTGTCCTCTGGACGCTCCCCGCCCTGGCACTCAATTCGGGCCTGGCGCCGCCCGCGTCCCCCATGGACCGCCAGTCGCCCCACGCCGCCGCGCAGGGCTTCCTCTCCGCGGCCCACCGGGGCGACTACGCGACGGCCGCGCACTACCTCGACCTGGACTTCATCCCCCGCGCCCAGCAGCCCGAGCGCGGCGCGCAGCTCGCCCGCCGGCTCAAGTTCGTGCTGGACCGGAAGCTGGCCATCGACCTGGCCTCGGTGAGCAAGGCCCCCGAGGGAGACCCCGCCGACGCGCGCTTCGACCAGCTGGGCGTCATCCCCCTGGAGGGCGCCAATGTCTCCATCCGCCTCCAGCGCGTCACGCAGGACAGCGCGCTGGTGTGGGTCTTCAGCGAGTCCACGGTGCGCATGGTGGATTCGCTCTTCGAAGCCTATGGCCCTCGCGTGGCGGAGTGGATGCCGCCGTTCTTCTTCTCGGGGACGGTGCTGGGGCTGGAGCCGTGGCAGTGGCTGGGCCTGCTGGTGACGCTGCTGGGGGCGCTGGGGCTGTCGCTGCTCCTGGAGCGGGTGACGCTGGCCATCGCCCTGCGGGTGGCGCGCTGGACGGACGCGACGCTGGACGACCAGCTCGTGGAGGCGGGGCGAGGGCCCCTGAGGCTGCCCTTCTTCGCCGCCCTACTGGTGGTGGGCACGTCCTTCCTCCTCCTGCCGCGCCCCGTGCAGACCGTGGCCAACCGGGTGAGCTACTCGCTGCTCATCGTCTCCGTGGCGTGGTTCATCCTGCGCTTCCTGCGCGTGTTCGCCGCCTTCGTGCAGAGCCGCGTGTCCTCGGAGACGCAGGACGCGGCGCGGGCCCGCTCGCTGCGCACCCAGTTCGCCGTGCTGCGCGCCGTCTTCGAGGCCGCGACGTACGTGGTGGCCGCCGCGCTGCTCCTCATGCAGTTCGAGGTGGTGCGCAACGTCGGAGTGTCCCTCCTGGCGTCCGCCGGTATCGCCGGCCTGGTGATTGGTCTGGCGGCGCAGAAGTCCATCTCCACGCTGCTCGCGGGCATCCAGCTCTCCATCACCCAGCCCATCCGCATCGGCGACCAGGTGGTGGTGGAGACCGAGTTCGGCACCGTGGAGGAGATCACGCTGACCTATGTGGTCCTCCGCGTCTGGGACCAGCGCCGCATGGTCATCCCCATCACCTACTTCCTGGACAAGCCCTTCCAGAACTGGAGCAAGGTCAGCCCCGAGCTGCTTGGCGCCGTCACCCTCCAGGTGGACTACTCCACGGACGTGGACGCCATGCGCGCGGAGCTCAAGCGCATCCTCTCCGGAGAGGCCCAGCACCTGTGGGATGGGCGGTTCCAGTCGGTGGTGGTGCTGGAGGCCCAGGACCGGACGCTCACCATCCGGGCGCTGGTGAGCGCGGCCAACCCGGACAAGCTCTTCGACCTGCGCGCCCTCGTCCGGGAGCGCCTGGTCTCCTTCCTCCGGGCGCACCCTCAGTGGCTGCCCTTCACCCGCACGGAGTCGCGCCAGGCGCCCACCCCCCTCCCGGAGCCCCGGGATGACCCCCAGCCCGACGCGCCGCAGGATGCGCCTCCGCCAGGGCCTCGGATGTCCTGACGGAATTTCGACAAGGGAAGTGCACTTGTCCGTTACTCAGGTGTTTTGAATATCGGCGGTGCCGGGCCGTCGATGTGTCGGAAAATCGCACCTACCTCATGTGGGGAGTCTTCGAGATGAAGCGTCATTCCAGGTTGTGCGGCGCCCTTCTGTCGCTGGCCGTCGCGGCGCCGGTGTCCGCGGTTGCTCAGGAGCGGGGCCGCACGGATGGGCCCGAGGAATCCGAGTATGGGAAGGGGGGCTACTCGCGCTCGGGTGGAACGGGCGTGTCGCTCCAGCTCGACTGGGGCGCGGCGGTCAACTCGGAGAAGCCCCACCGGGACGCTCCGGAAGGCCCCCCGCTCTACGCGGGCGCCACGTTGTCGGTGTGGGGCGCGGACTGGTACTCGCTCGACGCGAGCTTCGCCTACGTCTTCGATGGCGGCCGCGTCATCGGCATGGTGGGCCCTCGCTTCCGCACCTGGGGCTGGCCGCTGGTGTTCAGCGCGGGCCTGAGGGCGGGCGCCATCTACATCCCCGAGGATGAGGGCCTGCGCTTCGGCATCTCGCCCCACCTGGGCGCCGAGGTGCTGATGGGCGCGCGCGACAACATCGTGCTCGGCCTCAACTACAACCCGGACATTCCCATCGGCGGTGGCGGCGTCTCGCACCGGCTGGGTCTGGGCGTCGGCTACCGCTTCTAGAGGAGGGAACGCCATGATTGCCCAACTGCTCGCCGCGACGTTGGCGCTGGCCACCACTCAAGCGCCCGTCAGGGTCTCCCCCGCGGGAGGAGCCCCCCAGCTCTCCCTGCCGTTCCCCTCGGGGGACACGCAGACGTACAACATCATCCAGTGGGACCCGAACCAGCTCCCGCGCATCTACGAGCGCTCCGACCAGCTCCCGCTGACGGACGAGGAATTGACCAAGCTGTCCCAGGCGGGCTTCGAGCCCGCGCAGCTCGTGAAGATGATTGAAGAGCGGCGCTGCGCGTGTGACGCGAGCGCGGACGGCCTCATCAAGCTGAAGAAGGCGGGAGTGAACGCCAGCGTGCTCGCGGCGGTGTCGCGGCACGGCCTGGCGCCCAACCGCGAGCTGGAGCTCCTGGTGACCATGGACTTCACCGGCGAGAGCCGGGTGGCCCGGGAGACCTTCCTCTACTTCTTCGTCGACGACGGGGACCTCACCCGCGTCTTCACCGCCAACATCTCGGAGCTGCTCCAGCGCCGCAACCGCCACGAGACGAGCGTGGACCGCAGCGACATCCTCGTCGCGCGCACGGTGCGCCGCGTGCAGTTCGCTGGCCGGGTGCCGCTGAAGACGTACGGCAAGCACTCGGTGATGGTGGCCGCCAGCGCCAGCCCCACGCTCACCCATCCCTCCCAGCTCAATGAGCAGGAGCGGGCGAAGTCGCAGACCTATACGTTCGACTATCCCCGTTCCTCGCTGATGAACCTGTGCCGCCTGACGGCCGGGTACCGCCGCGACGCGGTGCTCGCCTACAAGTGGAACTTCGAGGGCAGCCGCTTCGAATGCGAATGGAACTAGGAGTGACCCGCACCATGAAGACCCACCGCCTGATTCTCACCGCCTGCCTCGCCGCTTCGCTCGCCGCGTGCAGTGGCCCGCGTGCCTTCACGCGCGGCACGTACGAGGACCCGAACGAAATCGAGATGCTGTCGGACCAGTTCAACGAGAACGACCTGCAGCTCATCGCCAAGAAGATGGCGGAGTCGCTGGCCAGCTCGCCGCGCTTCTCCACGCCGCGCCCGGACGGCTCGCTGCCCATCGTCCTCGTCGGCAAGCTGAAGAACAGCACGTCCGAGCACATCGACATGCGCTCGCTGGGTGACAAGATCCAGACGGCGCTGGCCCAGACGGGCCGCTTCGCCATGGTGGACCAGGCCGCGCGCCAGGACATCGCGGAGGAGTACGAGTATCAGCAGTCCGGTTACGTCGACGCGAAGTCCGCCAAGGGCCCCGGCGGTCAGGTGTCAGTGGACTTCCTGATGTCCGGTGATTTGGCCTCCATCATCCAGGAGGTCGGCCGCGACAAGCTCGTGTACTACAAGATGACGGCGAAGCTGAGCAACGTGCGCACCGGCCTCATCGAGTGGACGGACGAGAAGCAGATCCGCAAGAAGTTCGAGAAGCGCGGAGTCAGCTGGTAGTTCCCGTCGTCGGCGCCGCCGGCTCCACGCGAAGGCTCGATTGCTCATGACTTCTCATCTCGGCCTCACGGCGCGCCCTCGGGGTTGGGGCGCGCTCGCGCTGGCGAGCGTGCTCCTGTTGTCCGGCTGTGCGGGGGACTACGTGGCTCGCACGCGGGGCGTCCGCATGTCCTATCAGTCGGAGGACTACCCCCACGCGCTGGCGGAGCTGGACGCGGTGGAGAAGGAGGGCACGACGAAGGACGAGCTGCTCGTGCTCCTGGACAGAGGCATGGTGTTGCACTCCGCGCGCAAGTGGACGGAGAGCAACACCGTGCTGGAGCAGGCGGAGAAGCTGAGCGCGCAGCTCGACGGGACCTCCGTCAGCGAGGAGGCCGGGGCGCTGGTCACCAACGAGCGCCAGCGGGCCTACCGCGGGGAGGACTTCGAGAAGCTGATGATCTCCGTCATCCAGGCGCTCAACTACGCCAAGCTGGGGGATGACGAAGCGGCCATGGTGGAGGTGCGTCAGGTCAACGAGCGCCTCCAGAAGATGGTCACCGACGAGAAGAAGCCCTACGAGCAGCTCGCCATCGCGCGCTACCTGGGCGGCGTGCTGCGCGAGGACCAGCGCGACTGGGACTCGGCCTTCATCGACTACGCGAAGGCGTATGAGCTGGAGCCTCGGCTGGGCGCGCTCGTGGAGCCGCTGCTGCGACTGGCGAAGTACACGGGCCGCGACCAGCTCTACGAAGAGCTCAAGGCGAAGTATCCGGACGTGGCCCATCCTCCGTTGGGGCGCGACGAGGCCCAGGTCGTGGTCATCGTGGAGGCGGGGCTGTCCCCGGAGAAGCATCCCGCGTCCCGCAACCATGATGGCGGCGGCCTCATCGAGGTGCCTGCCTACCGGGACCGGGGCAGCGCGCCCGCGGTGCATGTCTCCCTGGGCGACCAGGCCGCGCGGGCGGCGACGGTGACGTCGCTGGCGGACGTGGCGCGGCTCCACCTGGACACCCGCATTGGCGGCATGCTCGCCAAGCAGATTGCCGGCGTGGCCGTGAAGGCGGGGCTCGCGGCCGGTCTGGGCGCGGCGACGAAGAGCGAGGAGCTGGGGGCCCTGGCCTTCATCCTGCTCAACGCGGGGAACGCGCCGGACCTGCGTTCCTGGCTTTCCCTGCCCGCCGAGTTCCAGGTGGCGCGATTCCGCGTCTCAGCGGGGAAGCACCTGGTGCGGGTGGAGGCGGGAGGGCGGGTTTCCGAGCACGTGGTGGACGTCCAACCGGGTCGGGTGGGGTTGGTGGTGGTGCGACGCTACTGACGCGGCGGTTTTGTTGTAGGGTGCGCGCCCCATGTCGGTCCTGGCCACGGTGGCCCTCTATTCCCTGGTGGTTGTTGTCGGCTCGCTCCTCGGCGCGTTGGTGGTGCTTTGGAATGAGCGCCCGACGCAACTGGTCCGCTTCCTGGCCTTCGCCGCTGGCGTCATGTTGGGCGCGGCCTTCTTCCACATGCTGCCGGAGGCCTACGAGGGCGGAGGCTGGTGGGCCTTCGCGCTGGTGCCCGGAGGCTTTGTCTTCCTGCTCGTGCTGGAGCGCTACCTGGTGGCGCACGCGGGTGAGGACGTGCCCGGGGACCACATGTCCGGCACGGGCTCGGGACATGGCGCCGAGGCGGGACAGGTGCTCGGGCTGACGGCGTTCCTCGGGCTGTCGACGCACACGTTGTTCGACGGCATCGCGCTGGGCTCGGCGGTGGAGGAGGGCGTGGGGTTGATGGCGCTCCTGGCCATCGTCGCGCACAAGGTCCCCTCCGCGCTGTCGCTGGCCTCCATCCTGAAGACGGAAGGCCGCTCGAAGGGGGCCATCCTGCTGCTCGCCGTGCTGTACGGCTTGATGGTGCCCGCCGGTGCGCTGCTGTTCTTCGCGTTCGACGCGTTCATGGCCTTCGAGAGCATGGCGCCCAAGGCGCTGGCCTTCTCCGCGGGCACGTTCCTGTACATCGCCGTGTCGGACCTGCTGCCGCACGTGCACAGGCACGGCAAGGACCAGCCGGGGCGCAACGTGCTGGCGCTCTTCGTGGGCCTGGCCCTGATGTTCATGCTCGCCCGCATCATGGGGCACCCGGCGCACTGAGCCGCCGGCTCGGCGGGGCGCACGCAGGGCAGGGCACGCGTGCGAGCGGGCCCCTGTCCGTGGGCCGGCCGCGTGGGTGCGCGAACCGGGGCGTGGACGCACCCTTGCGGGGACTGGACCTGGTCGCGGCACCCGCCGTGTGGTCCGGACAGGAGGCGGCCTCGTCATGCTCACCGTGGGCGACCTGATGACCCGCGACGTCATCACGTTGGAGGAGACGGATGACCTGGTTCGCGTGGATGACCTGCTGAAGCTCAATCACATCCGTCACCTGCCCGTGGTGAGGGATGGGCGCCTGGTGGGGCTGGTGAGCCACCGAGACCTCATCCGCGCTCTGTCGCGACAGATGGCGTCCTCCGGCGCGGAGCCCATCGCCGTCGCCAGCATCATGTCTCGCGACGTGGAGTCGGTGCGGCCGGACCTGTCCGTGCGCGACGGCATCTACAAGCTCCTGGACCACCGCTTCGGCTGTCTGCCCGTGGTGGACCGCGACCGGCGACTGGTGGGCATCGTCACGGAGGCGGACTTCATGCGCATGGCGGCGCGGCTCCTGGATGCGACGCAGGCGCGAGGCCGTGAAGAGGCGGAAGTCTCCGCGCATTGAGCGGGAGGAGACGCTCGTGGATGACGCAATCTCGGACGTGAGGGTGGCGCCCGTGGCGGCGGAGGGTTCCTCGCGCCGTCACGGTGTCTGGGGCTGGCTTCCGGGGGTGTTGTTGCTCGGGGCCTTCACCGTGTTCGTGGTGGCGCGCTTCGGAGAGGAGAAGCAGTTCGCGCTCATGCTGAAGCGCGCGAGGCCGGAGTGGCTGCTGTGTGGCGCCGCGCTTCAGGTGCTCTCGTACCTCGTCATGGCGGCCTGCTGGAGGTTGGTGCTGGGCATGGCGAACGTGAAGCCGCCCTGGTTCCGCACCGCGGGCCTGTCGGTGATGAAGCTCTCGTTCGACCAACTCGTCCCCACCGCGGGCATCGGTGGCTCGGTGGTGGTGATGAAGGGGCTTCAGAGCGAAGGGGCGCCCCCGCGCATCGCCACGGCCGCGCTGCTGGTGGACATGGTGTCGTTCTACATCGCGCACGCGGTGGCGGTGGTCTTCGCCATCGTGACGCTGTGGCTCCATGCGGCGCTGCATGCGGCCATCCTCGGATTGGCCACGGCCTTCGCGGTGCTCGCGTGTGTGGTGCCGTTCGCCATCCTCTGGCTGACGCGGCATGGAGGCTGGCAGCCGCCGAAGTGGGCGCGCCGCATTCCGGGGCTCACCTCGCTCTTGGATTCCATCTCCCAGGTGCCTCCGGAGCTGGTGAGGAACCGAGGCCTCCTGGCGAAGGCGACCGCCTGTCAGTTGGGTGTCTTCGTGGCGGATGCGCTCACGCTGTCATGCATGCTGCTCGCGGTGGGGCACCCGGTGGGCTTCCCGAGTGTCTTCGCCGCCTTCATGCTGGCCACGCTGGTGATGACCCTCAGCATCATCCCGGGCGGAGTGGGGACGTTCGAGGCCACCGCCGTGGGGACGCTGTCCTCGCTGGGCGTGCCGGTGTCGGTATCGCTCACCGCGGTGCTGTTGTTGCGGGGTTTCACCTTGTGGTTGCCGTTGCCGCTGGGGGTGGTGTTCCTGCATCGCATGCTGGGGATGCGGCTGCGCGATGTGATGTCACGCTCCCGGAACGAGTCGGAGGACGCGCCCGCGGCGTCGCCCCAGCGGAGCCCCGCGTGAGGCGCTGACACACTTTGGCTTGGCTTTCGTCGCGAGGGACCTGAGGATGCGCGCCCCCCAAAAGGGCACGGCACTCATGGAAAAACGCACGGACTGGTATGAGCACCCGGAGTACTACGAGGCCATCTTCGGCACGGACACCGTGCGCGAGGTGGACTTCCTCCAGGCGCTGAGCGCGCGCCATGGCACGGGAGGCTCGAAGTGGTTGGAGCCCGCGTGCGGCGCGGGGCGGTTGGTCGAGGAGGCCACCCGTCGCGGGTTGAAGGTCACCGGCTACGACATCTCCGAGGCGATGCTCGCCCATGCGCGCAAGCGGCTGACTCCCGCGGAGCGGCGCCGGGTGAAGCTGTCTCCGTCCCGCATGGAGGAGTTCTTCGTGCCCGAGCTGGAGGGACAGGTGGATGTCGCGCACAACCTGGTCTCCACCTTCCGGTATCTCGACAGCGAGGCGGCGGCGCTCGCGCACCTGAAGGGGACCCGGCGGCTGCTCAAGCCGGACGGCGTCTATGTGCTGGGCTTCCACCTCACTGACTACGCGCGGACGACGCCCGAGCACGAGCGCTGGCTGGGCAAGGTCGGGAAGGACAAGGTCGTCTGCAACACGCACGAGGGCACTCCCGAGCGCCGTGCCCGCCGCTCACCGATGCGCAACCGGCTGCGCATCACCGGGCCCGGGAAGGACTGGCTCATCGAGACGACGTGGTTCTTCCGCACCTACGACGGAGCCCAGGCGCGCAAGCTCTTCCGGGACGCGGGGCTGCACGTCGTGGCCGAGTACAACTTCGACTACGACCTGGAGGCTCCCGAGAAGCGCGGCAGCCGTCGGTTGGACCGCGTCTTCGTGCTGAAGCCCGTGTCCGGCTCGGCAAGCACAGCGGCTCGGCCAGAGGCTCCCGCCGAGGCGGCGACGCCCGCGAAGAAGCGAGCCTCGGTGAAGAAGACCGCCGCGAAGAAGCCGGCGCGCAAGGGGCGCTGAGTCCACGAGGCGCCGCGGCCCCGAGCAAGACGGGGCCGCCGGTGACTCAGCAGGCCGTGGCACCGGCCTTCGCGAGGACGTAGCAGAGCTCTCGCAATGCGGCCCTGCGCAGGGAAGCGACATCCGGGAAGCCCTCTTCCCGCGCGGCCTGCTCGAGCGCCACGGGCACCATCCGCCCCTGGTGCTCCTCGTAGTACCAGGCCCAGAGCGCGGGCTCGGTGATGCCCGCGTCCTCGAGTCGCGGTGTCGACAGCCCCGCCTCCGCGAGCACCGTCTCCTTGTCGCGCGCGCGGTGGAGCAGCTCCCCGTACTGGCCCGTCAGACGCAGATGGTCCGCGAGGTGGCGCATCACATCGGGCTCGAAGAGGGTCTCCACCCATCTCACGTGTGACTCGTCCCGGAGCAGGCGCGCGGTGTCGTCGACGTGTTGCTCGGCCTTCCACCGCTCGAAGGTCTCGGGGGTGAGCTCCCGCTCCAGGCGCAGCAGGGCTTCCGTCGAATGAAGCTCCGCCGCATCCGGGACGCGCCCCAGCCTCCGGGCCTCCTCCACCGCGAGCGCACGCGCCATGCTGGCCCGCCGTGCGTCCCTCATCCCACCGCGCAGGCGCAGCTCGTCGAGCAGGGCCTCCGACGCCACCCCCTCCAAGGGATTCTCGGTGGGACGCAGGGGCAGTCTGCTCGCGCGCCGCCGTGCCTCCTCCCACGCGTCCGTGTGCTGGAAGGGGAAGCGGGTCTCCTTCGGAGGCAACCCCGCGTCGAGTCGCTCTCGAATCGTCCGCAGCATCGCCACGGCATCCGCGCGCTTCGCATCCACTCGGCCGCGTGGCAGCCAGTCCTTGAGCGCCGCCAGCTCCACCACGGGCAGTCCTTCGCGCGCCCCCCGCGTCAGCAAGGTCGGCCACGCGCGCTCCACGTAGAACAGCGACTTGGCCAGTCGCTCGAGTCCTGCTCGGGTGTCCTCACTCAGCACGCCCGTGGCGTGGGCGGCCGACAGCGTGGCGCGAACGTTCACCATGGCCTCGGACACGGGGCGCCAGCCGTCTTCCGCGCTCGCGTGCGCCACGGCCACTTCGTCGTCGTCCTCCAGCACTCCGCGACGGAAGTCCTCGAAGATGGCGCCGACGCCCTCCATCCCGAAGGCGGCCAGCTCCGAGGCTCGCAGCGCGCCCATGCTCGCGGCGCCGAAGACATGGACGCCTTCCGCCATGGCCCAGAGGATCTCCTTGTGCCACACGGCGGGCACATGCTCGAAGAAGCCATCGATGATGCCCAGCGCCACCGGCTTCTCGAGCGTCGCCCGGTAGATGTCCCCTTGCTGCACCGGAGGCAGGTACACGGCCTCCAGCTCCTGGCGCGCGTCCTCGGGGCGCAGCGTGGGGCCGGTGAAGATGAACACCTTCATGACGCATCCCCTCGCATGATTCGCTGCGCGCGCGGCCCGGGGACATAGCCCGGGGCCTCATGCGTGGGCTCCAGCCCTGGCACCACCACGCGGACCACCGGAATGCCCAGCTCCGGCTTCGTCAGCTCCACGGCGACCACCTGCGCCACCCCGGCCATGCGCAGCTTCACCAGCACCCACCCGAGGTCGTCCTCCAGGGTGCTCGCGTCTTGATGCGGCGCCTCCTGGAAGCGGCGCACGGGCTTCTCCTCCCGCAACCGCGTCCGCAGTCGGTCCGCTTCCACTCCCTCGCGAGCCTCCTCATACGCCTTGCGGTGCAGGTCATCGCGAGCGCCGCAGATGCGCGTGAGCCGGCTCTGCGCTGCTTCCGTCAGCGCGCGCAGCAGCGCCACACCGCGCGAGGGATGGCAGCCCATTCCCCCCGCCACGGCGACGGGCCGCAACGACTCGCGCTCCTGGTCGACGATGTAACAGGTGAACGCGGGCACTCCCACGTCGCTGGTCGTCTCCCAGACACCCACGGCCACGCCCGCCCGTGCGTAGGTCTCCAGCACCTCGCGGCACGCGGAGTCATTCACCGTCGTCAGGTCCAACCGCGTCCCCGCTTGCCCCTTCTCTCCTCGGGCATGCCAGAGCGCGGAGGCATCCCGCTCCACCACTTCACACAGGCCATGCAGCGTGGCCTCGAGGACATGATTCCCCGAGGCCAGCCCATTGCTGCTCATGAGGAACGCGCCACTCCCGGTGGGGAGGGGCAGCGTGAAGTCGGTGTGCACCAGGTCGAACGGCAGCCACAGCGGGCCGCCGCCCAGGAGGTCCACACCCTCCACCCACAACATGCGCCAGTTGGGATGGAACAGGCTCACCGACAAGCGAGGCAGCCCCGCCACGTCGACCACGGGCGTGCGGAAGCGCAGCTCGTTGTACGTGGCCAGCTTCAGGGGCAGCGTGATGTGCTCGGCGTGATAGCCCTCCACGGACTCCATCAGTCCCGACGCCTTCGCCGCGGCGAGCGTGAGCCCCTTGCCCTGGGACACCGCCAGCGAGCGCGCGTTGGGGCGCGTCACCATCACCACGGGGATGCCGACCGTATCCAGGCCCGTGACGTTGGCGATGCGGGTGATGCCGAGGACGGGCATCAGTCGTCGCACGCGCTCCAAGGTCTCCTCGGGGGAGACCGTCCGGTGGGTGCCTTGGCGGAAGTGCTTGGCGGTACCGGGAGCGGCGCCGACGACAGGGGAGTCCACGGAGTCTGTGCGCATCAGGGCTCGGTGCCGGGAATGGGAGGACTGGGGTCCTGCTCGGCGGGGCGCAGCTTGGTGCTGGGGGTGTAGCTGAGGAGGATGCTGTTGAGGTTGAGCAGGAAGCAGGTGATGGGCTCGGCCCTCGCCGCGGTGGGAGAGGCGTGGCCCTGGGCGGCCTGCTCGTCGGGATACGGGATGTTGGGGATGTTGGCCACCACTGTTTCATTTCGAAGCAGCGTGTGCAGGGCCGGATTCAGGCGCTTGGAGTCGATGGGGAACTTCTCCGCCTTCATCCACATCTCCGTCGTCACCCAGTAGACATGGCCGTCCGGTGCGAAGAGGAGCAGGTCCGACTCATCCACCGTGACGAACGCCTTCGCTTCGAGCTGGGGCCAGTTGGCATCCGAGGACTTCAGCGTGGCGTACAGGAGCGAAGGGGCGGGCTCGGAGCGCACGCCCTTCACCTGCACGAAGGAGGGGTCCGGCTGCTGGACGATGGAGATGGCGCCTTCGGGGCCCTTCACGTGGAAGGTCACCTGGCTGGTCACGTTCTCCACCTTGCCGGGGGACCGCGCGAGAACGCCCATCACCACGAGGTTCGTGGTGAAGCCTTCCAGGATGTTCACCCGCTCCGGCTTGAAGAAGATGTACGAGTATCGTTCCACCATGTGCACCTCGTGAGAGTGCCGCGGGGTCCACCCGCGACAAGGGAAGGGTGCATCCGCTCCGGCTACAGATAGCCGAGCTGTCGCGCCGTCGCGCTCGCCTGGAGCAGTGCGCTGCGTGTGTCCGGTTGCTCCAGCGCCGCTTGCAGCGACTGCAGGAGCTCATCCGGGAGCCGCTGCTGCTGTCGCGCGAGCATCGCGCGGGCATGCTCCAGCGCCGCGGACTCGCGGCCCGCCTCCAGCTCCACCGCGAGGAGGGGCCAGAGAGCCAGCCACTGGAACGGATAGACGAGTGAGAGGGATTGCCACAGCCGGAGCGCCTCGGTGGCTTCCTCCCGGGCCTGGGCGAGGTCTTGCGCCCTCCAGGCCACCCACGCGCGATGGGCGTGCGCGGCGCCCGCGTAGTCCGCCATGCCCGCGCGGCTGGCGAGCTCGAGGCTCCGCGCGGAGGACTCGTCCACCGCCTTCACCTGGCCGCGCAGCCGGAGGATGACGGTGAGGTACGTGAGGCAGCGCGTCTGCAAGGTCACATCACCGAGCCGCTCCGCTCCCCGCAGGGACTCCTCCATCCAGGACTGGGCTTCGTCCAGGGCGCCATGGAAGAGCAACACCATGGCGACCACGCACCGGGCTCCCGCATGTTCCGCGTCCCCCTCTGATTCCAGCGCGGCTTCCGCGTAGGCCCGGGCGTGGGCCACGGTTTCTCTTGAAGCTTGATAACGCTCGCTGCGCAGTTGCATCTGGACCAGCGAGTTGAAGAAGCGCGCCCGCTGGAGGGGCGTGCCATGGGCCCGCATCACCGGGCGGACACCTTCGACCAACGACTGCATCTCATCGAGCTGCGCCAACCAGTAATGAACCGTGATGCGCTCGCCCTGGAGCTGAACCCACTCATGCCACCACGCGGCCTCGACGTGCCCGGGGGTGGAGGAGACGTTGTCGGGCATCGGTCCCAGCTCGATTTGAGCCTGGGCGTAGATGCGCAGCGCTTCCTCATTCTGATGGTGAGTCTGCAAGGACTTGCCCACCTTCCGGAGGACGTTGGCGCGACGGACGCGCTGGCTTTGCTCGATTCGTGCCAGGGCTTCCAGAAAGGCCTGGCGCGCGTCGTCCTGCCGCCCGGTGAGTGCGAGCACTTCGCCGAGCCCTTCCCAGACCCCATCCAGGAAGAGCGGGAGCGCGTTCGGAGGGGACGCATGCGCGTTCAGCTCGGACGCCGCGGCTTCGCGCACGGCGGCTTCGTAGAAGGTGATGGCGTCTCCATTGGCGTAGGCCGCGCGCGCCGCGTCACCCGCACGTGCGAACCAGTGGCTGGCCCGGTCCGGCACCTCCGCGCGAGACCAGTGATGCGCGAGCCCCGCGGCATGCGGCAGGTGCCCGGGAGCCGTCCCCACGTCGCGCAGCTCCAGCCCTTCGGCGCAGCGGTGATGCAGCGCGCGGCGCCGCTCGGTGGTGATGCGCGCGTAGGCCACCTCGCGCAGCTTGTCGTGCACGAAGCGCAGCCGCCCGTCGCTGGACTCCTCGAGGACCTGTCTCCGGCGCAGCTCCTCCACCGCCTCCAGCCCCGCGCTCTCCGGCAGCGCGGCGGTGGCGAGGAGCAGCTCTCCATCCAGCTCTCGCCCGAGCACGGAGGCCACCTCCGCCAGCGTGCGCCCGTCCGCCCCCAGGTCGGCGAGACGGCGTTCGATGAGCTCGGCGATGCTGCTGGGGAGCGGCAGGGGACGACTGCCCGCGCTGCCTCGAGCCTCGAAGAGCCACTCCCCCGACGGGGCGCGAAACAGGAGGCCCGCGTCGATGGCGGCGCGCAGGTACTCGGCGATGAAGAAGGGGTTGCCGCTCGTCTCTCGCACCAGGGCGTCCACGAAGGGACCGGGCACCTCGCGCAGCGCGAGCATGCCGCGCGCCATCTTCCCCGCGCTGGTCGCATCCAGGCGGCCCACCTCCACGCGCACCGCGTCCGGTGCACCGACCACCGCCCGCAGCGACTCCCCCATCTCATCCATGCGGTACGTGCCCACCAACAGCACGGGGCGCGACGCGAGATGCCGCGCATCCAGCTCCTCGAGGAAGCTCACCGTCAACTCATCCGCCCACTGGAGGTCATCGAGCACGAGCAGCAGCGGCTGCACCTCCGCGAAGGCGCGCAGGGTGTCCCTCAGCGCGGACAGCACCCGCTGGCGCGCTTCGGGCGCGGGCAGGGGAGGGGGCTCGGGTTGCTCTCGCTGGCCAGGGAGCTGTGCCAGTGAAGGCTCATAGGCGGCCAGCACGCCTCCGCGGGGCCCCAGCAGTCGCAGGGTCTCCTCCGCGCCTCGCTCGTTGCAGCGGTCGGCGACGGCGAGCAGCAGGGGCCGCAGCGGATGAAGGGGCGCCGCGTGCAGCTCCATGCCTCCCATGCCGACGGGGACACACTCCCCGGTGACCACCGCCATGCGCCGCCACGCCGCCTCCGACGCGAGCTCCAGCGCGAGTCGCGTCTTGCCCGCGCCGCTCTCTCCGCCGAGGAAGACGCGGCCACCTTGTCCGCGGTCCGCGGCGTCCAGCGCGGCCATCAGCTTCCCCAGCTCGCCGACGCGCCCCGCCAGGTCCGGGCGATAGAGATAGGCCGGTGTCCGGGGCGCGGCGGTGACACGCTCGTCGCCCTCGCGCGCGCCCAGGGCCTCCAGGGCGGACGACACGTCCTCCGCGTAGCCCGGCCGTTCCTGAGGCCGCTTGGCGAGCAGCTTCAGCACCAGGGCATCCAGCGCCGCCGGCAGTCCCTCCACTCGCAGCGACGGAGGCACGGGGGTCAGGTGCAGGTGCTGATGCGGCAGCGGGCCTTCGCGTCCTGGCATGAAGGGCGGTCTGCCGGTGAGCTGCTCGTAGAGGATGCACCCCAGCGCATAGAGGTCCGCGCGAGCGTCCACGTAATCGCCACGCAGTTGCTCAGGCGCCATGTACGTGTCGCTGCCCACCACGGCGCCGCTGACGTCGAGCGTCTCTCGTCCTCGCGAGCCGCCGAAGCGCGCGGCGATGCCGAAGTCCACGAGCACGGGGGTGCCGTCCGGCCGGACGAAGACGTTCTCCGGCTTCAAGTCCCGATGCACCAGCCCGTTGGCGTGAAGGAACGCCAGCGCCGAGCACAACCGGCGCATCACCAGGAGCGTCTCGTGCAAGCGCGCCGCATCCAGCGGGCCCGGCGGTGGAGCGGTGGTCGCGCTGCGCAGCGTCTGTCCGCGGAGCAGCTCCATCGCGTACCAGGGCAGGCCGTCCGTCACGCCCTCCGCGACGATGCGCACCACGCCTGCGTGCCTCAAACGTCGCAAGGCGTGAATTTCCCGACGGATGCTGGCCAGGGGGACCTCGCTGGCCGCGCGCACCGTCTTCACCGCGACGGGCTCTCCGGTGGCCGGGTCCCATCCTCGATAGACAACGCCCATGCCCCCTTGGCCGAGCACCTCCAGGAGCTCGTAGGGGCCCAACCTCGCACCCACCCCGGGGAGGCTCTGGAGCCTCGATGCCGCTGTCATAGGGGCTGGGAGCATAGCGACACCCCCTGGCACCTCCCATCTGCGTCGGCTTGGGACGCAGCCGCGTCCCAGTTGGACGCGAATCCGGCCCCCTGGATGCCCCTCCCAGCGCCAAGCCATTGAAAAGACGTAAAATGGCCTCTTGGCACGAGTTGCGCATGGGGTTTCCACGCGGCGCCGCGGGTGACCGGGTGCCCAGCCGTCAGCGAGGTTCGGGAACGCGGAAGGAGGGGCCGCTCCTTCCGCGTTCTTCATCTCCGCTACACTGCCTCCACTCCGATGCGGCCCCTGGCGGGTACTCTCGGATGGCACCGGACGGAGGCGAGTGGATGCACCAGGAGATGCCGCAGCTCATGAGCGCGCTGCGGGGGGCGAAGGATTTCGAGACAGCGGCCGCCACCACATTGAAGCGCATGTTGGCCGTGGCTCAAGAGGCGGTTGCGTCCAGTCGGTACGCAGCCCGGGCCCGAGTGCTTCGCGGAATTGTCCACTTACGCCCTGGTGAAGCCTATCGGCGCCTGGCGGCGCTGGATGTGGGTTCAACCGAGATTACGGACGCGAGTGTGGGTACGCCGTTCTTCACGTCGGCGACGGCGTGGCGCGCGGTGGTGGAGCACCGGTGCGCCGTGTCCATCGACGTGAACGTGGGCACCGTCCAGCCGCATGCGCCGGACGCGCCCGTGACGGGAGACCCGGGACTGGCGGGCTTCCACAGCAACGAGAGCCGTCAGCGCTTCCTCGGCCGGCACGCGACGCACGTCTGTGTGCTGCCGCTGCGCACGCCGGGCGGCAGCATCGAGGGGATGATCTCCCTGGAGGCGGACTGTCTGGCGGCCATGGGGCAGGAGTTCGTCTGGCGCGAGGCGGGCGAGCAGCTCCAGCTTCTCGCGGACGTGGCCGCGCCGTATCTGGCCGGACTGCCGCAGCGGCCCGTGGCCACGCCGGAGGTGGACGAGTTCCTGCCCGTGGTGGGGCGCTCCATGGCGGAGCTGCTGCCCATCCTTCGCGTGTTCGCGCTGCAGGACGAGACCATCCTCATCAGCGGCGCGACGGGCGCGGGCAAGTCCCGGCTGGCGCGCTGGTGCCATGAGCGCTCCAACCGTCGGGGCAAGCCCTTCGAGACCTTGGACCTGGTGACGGTGCCCGAGGACCTCCAGATGGCGGAGCTCTTCGGTTGGAAGAAGGGCGCCTTCACCGGCGCGGTGCGCGACGCGCCCGGCAGCGTGGCTCGGGCGGATGGCGGCACGCTGTTCATCGACGAAATCGACAAGCTGTCGCTCAAGGCGCAGGCGGGGCTGCTGCACCTGCTGGAGTCCCGGAGCTACCGCCCGCTCGGCGAGGGCACCGGTGAGCGCCAGGCGGACGTGCGCTTCATCATCGGCACCAACGCGGACCTCCACGCGGAGGTGCGCGCGGGCCGCTTCCGCGAGGACCTCTACTACCGCGTCAACGTGCTGCCCGTGCGCATGCCCGCGCTGCAGGAGCGTCAGGACGAAATCCCGCTCTGGGCGCAGTACATGGTGAACCGCCGTCACCGCGAGCGCTCGCCGGAGGGCAACGCGCGGGTGACGCAGGACGCGGAGCGGCTGCTCGTGGGCGGCACGTGGCCGGGCAACCTGCGGCAGCTCGACAACATCGTCCGGCGCGCCTACACGCTGGCCATGGTGGAGCACGCCGTCTCCGGTGGAGAGCTGGTGCTGCACGAGAAGCATGTCGCGCGGGCGCTCGACTACGAGCAGGCCCCGGGTGGCAAGCCGCTTCCGGAAGCGCTGCGCGCCGCCGCTCAGGCCTTCGTCGCGGAGGCGCGCCGTCGCAACGCGCCGCTGGACCTGGACCTGGCGGATGCGTTCCGCGGCCTGGTGCTGGGCGTGGCCATCCGGCAGGTGGGGCGCGATGACGGCTTCAAGCTGCTGGGCCGCGAGAGCCTGGTGAAGAACCGCAACCACCACAAGGCGCTCAAGCGCGAGCTGGAGAAGGTGGAGGCGCTCTACAAGGCGCTGGGCGAGGATTCGTCGCCCTTCGCGGACCTGCTCTCCGAGGACGAGGCCGCCTGAGTCTCGCCAGTGGCCTTGGGTACAATGCGCGCGATGAGGAGCGATTGCTAGCTTCCGGGGGCCGACGACACCCGGGGGTGAACCATGAAGCTCCTCTCGAATAGCGCCATTGTGACAGGCGGCTCACAGGGAATCGGTCTGGCGATCGCCTCTCGCCTCATGCGCGAGGGCACCCATGTGCTGGTTTTCGGACGGACCGAGTCCAAGGTCGTCGAAGCGGCTGAACGTCTCAATCGCGAAGGGGAAGGCCGCGCTCGAGCCGTCCCCTTCGCGGGAGATGTCTGTCGACAGACGGATGTCGAAAAAGCTCACGAGTTCGCCACGGCCCAGCTGGGTTTGCCTGGCATCCTCGTGAACAATGCGGGCTCTGTATCACTGCACCTGCTGGTGGACCTCCCCGAGGAGGAGCTGGACCGGCTGCTCGGGGTGAACCTGAAGGGGCCGTTCCTCTTCATGAAGACCTTCGCCCGAGCCCTCATCGCGGAGAAGCGGCCCGGTGCCATCGTGAATGTTTCATCGCTGTGTCAGTCGGTGGTGACGGAAGGCTTTGGCCACTACTCCGCCTCCAAGGCCGCGCTGGCTCAGCTCTCCCGCGCGGCGGCGCTGGAGCTGGGACGACACTCCATCCGCGTCAACGTCGTCGCGCCGGGTGCCATCCACACGCCCCTGGCGGCGTCCTTCATCGATGAGCCGGCGATGCGACGGGAGCTGCTCGCGCGCACTCCGCTGGGCCGCCCCCATGGTTTGCCAGACGACGTGGCGCGGGTGGTGGCGTTCCTCTGCGCGGAGGAGTCCTCGTGGGTGACGGGAGAGACGCTCGACGTGGATGGCGGCAGCCACCTGCGGGGCATGCACAGCTACTGGGACACGCTGAATCCACCGCGGTAGCCACCCCCGGGCGGAGGACTCAGGCCCGTCGCGCCGCGAGCCAGCTCGTCGCAGATGAGCGATTGGAGACGGAAGGCCATGCGGGCCTCCTGGATGATTTCGCGCGCCTCGTCCTCTTCCAGCTCCAGGCCGTCGATGCGCGAGTGGAGCCTCACGCGGAAGGCCGCGAGCTCCTCGTCCGTGTCCGTTCCATGGAACCGGGTGCCGCGCGTGTCCTCCAGCTCGAAGGCGTTGGTGATGATGCGTGCGCGGGTGGGCGCCTGGGAGAGGTCCAGCATGCAGCGCGCGTAGACGTGGCCCACGAGCAGGTGCGGTGCGTCCTCGGCCACCTCGCGCAGGCGCTCGGCGTGCAGCCGCGTCTCCACGCACGCGAAGGTCTCCGTGCGCGACTCTCCGCAGAAGTACGTCAGGTCCTCGTCGAGCGCGGCGGCCCGGCGCAGCTCCGGCAACAGCAGCACGGGCGTCAGCGCGCTGCGGGCCACGCGGGGCAGCACGCTCTCGAAGGTGGAGTAGAGCAGGTGGAGCTGGCGCAGGTACGTGACGTAGTGCTGGGCCCGGACGAACTGGCCGTAGATGCCGTCCCACGTGTCGACGAAGAGCGACTGGAGGAACAGCGAGCGCTCGGCCTGCGCGTGGACCTTCGCCGTGCCTTCCGTGAGCAGCACGGACAGCGGCGCGCGGCTCGACGACGGGGGCGCGGCGAGGGACTCCGTCTGCTGCTGGCTCTCGCGCTCGCTCAGCCGCCGCACGCGCGCGGACTGCTCCGTCCTGGGCAGTCGCAGGGAACCGGCGGAGCTCACTGCTTCCACCCGCCGAACAGCGGCGACTGCAGCGACGGCGCGGGCTCGGTGTCCTCCGGATTGGACGGCTCCACGCCATCCAGGTTCTGCACCGCCTCCGCCAGCGTCACCCCGATGGCGCGCAGCACCTCCTCCTCCACGCGAATCGTCACCGGGCCCATGGCGAGGTGGATGTGTCCACACGTGCAGCGCGTGACCTCCGCGCATGGCCCCCTCGCGAGCACCTTCTTGCCGCATCCCTGACCGAGCATCGCGTGTCTCCTGATTTTGATTTTGATTATCGAAATCAACAAGATGATGCGCCAATCCCGCCTGGGAGTCAATCCCAGGGGGAGTGGAAGGGGTTACGGCGCGGGGGTGGGAGGCGTCGCTTCGGGGAGCGGCTCGCCGCCCATGGGCTGGCGGTTCGCGTCGCGCAAGCCCACGAGCACGCTGGAGCCGCTGGACGTCGTGCGCAGCTCGGCGTAGCGGGCCCGCTCGTAGCGCTCCGCGTGGCCTTCCTGGAAGAAGAAGGACTCGGCGCCCAGGCGGATGAAGCCCTCGCGGCGGCGATAGCGCAGCTTGAATTCACCGGGGGCCAGCGGGACGTCGGGCGAGTCCATGCGGACGAAGCGGCCCACGCCGTTCTCGTCCAGCGTCAGCACGAGCAGGCCGGAGCTGGGGGCCGCGTCGTCCTGGATGTTCCGGGTGAGGTCGTAGTCCAGGACCATGTAGTCGCCCTGCATCAGCGAGCGAGGGTCCCTGGGGGCCAGCTCCAGCAGCACGCTCTGCCCGGTGGAGAGCACGTGCTCCTTCTGGAGGACGAGGCCCAGCGGGACGAGGAGCGTCATCGCGAGGCCGAGGAAGAAGAGCGCGGAGCGAATCATCGTGCCTCCGCCGTCGCCGGCGAATGAGGGGCGCGCCGGAAGAGGAACCACCGGAGCGCGAGGAGGACCGCGCCGCTGCCCACCAGGGCTCCGGACTTGGCCAGGAGGGTGAGGCTCAGGTCGTAGTAGTACCAGGCGCCCGAGAGCACGAGGAAGGCCACCGCCAGCCCGAGCACGACGACGTTGCGGCGCAGGAAGCCGGTCAGCAGCAGCCCGATGGAGGCGATGATGGCCGGGGTGTGGAGCGTGAGCACGGCCATCAGCGTGAGCGCGGCGAACACGCCCGCGCCCGCGGTGCTCGCGGGCTCCAGGTCGAGCTCGTTCATGGTGTGCCACGCGGCGTAGAGCGCGAGCGCCGTGAGGAGCAGGGTGAGGACCAGGGGGCCATTCGGAGCCGAGGCGTCGCCGAAGCGGAACCAGTTTTCGACGTCGAGCAGGCGCATGGAGCTTCGGACGAGCAGCAGCGCCGGCACGCAGGTGGCGAGCCCGAGGCTGAGCGAGCCGAGGGCTTCGCCCATCCGTCCCGCGGCGAGTCGGGGCTGGTAGAGGAGCAGGCCCTGCGCGAGCGCGGCGCAGACGAACACGCCCAGGTCCACGCCCAGGATGCCCAGGAAGTTCCAGAGCAGGACGAGCGCGGCCCCCACGAGCGTGAACGTGGCGATGACGCGCAGGGTGGAGTCTGGAAAGGCGATGATCAGCGCGGCGCTGAAGACGAGGTTCGCGAGGGCCGCGGGCTGGGCCTCTCCCGTCTCGAGCGCGACGCCCGCGGTCACGATGCCCAGGCCCGCCAGCGCGAGGGCGAGCGCGAGCTGCTCCAGGAAGGCGCCCGAGCTCAGCCGGCGGAGCGCGGTGGCCGCGACGCAGCACACGACGCCCAGGAGGATGAACGCGACCTCGTTCTGTCCGATGCCGATGCAGGCGAAGAAGCTCAGGATGAACGACGCGGACATCCACGCGCCAATGCCCGTGAGGACCTTGACGAACCAGGGCGTGGCGGTGCTGGTGCGCTGCAGGGCTTCCAGCGTGGTGCGGGCGCGGGACTCGGCGACCTCGTCGAGGTGACCCTCGCGTTGGAGCCCTTGGAAGACGTCTCTCAGGGAAGGGCGCAAGGACATGTCAGGACTCCTCCGAGGCGCCCGTGGCGCGCGCCTGGGCTCGCAGCCACGCGACGGCGAGTCCGATCTGCCCGATGAGGGCGAGCGGGATGATGAGCAAGGAGGCCTCGGTGATGTCCAGGTCCTCGAGGAGCACCCGGCCGAGGAAGGTGGTGACGAGCGTGATGACGCAGAAGAGGCCCAGCGTCAGCAGGAACAGCTCGCCCCGCAGGTGCCGGTGCAACGCGTAGTCCGCGGCCAGGGTCGCCACCACCATGCCGACGGCGATGAACGCGGCGGAGGATGAGACCTCGCTCGGTTCGAGGATGAGGACCGAGGACAGGACGAGCACGGGGGCCACGGTCATCACCGCGAGGACGCGGGGCAGCCACCGGCCCTGGAGCCAGGGGATTCGCAGGTGGGCGAAGTGTTCGTGGGTGGCCCAGGCGAAGCCGTTGATGAGCCCCAACCCCACCGCGAGCCAGTCGGCGCTCCGGAAGGGGCTGAAGACGCTGAAGCCGCCCCCCGCCAGCACCTGTTGGTGGAAGAGGCTGGCGCCGGTGTTGATGAGCACCACGAGGAGCAGCCAGAGCGCTGGGAAGCGCGACATGCCGACCCAGGGAAGGATGAGGGCGGCCCAGCCGACGAACAGCTCGAACGCGTCCGCGCCGGTCTGGTACGTCTGTCCGTAGACGGCGAGGAACGCCCCGACGAGGACCGATGCGCCGAGCAGGCTGAAGTGCCCCGAGGGCTTGTCGCCGAGCTTGCGCGCGGCCAGGGCGGAGCCGGCGATGCCCGCGGCGATGAGGCCCAGCTTCGCGAAGCGGTGCAGCTCCGCCCAGTTGTACGCGAAGAAGTAGATGATGCCGGACAGCACCAGCATGGCGCCGAGCGCGAGCAGCGTGGTGGAGAGGAAGCGCCTCCAGGCCTCGGCGGGAGGTGACGCTATCGCCAGGGCCATCGCGCGTCCGAGCGCGGCGGGAGGGAGGGCTCCAGTGGCGACGAGCGTTCGGATGCGCTCCGGCGTCGCGTCGAGGTCGAGCAGGTCTTTCGGCACGTCGGAGACTGTAGCCAAATGGCGAGGCCGCCGTCGTGAGTTGCCTGTCCCCCGACGAAATCCATCGCGCGGAGCGCCGCTTCCTTGCTTGACTCTCGAGACCCAGGACACCGCCATGCGCCACGTCGGACGCCGCCACTACATTCGGCTCGTTGCCCCGGCCTGTCTCCTCCTCGTGTGGGGCCTTGCCGGAACGGTCCACGCCCACTCCTCCATGTCCACCCCTCCCGCCGTCTCCATTCCTCCCCCCCAGGCGCTCGCGGCGCGGTGGGAGCAGGTCCATCCGCGGTCGCTCCCGCTCGCGCCGCTCGTCCGGCACTCGGATGTGGAGCAGCACCTCCAGGCGCTGCACGCTCGCGCACCGGACTTCTTCAAGCTGGAGGTCGCGGGGCACTCGGTGGAGGGGCGCGCGCTCTACCACGTCACCGTGGGGACGGGCCCGCGCCGCATCCTGCTCTGGTCCCAGATGCACGGCGATGAGCCCACCGCCACCACCGCGCTGCTGGACCTCTTCGAGTTCCTCTCGGCGAACCGCGAGGAGCCCTGGGTCGCGCGCCTGCTCTCCCAGCTCACGCTCCACGCCGTCCCCATGCTCAACCCGGACGGCGCCCATCGCTTCCAGCGACGCAATGCGCAGGGCATCGACATCAACCGGGATGCACTTGCACTCCAGACACCCGAGGCGCGGACGCTCAAGTCGCTGCGGGACGCCCTGGAGCCCTCCGTCGGCTTCAACCTCCACAACCAGGGCTGGCGTCACGGCGTGGGGGACACGGGCCGGCCCGCGTCCATCTCCGTGCTCGCCCCCGCGTTCGACAAGGCGCGCGCGGACAACCCCGGGCGCATCCTGGCGAAGAAGGTGTGTGGGGTGATTCGCGACGCGGTGGAGACCCTCGCGCCCGGACAGGTGGGCCGCTACGACGACACCTTCGAGGCGCGTGCCTTCGGCGACAACATGACGCGCTGGGGAACCCCCACGGTCCTCATCGAGACGGGCGCGTGGACCTCGCTCCCTCCGGACGAGCCCCTGGTGCGCCTCAACTTCGTCGCGCTCGCCACCGCGCTGGATGCGCTCGCCAGCGGTCGGGCGGAGCAGGCGGACCTCTCGCGCTACGACTCCATCCCGGAGAACGACAGCTCCGGCATCGTCCACCTGCTGCTCAAGGGCGTCGGCATGTTCGGCGCGGATGGCAAGCCCTTCACGGGCGACGTGGGCATCGCCGTCAGTCGCGCCGTGCGCGCGAAGGGGAAGAAGCTCGCCCTGGCGCACGTGGGCAGGATTGATGAGCTCGGAGACCTGCGAGTCCTCGGGGCCATCGAGACCGTGCAGGGCGCGGGGTTGTTCGTCGTGCCGGGGACGGGGAAGGGCGCGAAGCCGGGGGATACCTTCCGGCTGACGCAGCCCGCGCGGCAGGCCCTGTCGCTGGGGCAGCGCGCGGACCTGATGTTGCTGCGCCCCCTGGAGGCCGCGGGCACCTTCCGCATCGAGCGCATCATCCGCTTCGACCCTTGAGCGCGGCGCTATCCGAGCGGTGTCTCCAGGAAGGACTTCAGCTCGGGGAGCACGCGCTCGGGGCGCTCGTGATGCGGGCTGTGGCCCGCGTCCATGCGCACGAGCCGAGCGTTCGGAAGCCGCCGCAGGGCTTCCTCCGCGAGTGACGCGGGAAGGACGTCCTCCCGCTCTCCCCAGATGAGGAGCACTGGCGCGGTGACCTGGGCCAGCTTCTCCTGGCGATGGAACACCGGGCCCAGCAGGGGCACCAACGTGTCGAAGGCGCGCGCCGCCTCGTCGCGTCCCCCTGGAATGGACATCAGCTCGTACTCCAGGGCGCCCAGCCGTTGCCCCAGCGGCGTGGGCGCGGGCGGCCTCATCCTCGCCCAGGCCCAGGGGCCCAGGGAGCGCGCCAGCCGCTCCGGCCCCGCTCGGAAGAAGGCTCGGGCCTTGCGTGTCATCTCCGGACCCAGGCCCATCGCGTCCAGCAGCACCAGCCGCTCCACCGGGACACGCGCCCGCAGGGCCAGCTCCAGCCCCACCAGTCCGCCCAGCGAGTGACCCACCACCGACACGGGACCGGGGGCGAGCTGCTCCAGCAGGGCCTCCACCGGGGCCGTGAAGAAGCGCACCCCTTCCTCGGCCGAGCGGACCGTCCCGCCTCCGGACGAGGACATTCCGAAGCCGGGAAGGTCCACGGCCAACACCCGGTGGGTCCTCGCCAGGGCCGTCAGGTACGCGAACCACGTCGAGGCCGCCGCGCCGCGCCCATGCAGCAGCAGCACCGCAGGCCCCTGGCCCCCCTGGAGCACCCGGAGGGCGCCTCCGTCCGGAAGCCAGTGCATCGCGGGCTTCACCGCTGGGGCCAGCTGGGCCAGGAGGGAGGACTCCTGGGGCCCCGCGGAGGGGGCCTGGGCCTGGGGAAAGCCCTTCACGGACGCCCCTCGGAGTGCCCCGGGAGACAGGGGCTGGGACGGCGGGTGGGGGGCGACAGGGGCATGGCGCGGAGTCCTCGGGGGAGGGGCGCCTCAACTTACTGGAATGCCCTGGCTTCTGTGGTGTTGAGCCGGAGACCCAGTCACCTCTAGGCTGCCCGCCGCCAGTCTTAGCCGAGGCGTCATGAACACGGACATCCGCGCGCTCACCGAACGCGTGCAGCAGGAAAGCAGCTTCGTCGAGGTCCTCAACCAGGAAACCGGCAAGGTCATCGTCGGTCAGCGCTACATGCTGGAGCGCATCCTCATTGGCCTGTTGTGCAACGGCCACGTGCTCCTGGAGGGTGTGCCTGGCCTCGCCAAGACGCTCACGGTGCGCACGGTGGCGGATGCCCTCAGCGCGACCTTCATGCGCATCCAGTTCACCCCGGACCTGCTGCCCGCCGACGTGGTGGGCACGATGATCTACAACCAGCAGGCCGCCAACTTCACCGTTCGCAAGGGCCCCATCTTCGCGAACATCGTCCTCGCGGACGAAATCAACCGCGCGCCCGCCAAGGTGCAGTCCGCGCTGCTGGAGGCCATGGCCGAGCGCCAGGTCACCATCGGCGACCAGACCTTCGGGCTGCCCTCGCCGTTCCTCGTGCTGGCCACGCAGAACCCCATCGAGCAGGAAGGCACCTACCCGCTGCCCGAGGCGCAGGTGGACCGCTTCATGCTCAAGGTGAAGGTGGGCTACCCCACGCGCGAGGAGGAGAAGGTCATCATGGACCGCATGGCCGGCGGCTCGCCTCCGCGAGCGCAGCGGGTCATCGCGGTGGAGCACCTGGTCCGCGCCCGCGAGCTCGTCCACCACATCTACATGGATGAGAAGGTGAAGGAGTACATCCTCAACGTGGTGTTCGCCACGCGCGAGCCCGGCAAGTACGGCCTCAAGGACCTGGCGGACTACATCCAGTTCGGCGCCTCGCCGCGCGCCACCATCTCCCTGGCGCAGGCCGCGCGCGCGCATGCCTTCTTGCGGCACCGCGGCTTCGTCACGCCCGAGGACGTCAAGGCCATCGCCTTCGACGTGCTCCGCCACCGCATCGCCATGACGTACGAGGCGGAGGCCGAGGACCTCACCCCGGAGAAAATCATCCAGCGCGTGTTCGACCGCGTCGAAGTGCCCTGACCTCCCGCCGAGCGCCCCGTGCTGCCCAAGGACCTCATCCGCCGCATCCGCAAGCTGGAGATTCGCACCCGCAAGGTGGTCTCCGACATGCTCGCGGGCCAGTACCACTCGGTCTTCAAGGGCCGGGGCATGGCGTTCTCCGAAGTGCGGCAGTACCAGCCCGGTGATGAGATTCGCATCATCGACTGGAACGTCACCGCGAGGATGAACGAGGCCTACGTCAAGGTCTTCACCGAGGAGCGCGAGCTCACGGTGATGCTGCTCGTGGACGTCTCGGCGTCGAAGGAGTTCGGCTCGCGCGAGCGCACCAAGTCGGAGATTGCCGCGGAGGTCGCCGCGCAGATTGCCTTCAGCGCGATCGCCAACAACGACCGCGTGGGGCTCATCCTCTTCTCGGACCGCGTGGAGAAGGTGGTGCCTCCGCGCAAGGGCCGCACGCATGTGTTGCGGCTGGTGAGCGACATCCTGACCTTCCAGCCGGTGGGCAAGGGCACGGACCTGTCCGCGGGGCTGACGTACCTGACGCAGGTGTCGAAGCGGAAGGCCGTCACGTTCCTCGTCTCCGACTTCCAGGCGCAGGGCTTCGAGAAGCCGCTGCGGCTGGTGGGGCGCAAGCACGACCTGGTGCCCGTGGTGGTGGAGGACCCGCTGGAGGAGGCCTTCCCTCGCCTGGGCCTGGTGGAGATGGAGGACCCGGAGACGGGCGACCGCTTCGTCGTGGATACGAGCGACCCGGGCGTGCGCGGACGCTACTCGCGCTTCATGCAGGCCGCGCGTGACGAGCGGCGCAAGCTCTTCAAGAAGCTGGAGCTGGACCACGTGGAGCTGCGCGCGGGAGATGACCACGGCAAGGCGCTCGCGCAGTTCTTCCGCGCGCGGGCCCGGAGGATGGCGGCATGAGCCGGTGGATGGCCCTGCTCGCGATGCTGCTGTGCGTGGGCGTGCTCCCGTCGAGCGCCCATGCCCAGCCCCAGCCCCCCGGCGCGCCCGCGCACGAGGTGGCGCAGCCCCAGGACGTCTCGGCTCGAGTGGAGCCGCAGCAGGTCCGGATTGGCGACCCGTTCACCTACCACGTGGTGCTCACGCATCCGAAGGGCCACCGCTACGAGCTGGCGGTGCCCAAGGAGACGGGCGACTTCGAGTTCCTGGACCAGACGCGCCAGTACCTCGAGGGGACGGACTCCGCTTCCACGACGTTCGCCATCCGCATGTCGGCGTTCGCGCTGGGGAGCCTGACGGTGCCCACGCTCGAGTTCGACGTGGAGACGCCGGAGGGGCCGCGCCGCTACTCGCTGCCGGGCGGCGCCATCGACGTCGCGGCCACGCTGCCTCCGGACGCGGAGGGCAAGGGCGCGGACCTGTTCGACATCCAGCCGCCGCAGGAAGTGCCCATCCGCTCGTGGCGGTTGGTGCTGGCGCTCCTGGGGGCGCTGGCCGCGGCGCTCGCGGCGTGGCTGCTCATCCGCTGGTGGAAGAACCGCCCCAGGCACGTGGTGGTGCCGCCTCCGCTTCCCTTGGACGTGCGCACGCGCAAGGCGCTGGACACGCTGAAGACGGAGAACCTGCCCGCGCGAGGCCAGGTGAAGGACTACTACTTCCGCCTGTCCGAAATCATCCGAGGCTACCTGGGGGAGCGCTATGGCTTCGAGGCGCTGGAGTGCACCAGCTCCGAGCTGATGGCCTCGCTGCGCCGCCTGTCTCCCCTGGGCCTTCCGGAAGACAAGCTGATGCGCTTCGTGTCCGAGTCGGACATGGTGAAATACGCCCGGGCGGATGCGTCGCCCGAGAGCTGCCGTGACGCGCTCTTGTTCGGCTACGAGCTCGTCGAGAAGACCTTCGTTCCGCCCCAGCCGCCTCAAGCTCCCGACAATGCCGCCGCTCCCCGCGTTCAATAACCCCGAGGCGCTCTGGGGACTGCTGCTCGTGCCGCTCTTGTTCGTGCAGGCCTGGCGGGAGCGCCGTGCCCGCGCGCCGCTGCGCTTCTCCGCGGCGAACGTGTTCGCCCGAAGTGGCAAGGGCCTGCGCACGTACCTGCTGCCCCTCTTGCCGCTGCTGCGCGCGGCGGCGGTGGTGGCGGCGGTGCTGGCCCTCGCCCGTCCCCAGGTGCGCGACTCGCGCGTGAGGGACTTGTCGGTGGAGGGCATCGACATCGTGGTGGCGCTGGACCTGTCCACCTCCATGGAGGCGGGTGACTTCCGGCCGCAGAACCGCCTGCACGTGGCGAAGGAAGTGCTGAGCGACTTCATCTCCAACCGCGTGAATGACCGCATCGGCCTGGTCGTCTTCGCGGGCGCGGCCTACACCCAGGCGCCGCTGACGCTGGACTACGGGGTGCTGAAGGAGGTCATCAAGCAGATCCGCACGCGGGTGCTGGAGGACGGCACCGCTATCGGTGATGCGCTGGCCACCTCGCTCAACCGCCTGCGCGACTCGGAGGCGAAGAGCCGCGTGGTGGTGCTGATCACGGACGGCGACAACAACGCGGGGAAGATTTCGCCCATGGACGCCGCGAACATGGCGCAGGCGCTCCACGTGCCCGTCTACACCATCCTCGTGGGCAAGGGCGGCAAGGTGCCCTTCCCGCAGGGCACGGACCTGTTCGGCAACACGGTGTGGCGCGAGACGGAGATTCCCATCAACCCGGAGCTGATGCAGGACATCGCGGACCGCACGGGAGGGGAGTACTACCGCGCGACGGACCCGGAGGGCTTGCGGCGAGGACTGCAGAAGGTGCTCGACTCGCTGGAGCGCTCGCGAATCATGGAGGGCGGGGCCTCCGCGACGTACCGTGAGGAGTTCCATCCGTTCCTGCTGGCCGCGTTCGGGCTGGCCGCGCTGGAGCTGCTCCTGCGCGCCACCTTCCTGAGGGTCTTCCCGTGATGCACGTGGACCCCTGGCGCTTCACGGTGCTCGGTTACCAGTCGGGGCTGGCCCAGCCCCTGTACCTGGCCCTGGTGGCGGTGGGCCTGTTGCTGGGGCTGCTGGCGCTCCTGTTGTCCTTGCGCCGCCGCTCCCGCGTGCGCGCGGTGCTGCATGAGCGGCATGCCGAGCGCTTCACGCCGGGCATCTCCGTGTGGCGTCCCGCCACGCAGGGCAGCCTGTATGGCCTGGGGCTGGCGTTGTTCGGCTTCGCGCTGGCGCAGCCCCAGTGTGGCACCAAGAGCGAGCTGACGAAGCGGCGGGGCATCGACGTGGTGGTGGCGCTGGATGCGTCCAAGTCCATGTTCGCGCGCGACGTGCAGCCCAGCCGTCTGGAGCGGGCCAAGCTGGAGCTGACCACGCTGCTGGACGAGCTGAAGGGCGACCGCGTGGGCCTGGTGGTCTTCGCGGGTGATGCGTTCATCCAGTCCCCGCTGACGTCGGACTACTCGGCGGTGAAGCTGTTCCTTCGCGCGGTGGACCCGGAGGTGATGCCTCAGGGTGGCACCAACGTGGGCGCGGCGCTGCGGCTCTCCATGCAGGTGTTGGAGAACGCGGACCGGGGCTCGAAGGAGCGCGTGGTGGTGCTGCTGACGGACGGCGAGGACTTCGTCGGCGACGTGGATGAGGCCACCGACGCGCTGAAGGACGCGGGCGTGCAGGTGCTCACGGTGGGCGTCGGCTCCGAGTCCGGCGAGCCCATCCCCGTGTATGACCGGCGCGGCGAGTTCGTGGACTACAAGAAGGACGAGAATGGCGACCCGGTGGTGACGAAGCTGGACCGCGCGGGGTTGGAGACCATCGCGGAGGGCACGGGTGGCGCCTTCTTCTACCAGCCGCGCGGGGTGGCGATGGGCCAGGTCGTGGAGCGCATCGACCAGATGCAGAAGAGCGAGCTGGAGAGCCGGGTGACGGTCCGCTACGACGAGCGCTTCCAGTCGTTCGCGGTGCCTGGGCTGGTGTTGCTCGTGCTGGGGATGATGCTGCTTCCTTCCTCGCGCCGGAGGTCGTCGCCATGAGCGTGCGCCTCGTGGGAGGACGTCGTCGGGGAGGGCTGCTGGCGTGGCTGGTGTGCCTGCTGTTGCCCGTGTCGGCGCTGGGCGCGGGGCCGCTGGAGCGGGACCATCCGCTGGTTCAGCAGGGCCGTGAGGCGTACCTGGCGGGCCGCTACGAGGACGCGCTGAAGGCGTTCGAGGCGGCGAAGAAGGAGCGTCCGCATGACCCCGCGGTGGACTTCAACCGAGGGGATGCGCTGGCGAAGCTGGGCCGGGTGAAGGACGCGCAGGAGGTCTTCCGGAGCGTGACGGAGTCCAAGCGCCCCGACCTGCAGCAGAAGGCCTGGTACAACCTGGGCAACCTGGCGGCGACGACGGGGGACCGGGTGGAGGCGCTGAAGTCCTATCGGCGCGCGCTGACGCTGGACCCGCAGGACATCCAGGCCCGCCACAACTACGAGGTGGTGCTGCGCAACCTGCCGCCGCCGCAGCCGAACTCGGCGGACGGGGGCTCGGATGGTGGCGGGGATTCGGGCACGGATGGCGGACGCCCGGATGGGGGCGAGGACGGTGGCACCAAGGCCGACGGCGGAACGCCCGTGGATGGAGGCTCCGACGGTGGGCCGGACGGCGGCGTGGATGGGGGCTCGGATGGAGGTGCCGACGGTGGCGCGGATGGCGGCGGAGATGGTGGCGCCGACGGGGGTGGGGATGGCGGCGCGGACGGCGGTGACGGGGGCCAGGAGGGACCTCCGCAGAAGGGGGATGGCGGCAGCGACGGCGGCGCGGATGGTGGGGACGAGGACGGGGAAGGAGACCCTCGCGACGGCGGGAGCGATGCCGGCACCGAGTCGGAGGGGGATGCGGACTCCTCCTCGGACGCGGGCTCGAGTCCGTCGGAACTGGACCAGCAGGATGCGGAGCGTCTGCTGGACGCGATGAAGCAGAACGAGAAGAACCTCCAGTTGTGGCGGTTCCAGCAGAAGAAGAAGCAGAGGAAGCCCAATGAGAAGGACTGGTAGCAGCGGCTCCATGAGGGCGGTGCTGGCCCTGTTGACCCTGCTGGCCTCGGCGCCGGCATGGGCGGCGAGCCTCGAGTTCTACCAGACGGTGAACAGCGAGGAGGTTGGCACCGAGGACACCTTCGTGCTCACGGTGGTGACCAAGGACGCGCCCGAGGACGCGAAGGTGCGGCTGCCTCGCTCGGATGACTTCGAGGTCCTCAACAGCTCCCGCAGCAGTCAGCGCTCCATCTCGCTGACGGGCGGAGGGCCTCCCGTCATCCAGGACGTCACCAAGTACGTCCTGACGATGCGCGCCAATCGCGCCGGCAACCTGACGATTCCGCCCGCCGAGATGTCCGCGGGAGGCAAGACGCACCGGACGGATCCCATCCAGATTTCGGTGAAGCCGGGCCGGCTGGGCTCGTCCTCGCGTGCCCAGGGCGGGACGCCGCAGGGGCGAGCAAGAGACCCCTTCGCCAACCTTCCGTCGAGCCAGCCGGACCCGTTCGCGAACGAGCCGGAGGAGGACTCGCCTTCGATTCCCCGAGGAGACTCGGACCTGTTCCTGCGCTCGAGCCTGGACCGGGACGAGGTCTTCGTGGGCGAGCAGGTGACGTTGTCGCTCCACATCTACGCGCGCGTGGACCTGTCCAGCGTGGACTCCGTGATGATGCCCAAGCTGGAGGGCTTCTGGTCGGAGGAGCTGGACAGCCCCTCGCGGCTGGAGCCCGAGCAGAAGACCGTCGGCGGTGTTCCGTACCGGGTCTATCTGTTGCGCCGCCGCGCCATCTTCCCGGTGAAGTCCGGCACGCTCTCCATCTCGGCGGCGGAGGCGGACATCACCACGGGCTTCCTCTTCGCGGGCCACCGGCTGCACCGCGTCTCGAATGCGCTCAAGGTGAAGGTGATGCCGCTGCCGCCGGGCGGGCCACCGGGCATCTCCAATGCGAACGTGGGCTCGTGGCGGCTGGACGTGGATGTGTCCCAGACACGCGTGGAGCTGGGCCAGGCCGTCACGGTGAAGGTCATCCTGGAGGGCACGGGCAACGTGAAGAACGTCACGCCGCCCAAGCTCGTGGGTCCCGAGGCGCTGAAGATCTACGACCCCAAGACGAGCGACAAGGTGACGCCCGTGCGCAGCAAGGTGCAGGGCCGTCGCATCGTGGAGTACCTGGTGATGCCGCAGCGCACGGGGACCTTCACGTTGCCCGCGCTCGCGTTCCCCTTCTTCGATGTGCGCACGCGGAAGTACGAGGTGTCGCGCACGGAGCCCATCACCCTCACGGTGGAGGCCGCGGCGGGGGGCCCATCGACGCTGCCCTCGTCATCGGCGCAGGCCCCGGATCCAGCCGGTGAGCCGAAGAACCTCCTGACCCCGGAAGGGTTGCGGCCCGTGCGCTTCCAGGCGCGCTTCGTCGCTCCGTCCGAGCCGCCCTGGAAGCGCGCCTATTTCCTGCCGCTGGTGGCCGCGCCGTTGGGGCTGCTGTTGGGCTTCGCGTTGCTCGGCGGCGTGCGCGGGCGACTGGCGACGCGCAGCGACGCGGACCGGGACCGACAGCAGGCGAAGGCGGCTCGCAAGCGGCTGGTGGAGGCGGAGAAGCTTCAGGCCGGTGCCGACTCGGGGGCCTTCTACGCGGAGGTGGAGAAGGCGCTGCAGGGCTTCCTGGGCGCGCGCCTGGGCGGGCCGGTGACGGGGCTCACGCGGGAGGTCATCTCCGAGCGCATGACGACGGCGGGTGTGGCGCCCGAGCGGCGAGCCCGGGTGCTGTACGTGCTGGAGGCGTGTGACCTGGGTCGCTATGGCGGAGGTGGAGACGCCGCCGCGCGGCAGCAGGTGCTGGATGCCGCGGTCGCGGCCATGGAGGGCTGGGCGTGAGCGACTACTACTCGCCGGAAGAGGCGCAGGATGTCTTCCTGAAGGCCAACGAGGCCTATACGGGGGGGGACTTCGCGCGCGCGCGGGAGGGCTACGAGAAGCTCCTCTCCCACGGGCGCGGTGGGCCGGACGTCCTCTACAACCTGGGCACCACGTACCTGGCGCAGGGAGACTTGGGGCGGGCGGTGCTCTCGCTGGAGCAGGCGAAGGCCCAGGGCGGCCATGCGCCGGATTTGGAGGCCAACCTGGCGGTGGCGCGCGCGCGTCAGGTGGACAAGGTGGTGGGGGAATCGGCGGAGGAGGAGTTCCTGCCGAGGGTGACGGCGGCCACGGATGGCTCGCTCGTCGCCTGGACCTTCCTGGGGACGTGGGTGGGGGCGCTGCTGCTGTTGCTGGTGTTGCGGCGGATGTCGCCGGGCCGGCGCATGGCGGTGGGCATCGTGATGGCGCTGCTGTTCGCGGTGGCGATTCCCTCGGGGGCGTTGCTGGCGGCGCATGCCTACGTGGAGCACACGGTGCATGAGGCCGTGGTGCTGTCGCCCATGCTGGTGGCGCGCGAGCTGCCGCAGCCCGGCGCACGCTCCATCTTCGAGGTGCATGCGGGCCTCAAGGTACGGCTCTTGGAGGACAGCGGCCGCTTCGTGCGCATCCGCCTGCCCAATGGACTGGAGGGTTGGACCGAGCGCGACGGCGTCGCGAAAATATAGGCGTCTGTCGTCCTCTGGACGAAACCTGGAAGCAGACCCATCGCCGGGGTTAGAATCTCTTGGAGGGATGGCGGGTTTTGCTTGGAGGTCTTGGCCCTGTGTTTGAAGTCGAGGCCCTTGTCGCGAAGAATCGCCTGGTGGTGCGCCTCTGGGGAGACCTGACCGCGGATGAGGCGAGGCGCGTGGGTGACGCGGCGGTGGCGGCCATCGACCGGCTGCGCCCGCGCTTCGACCTGCTCTCGGACTTGAAGGGCGTGACGTCGCTGTGCTCGGAGAGCACGGTGCAGATGCGGCGCATCATGGAGGCCGCGAAGGCCCGAGGCTTCCGCCGCGTGGTGCGCGTGGTGGGGCGCTCGGCGGAGGCGGCGCTGGTGTTCGAGCGCACCAGCCGGGAGATGGGCTACGACGCGTACCTGGCCTTCTCGTTGGAGGAGGCGGAGCGGCTGCTGGACGTCGGGGCGCCTTGAGCCTCGCCCCGCGTCAGCTTCTCTTCCCCGTGAGGCGCGCGAGGAGCCCGGGCTTGCGGGCCTTGTGCTGGCCCGAGGCGGCGGCCGACAGGGCCGCGACCTTGAGGAGGTTCTGCTGGAAGACGGTGTTGCCCGGCTCCAGCTCCACCGCGCGCTCCAGCAGTCTCGCGGCCTGGGCGTAGTCCTTGCGTTGGTGGACCAGGATGAGGGCCAGCTTGCTGAGGAGCACGGCGGCGTCCGGCGACTGGTCGATGGCCTTGCTGAGGACCTGGATGGCCCGGTCCACGTGCCCCGAGCGCTCCAGTCGCACGGCCCGCTGAAGGATGTCCTCCGGCGAGTTGGTGGCGATGGGCACGGGCGCATCCAGGGGCAGGGTGGCCCTTGGGGCACGTGGCGCGCTCGCCGGGAGTGGGGACGCGGGAAGCGTGGGCGCGGAGCTCGCCGTGACGTTCGAGGGATGAGCCCTGGACTCCGCTGGAGCCGCGGCGGACGCCGAAGCCTGCGCGGTGCTCTCCGGCCGGTCCTTGGAGGGAGGCGGGACGGAGCGAGTGGCTCCGACGAGGCTGGGAGGAGGAACCCTCGCCGCGGGAATCGGCGCGGGGGGGGTGGAGGGGGACGGGGGCGCGGAGGACACCCGACGAGACATGGCCTCGGCGGACGGGGTGTCACGCGGAGGGAGGGGGGGAGGCAGGTCGGTGGCGCTCGAAGTGCGCGCGAGCGGCCGGGCGGCGCGAGTCGGCTCGGGTGGCCGCGGAGGGCTCACGGGGGCGACGGGCTCATCGTCGCCGAGCGCCAGGGAGGAGAAGTCCTCCTCCGCGCCCAGGGCCACGCCCATCGCGGGGCTGCTCCAGGAGAGGGAGGGGAGCGCGGTGTCCCTGAGCGTGGGGGCTTCGGGACCGTCCAGCTCCTCCTGGGCGAGGAACTCACCGCCGTCGAGCACGGGCATCTCGGACGTGAGGCTTCGCGGCGGCGCGCTGACGGGTTGCCGGTGCAGCTCCAGCACCCCTCGCTCCAGCAGGCCCTTGAGGACGACCTTCACCTCGATTTCAGGCAGGCGCGCCGCGCGCGCGAGCTGAGGCACGGCCTGGACTCCGTCGACGAAGGACGCGATGTGCGCCTCGAAGGGGTGCAGGGGCTGCAGGGCGATGTTCAGCCCGGCGCGCAGGTGGGGCACCGTGTTCTCGTCCATGGGCACGGTGAAGCGCGCGGTGGCCTGGTGGTGCGCCGCGGGGGCCTGGGGCGGCGGCCGAGGAACCTCCATGGTTCGCGTGCGCTGCGGCGGTGAGAGCAGGGCACGGACGATGGTGGGCTCGGTGATGGTGTACTCGCCGCTGGCCTGCTCCGGGTCCAGGAGCAACCCGCAGTGCTCACACTGGAAGTCGTCCTCTCCCACGGTGCCCCGGCACTCTGGACATTCTGGTTTAGCGGCCATTTCGGATTCATCATAGCGCGCTGGGCCAACCTTCACCCGCTCCGAAGGGCAGGAGAGGTGGGAGGACGTGGTGCTCCATACAAATCCATGGGGCGACCCTGGTGTGGGCGGTGTCGGCGGGGCTATACCGCGCGCGGCAGGTGGCACCGGTGGTGGTGGGGGTCTCGCGCCCGCGACGTATCGTCTCGAAGTGGTCCAGAGCCGCGCTGGAGAAACATGGCTGGCATGCCCCAGGCACCCTTTCACATCCTGCTCGTCGAGGATGAACCGGTCATCCGAGAGCTGGTTCGCTCCATGTTGAGCGACGGCACCGTGGACGTGGTGTGCGCGGCCAACGGGCTGGAGGGGCTGAAACTGGCGCGCAGCCGGACCTTCCACCTCATCCTGATGGATGTCGTGTTGCCCCAGCTCGACGGCATCTCCGCCTGTCGCATCCTGAAGAGCGACCCTGTCACGGCGCCGGTGCCGCTCTACATGCTCACCGCGAAGGCGAAGAAGTCAGACGTGGAGAGCGCGACGCAGGCGGGTGCGGATGGCTACATCCACAAGCCCTTCCGGGGCGCGGAGTTGATGGCGCTGGTGGAGCGGCTGCGGATGGCTCAGCCCCGCTCTGAGCCCGCCTGACGACGGGCCGAGGACTTCCGCGCCTCAGGGCAGGCGCGGGTGGAGGAAGCGCGCCAGGGCGATGAGGTCGTCCCAGTCGAGCGCGCCGAACTCCAGCGCCACGCCGTCCGCTTCGCGGCGGCGGATGGTGCAGGTGGTGACGATTTCGCGGTCTCCGGGCAGGGGCAGGCCCAGGGTGAGGTAGCGCTGGCTGTCGCCGGGGTGGGCGAGCAGGAACAGGCCCGCCATGGAGACATCCCGGGCCTGAACCATGACGTCGCGTCCAGGCAGGATGACCTTCACCGGAAAGTTCGCCTCGACGCGCGGATGGAAGCGCTCGGCGATGGGGGGGCCACCAGGGGAAGGCTGCATCGGCTCGGCTCCTCTTCTTCGTGCGACAGGGTGCGACAACTCTGAGGCACTTGGCGTGTGAGGCAAGTTTCCGTCCGCCCGGGTTTCCGTCCCGTCGTGCGGACGCGCCTCCCGGCCCTGGGAGCCCTGAGCGGATGCACGAGGGCGCCATGCGGGCGGGATTGCTCGGATTCCGGCTGGCACGTTCGCTGAAAACGCCCGCTGGAAACCGCATCGCCGGAGGCCAGCCATGGAACCCCATCACCGCAGGCAGTACTCGCTCACCACCACCCTCAACGTGCCCCGGCAGACGCCGTACAACGACTTCGGCACGACGCTGGCCCATGCGGCCAACACGGTGGTCAGCAAGGGCGCGGGCCTGGTGGGAGGAATGATTCCGTCACCTCCCGTGCTGAGCGCGGCGGTCTCCAGCATGAAGTTGGCGATGTCCACGGTGGCCTCCAAGGGGACGCCGGCCATGTCGTCGGCGGCAGCGTCGTCGTCAGCCACCACGGCGTCGGGAGCGGGTTCGGCCCAGGGCACTTCGTCGGGCGGCCAGGATGGGTGGGACCTGCTGGAGGCGCAGCGGGCGCTCAGCGCGGATGGCCAGAGGTTCAACGCCGCCTATCTCCAACTGCAGAACGAGATGCAGCGAGAGAGCCGCGAGCACAACGCGGTCTCGAACATCATGAAGGTTCGTCACGACTCGGCGAAGGCCGCCATCAACAACATCCGTTGAGAAGCACGGTGAGCCATGAGCGTGGACAAGGTGGGAGCAGTCGGGGGCACGGGCCCGGTGTCCGTGGAGCCCGGCCAGGGGCGGTTCGACAAGGTGCTGGAGGGAGTCCGAGGCCCCTCGAGGGAGCGCTCGGTGCCGGTGGTGACGGAAGGCGTGAGGTGCCCGGGCGCCGAGGCCTCTCGCGGCGTCGCGAGAGCCGAGAGCACGCGGACGCAGGCCTCCGCGGGGGCTGTCGAGGCGAAGACGCAGGGGCGGGTGGACTCGGTGCAGTCGGCGCGGGAGCAGCAGGCGGCGCAGGTCCTGGAGCGGGTGGGGCAAGCGCAGAAGCGGTTGGACAGCATCCTGGCGATGGCGGAGTCGGGCCGCGATTTCTCGGCCGGGGAGCTGCTCTCGTTGCAGGCCCAGGTCTACCGCGCGAGCCAGGAGCTCGACCTGGCCGGCAAGGTCGTCGAGAAGGCGACCGGTGGTGTGAAGCAGGTTCTCCAGACGCAGGTTTGAGGAGTGCTCGGATGTCACTGACTCCCCGGCATGCGCTGCTCGTCCTGCTGCTCCTGGGGACGGCGGCGTGCAGAGAGCGAATTCAGCATGGGTTGGACGAGCGTCAGGCCAATGAGCTGCAGTCGGTGCTCATCGAGCGAGGGCTGGATGCTCGCAAGGTTCCGGAGGCGGGCAAGAAGCCGTCGTGGGCCATTGAAGTCTCCGGAGAACAGTCCCCGGACGCGGTGCGCGTCCTCTCGGAGCTGGGCTTGCCGAGGCCCGCGGTGGAGGTGGGCTGCGATGTCTTGGGTGGGGGCGGCGGGTTGGTTCGCACGCCGATGGAGGAGTCGGTCTGTCGGGTGCGGGTGCTCGAGCGGGGCTTGGAGAAGACGCTCCAGTCGATGGAAGGGGTGTTGCTGGCGCGCGTGCATCTGGTGATTCCACCTCCGCCGCGTCCGGGGCAGAGCCTGGGGGCGGCGAAGGCGTCGGCGCTGCTGCGAGTCATGCCCGGCAACGCGGCCCGGGTGCGTCAGTCCTCGGACGTGATGAAGGCCCTGCTGGCGGGGGGCGTGGAAGGACTCTCCGCCGAGTCCGTATCGCTGTGGGTGGATGAGGTGCCCACGCGCGCCCTGGCTTCCTCGGGGGGCAGGCCGTCCTCGCTGGTGAGACTGAAGTGGCTGCTCGCGATGTTGGGCGTGTTGGTGACGGGACTGTCGGGGGCCTTGGTGTGGGTGACGTTGCGGATGCGTTACTTCCGAGACCTGCGCGTGACGCCGCCCGCGCCGCCCGTGCCCGCGCGTCCGGTGGTCTCGCCTGGAGCCCCTCGCAAGGTGGCTTGAGGCCCGGGGAGACGCTCATGATGCAACCAGCGACACGTGTGGGCCGGGCCTTGCGCTCACCGAAGAAGGACGCGCGAGTCCCGGCGCGAGCGCTTCAGGCGGAGCAGGCGACGGTGATTCGGCCGCGGCCTCCGGAGCTTCCCTTGGACCGGTGCGCGCTCGTGACGTGGATTCTCGCGCGCGAGCGGGCGGAAGAGCTCCTGGAGGGCTTGGGGACCGCGGCCATGAAGCGGGCGAAGGCGCACTTGCGACACATCGTCATGCTGCCGTCGCCTCGGCGGCAGGCGAAGGTGGCCACGGAGTTCGGGGAGCGGACCGACGCGGGGGCTCGGCTCAAGGACTTGATGGCGGAGGCGCCGGAGGAGCTGCGCAAGGAGATCTTCCGGCACCTGCCTCCCTACCACCGGTCCTTGTTCCCAGGACGGAAGGTGGAGCCCTGTGACCCCCTGGCGCCGCCGCTGCTGGCGGTGCTGGCCGCGCGGCTCGTTCGAGAAGCCACCCGCTGACGTCGGCGTGGGAGTCCATCCCACGCGTCGTACCCGGCATCCCGAGCGCGGATGCCGATGCACTCCAACCCCACGTCATCACGAGCCCGCGCTCTGGCTGAGCCCGTGCACAAGCGGGGTGTCACCTCTTGCCGCCGTTGAGTCCCCGATGAATCAAGACACTGAACCCGCGACTTCTCGTGTGCCAGACCGGCTGCGCCGTCTGGGGACCCGCCGGATGAGCCGGGCGCACCTCGCTCTCGCGGAGCGGCCCCGTGTGGCGGCCTTGGGGCGCGAGGCACTGGCTGACATCTGTTCCGCGCTGAGCCGTGAGCTGGGGTGTGCCGTGAAGGCGGAGGCCCGGCTGCTGGAGGCGGTGATTCCCTCCGCGCGAGGCCCGATGCGCCCGGCGGTCTTCGTCCTGTTGGAGTTGTCGGCGGTGGGGAGTGTGGCGGTGTTGGAGCTGGAGCCCGTGCTGGCGGTCTCCGCGCTGGAGCGCATCGCGGGCTCGGCTGGAAAGCCAGGGATGGTGACGGAGCTGGCCCGGTTGGAGGAGGCAACGCTGGCGTATCTGCTGTTGGTGGCGCTCTCCGCGGTGCGCGCCAGGTCGGAGCTCTACCCCGTGCTGGCGCCTCGGCTGTCGGCGGTGACGATGCGCGGCGAGGAAGTCCTGGCCCGGCTGCGTGAGCATCAGCCGTGGGTGGGCGTGGAGCTGGATGTGACGGTGGGGAGTGTGCGCGGGGGAGGGCGGCTGTTGCTTCCAGGGCCGGTGCTTCAGGCAGCGTTGCAGGGCTTTTCGGTGGAGCGGCGCACGGAGTCCTCACCGGAAGTGCTCGCCGCCTCGCTCGAGTTGCGATGCCTCTTGGGGCAGACGCCGCTGTCCGCCGATGCGGTGGATGCGCTGACGGTGGGGGATGTCGTCGTCTTCGAGGGGGTGCGCCGCGAGGGTGCGTACTTGCTGGGTGACGGGCGGCTGGTGGCCCGTGGCTTCACGCTCATCGGTGCGTTCCAGCCCGAGGGCTTTTCGCTGACCCGCGCGCAGGTCCGCGCGCGATTCCAGGAGTCGAACATGTCGGTTGTGAATGACCGCGGCGAGAGCATTCCGCCGCTTCCGGTGGACGTGGAGGTGGAGCTGACGCGGGTGCTGGTGCCGCTGTCGGAGCTGGCGGCATTGAAGCCCGGAGCCCTCCTGCCGCTGCACATCAATGCGAGTGAGCCGGTGTTGTTGCGAGTGGGGGACCGGGTGGTGGCTCGCGCCGAGCTGGTGGACCTCGAGGGCGAGGTGGGTGCCCGTGTCCTGGCTTTGCTGCCATGAGTGAGCTCATGCGGAGCCGGTTGTCTTCGTCCTCGCCCCGTGCGCGGCTCCAGGTCGCGACGCTGCTCGTGTTGGGGCTGGCCTTGTTGGGACCCGTTGGGGGCGTGTCGATGGTGGCCACGGCGCGGTGGCTCCTGGTGGTGGGAGCGCTCTGCGGCCTGGGATGGTGGTGGTTTCAACGAGGTGCCGCGAAGCCCCGGGAGGTGCGGGCAGAGCGGATGCGAGTCATCTCGCGCGAGGGGCTCTCACCTCGCTGTGGCCTCGCGCTGGTGGAGGTCGAGGGGCGAGGGTTCCTGGTGGCGTTCGGGGATGCATTCGCGGAGGTGCATCCACTGCAAGCGTCGGCGGAGCTCATCCCCAGGCCGCTGGCCCAGGCGCGTCGGCCTCGCCCGGGTCGGGGTTCGCGGAAGGGGATGCGGTCATGAGTGGGGGGATGACCTGGCCCTTGGCGGTGGCGGCGTTGGAGGGGCCGCTGGGCCAGCAGTCCTACGCGGGAAGTCCGCTGGCGATGATGGGGATGCTGGCGTTGATGTCCCTGCTGCCGTTCGCGGTGTTGATGTTGACGAGCTTCTCGAAGATCGCCGTGGTGTTGTCATTGGCGCGCTCGGCGATGGGGACGCAGCAGGCGCCCCCCACGGTGGTGTTGACGGGGCTGGCGGTGGTGCTGACGGGGCACATCATGGCGTCGGTGATGGAGCGGATGTACGACGCGGGGCAGCTTGCGTATCAGGAGATGGAGACGGGCTCCGGTACGAAGATTCTCGAGTCGGCGGCGAAGGTGGCCGAGCCCTTGAGGACCTTCCTGGTGAAGCACGGCAGCGCCGAGGAGCGGGCTCGTTTCGTGGACCTGGCGCGTGAGCTTCGCCCGCCCGAGGAAGCGGACACGGTGAGCGAGACGGACCTGTTCGTGGTCATTCCCGCGTTTGTCATCACCGAGCTGAAGGAGGCTTTTCAGATTGGCTTTCTCGTCTTCCTTCCGTTCCTGGTGCTCGACATGGTCATCGCCAATGTGCTGCTGGCGTTGGGCATGCAGACGTTGTCGCCGAGTCAGGTGAGTCTGCCTTTCAAGATACTCCTCTTCGTGGCGGTGGATGGTTGGTCGCTGCTCGCGCGGGGCCTCATCCTGGGATACCGGTGACGTGATGACTCAGGACGTGTTGTTGACGCTGGGGCGTGAGGCTTTGCTGTTGATGGTCCTGGCGTCCTTGCCGCCCATTGGCGCGAGCCTGTTGGTGGGGTTCCTGTCGAGCCTGTTCCAGGCGACGACCCAGCTTCAGGAGAGCACCTTGTCCGTGGTGCCGAAGCTGTGCGCGACGGTGGTCGCGTTGGTCCTGTCGGGCCCGTGGATTGCCGCGCAGCTCACGCGCTTCACGCATCAGCTCCTGTTGCTCATCTCCGAGGTGTCGGCGTGAACCTGGAGCTGGTTCGCGCCCAACTGGAGGCGCTGGGGCCGGATGCCGTCGCGGTGGCGCTGTGCTCGGCGCGGCTCTTGCCCGTGGCCTTCCTGTGTCCGCTCCTGGGAGGGCAGGCGACACCGATGACCGTGCGCCTGGGGTTGGTGCTGTCGCTGTCGCTGTTCCTGCGAGTGGAGGGAGGGATTGGACTGGCCACGCCCGTGACGTCCGCGCTGGCGTTGGGGGGCTGGGTTCTGCGGGAGCTGCTCTATGGCGTCTCGGTGGGGCTGGTCGCGGCCCTGCCGTTCGACGCGGCGCGCATGGGAGGCCGGTTCATCGACCTCCTGAGAGGAACATCGGCTGAAGCGAGTCTGCCATGGGCGGGGAGCCGGGAGTCGGCCTCGGGCGAGGGGCTCTATCACCTGCTGGTCGGGCTCGCGATGACGGGGGCGGTGGCGCCGTGGATCTTCGGGTCGCTGATACGCGGGTTCGCCGTGGTGAAGTTGGGGGCCTTCGTTCCGTCGGAGGCCGCGGCGATGCATGTCGTCACGCTCGCGGGAGGTGCACTGGCCACGGGGTTGGCGGTGGGGGCGCCGATGGCGGCCGCCACGTTGGCGGTGGACTGCTTCCTGGCGTTGGCCTCCCGCGCGGCGCCGCAGATGAACTTGCAGGAGTTGGGGGCGCCCTTGCGAATCCTGGGGGGCGGGGTGGTGCTGTGGCTGGGGATTGGCTTGCTCTGTGAGCGATTGCTGGCGGGAGTGCTGGCGACAGACGGCGCGCTTTCCCTGTTGGGGACGTTGGGCCGATGAGTGGCGAGAAGACGGAACAGCCCTCCGCGAAGAGGCTGCGTGAGGCACGTCGCAAAGGGCAGATTCCTCGCAGCCGGTTGCTGTCCTCGTGTGCGGTGACGCTGGGGGGACTGCTGGGATTCGCCTGGGGCTTCGATGGGATGTGGGCGCGACTCCAGGAGTGGACGGCCCGCCTGTTCCTGGAGCAACAGCTCGAGGGCGCCTTGGAAGAGGGGCTGGGGCTTCTCGTGCGCCTGTGCACCCCGGTGCTGGGAGGAGCCTTCGTCGCGTCGCTCGTGGTCTCCCTGGCCACGGTGGGTTTCGAGATGAATCCAGGTCACCTCGCGCCGAAGTGGGAGCGGGTCAGCATGGCCGCTGGGTTCAAGCGCATCTTCAGCACGAAGCCTTGGTGGGAGCTGGTCAAGGCGTTGGTCGCGGTGACGGTGGTGGGGACGCTCGTGTGGAGAGAGGTGGAGGCGATGGGCGCGGATGCCCTTCGTACGGCCTTGCTCGCGGAGGACACGGGGCTCTGGTTCCTGCTGGAGCGATTGGGGGAGGTGGTCTACCGGGCGGCGTGGGTGCTGTTGGTGCTGGGATTGGGGGACTACGCGCTCGCCAGGCGGAGCCATCTGCGCGAGCTGATGATGAGCCGCGAGGAGCTCAAGCGCGAACACAAGGAGAGCGAGGGGGACCCTCGCCACAAGGGCCAGCGCAAGGCCATGCATCGGCAGCTTGCACAAGGTGGTCCGGCACGTGGAGTGCAAAGGGCCACGGCCGTGGTCGTGAATCCCACGCATCTGGCGGTGGCCCTTCGTTACGACGCAGGGGAGTGCGAGGCGCCTTATCTCGTCGCGAAGGCGCGAGAAGAGGACGCGCTGATGCTGCGTGAAGAGGCGCGGCGGCTCGGCATCCCGGTGGTCCGGGATGTCCCATTGGCGAGGAGCCTCATCCACTACGACGTCGGGGAGCCCATCCCCGAGGAGCTGTACGAGGCCGCGGCGGTGGTCCTCCGCACGGCGATGGATGAGCGGGACGTGGGGGACTCTCTCCGGAGACAGACGTCATGAAGATGCTGATGGAGTGGTGGTCGAAGGTCCGGAGTTCGTCCGACCTCGTGCTGGCGGTGGCGGTTGCGGCGGTGCTGGGGGCGCTCATCATCCCGCTGCCGTCCTGGCTGCTGGACGTGGGTCTGGCGGTGAACCTGGCGGCGGCGGTCGCGCTGCTGGTGGCGGCGCTGCGAGCGAAGGATGCGTTGAAGGTGACGTCCTTCCCTTCGTTGTTGTTGTTCACGACGTTGTTCAGGCTCGCGCTCAACGTGTCCTCCACGCGGCTGGCGCTGGCGGAAGGGCACGCGGGGGAGGTCATCCAGGCGTTCGGCGAGTTCGTCGTCCAGGGTGACTACGTGGTGGGCGGGGTCGTGTTCGCCATCCTTTCGTTGGTGCAGTTCCTGGTGGTCGCGAAGGGCGCGGAGCGGGTCGCGGAGGTGTCCGCCCGCTTCACGCTGGACGCGATGCCGGGAAAGCAGATGTCCATCGATGCGGACTTGAGGGCGGGGGCCATCGACCAGGCTCAGGCTCGGAAGCGGCGGAGGGACCTGGAGCGTGAGTCGCAGATGTTTGGTGCGATGGATGGCGCGATGAAGTTCGTGAAGGGCGATGTCATCGCGGGTCTGGTCATCGTCGCGGTGAACCTGCTGGGGGGCTCGCTCATCGGTGTGCTGCAGGGCGGCATGTCGCTCGCGGAAGCCGCGTCGACCTTCGCGCTCATCGCTATCGGCGATGGGCTTGTGTCCCAGGTCCCATCGCTGTGCATCACGGTGGCCGCCGGACTGGTCGTCACGCGGGTGGCCTCGGAGCGGGAAGAGGACTCCCTGGGGTCGGAGATTGGCTCGCAGTTCTTCGGGGACGCCCGGACGCTCTATGTCGTCGCGGGACTGTGTGTCGCGCTGGCGCTGATGCCGGGCATGCCGCACATGACCTTCCTCCTGTTGGCGGCGGGGCTGGTGGGCCTGGGCCGTGTCCTGCAGCGAGGGGCTTCCCGCGCGCGGCCGGTGCGCGAGGCGGAGGGCTCCTCGGGAGAGAAGGTGGGAGCGACGGCGAAGGAGGGGGCGCCTCCAGAAAGCGCGGCGGCGCCCGTGGGGGTGTCGCCTCTCACGCTGGACCTCGCGCCGGACCTGACGGCGTTGGCGCAGGCCTCAGCGGGGGCGTTCGTGCACAAGACGCTGAATGCCGTGCGGGATGAGCTGTACTTCGAGCTGGGGGTGCGCATCCCCGGTATTCGCGTGCGGACCCAGGCTGCGTACCTTGCCTCTGGCGAGTACCGCATCCTGGTGGATGAGGTTCCCGCAGGGGAGGGGCAGCTCACGTCGGGGGCGCTCTACGCGATGGCGCCTCCCGACGAGCTGGCCTTCCTCCCGGTGAAGGCCGAGTCCGCGGTGGAGCCGTGGACGAGAAGGACCATCAGTCGCATCCCCGAGGCGGGCCGAGGCCCGGTGGAGCTCGCGCAGGTCCAGGTCCTGCGCCCCGAGGAGCTGCTCGCCGAGCACTTGCGCTGGGTTCTCCGTGCCCGGGCCGCGGACCTGCTGGGGCTCCAGGATGTTCAAGCCTTGCTGGATGGCCTGGCGCCTCGCGCGCCCATGCTGGTGAAGGAGGCGCTGCAGAAGGTGCCGCTGCCGCTGCTCACGGACGTGCTCCGCAAGCTGTTGCAGGAAGGCGTCAGCATCCGGGACCTGCGCGGCATCCTGGAGGCGCTCGTGGCTCCGTCCACGGAGGGAGACGCCACGGCACTCGCCGAGCGCTGCCGTCAGGCGCTGCGCCGCTACCTGAGCCACAAGTTCGCGCCCACTGGGCCCCTGTATGCGTACCTCGTGGATCCGGAGGTCGAGGAGATCCTCCGGTCCACGGGGCCGCGAGGGCCCGCGCCAGACCCGGAGCGTGTGGCGGAAATCCTGGAAGGTGTCCGACAGGTGGCCACGGACGGGAAGGCCGTGCTGCTCACCGCCCCCGATGTCCGCCGGTCTCTGCGCAGACTCTGCGAGGGGGCTTTTCCGGAAGTCGCCGTGCTCACCTATGGGGAGCTGGACGGCGCCCTCCAGATTCGTCCCATCGGAAGGCTGTCGCCTGTTCCGACGGGGGCCTGAACGGCCTGCCTAGAGGCCCGTGCCCGTGCTGCCGGGGCTCTTGGACTCGGGAGAGGGCAGCTCACTCTGGGCCTGCTGGGGGGCGGGGCGGTTGACCCGGTCCCTCAGTTCCTTGCCCGTGCGGAAGAGCAGGCCCCGCTTGGGCTTCACGGGGATGACCACACCCGTCTTGGGGTTGCGCCCCTGGTAGCCCTGGTAGTTCTTCACGTGGAAGGCGCCCAGGCCGCGAATCTCGATGTTCTCGCCGCGACAGAGGGCATCCTTCATCGACTCGAAAATCGTCTCGATGGTGGCCTCAGCCTGCTTCTGCGTCACGCCCCGCTTGGCCACGAGGATGTTGATCAGATCGGACTTGAGCATCGGACGCTCCCGCAAACCCGGTGACCCCTTGGAAACAGGGCACTCTGGCCCGTGGTCGAATCAGGAAAACATAACAGAACGCGCTGCCACTGCAAGCTGGGTGGACTCCCAACCACTTAGAAACTTTATGGATTTCGGCCTTCGGCCACCTTGGACGGTGGCTGGAGGACAGCCACGGCTGGCCCGGGCCGCAGGGCCGCCGCCAGATCGGTCCAGCGGGTCCGACGCAGGCGCTCGATGCCAAGACAGTCCGCTTCCTGGAAGAAGGGCTCGACCTGCTCGAAGCCCGAGGCCCGGGGGCCATTCCAGGTCTCGACTCCGCCGGAAATCATCACCCCATGTACCGCCAGGGTCGTGTCCGCCAGGGTGAGGGTCGCCGGGTCCCGTGCGGGGCGCAGCCCCCCCTTCCGCTGGCGCTCCAACAGCCCCGCGGTCTCCATGCGGTCGACCACTTCATGGACCAGGGACTCGGGGACTCGGAGCCTCGTCGCGAGCTCCCGAGGAGTGGGGGCCAGGCCTCCATCCACCCACGTCAGCGTGGTCTCCTGGGCGATACGGGAGGCCACCAGCTCGTAGGCCCGAGGGTGGGTGCCGAAGGCGAAGAGCGAGTCCCGGAAGGCGGTGTGTTCGACGGCATAGGCAAGTCGGGCCCCGAAGAGGAGCACGAGCCAGCTGACGTAGACCCACGCGAGGAAGAGGGGCAGGGCGCTCAGCGAGGCGTAGACAAGGTTGTAGCGGAAGCTGCGCGCGGCGAACTCGCCGTAGAGGGACTTGGCCAGCATCCACCCGAGTCCCGCGACGAGCCCTCCCGCGAGCGCCGAGCGGATGCGGACATGGGCATAGGGCGTCCAGAAGTACAGCAGGGTCAGCCCCACCACGGCGACGAGCGTGGTGCCGATGGCGATGAAGGTTCCTGGGAAGGGCAGGTTCTGCAGCACCCCCCGCACAGCGCGGGTTCCGGTCAGCGATGCAGCCAGGAAGATGGGGCCCAGGAGCAACAGGCCCGCGTAGATGAGCAGCCGTGTTCCCCAGGGGCGCTGACGCCGGATGCCCCACAGCTCGTTCACGGCCCCGTCGATGTGGCGGAGCAGGGACCCCGCGGACAGCAGGATGGCCAGGAAGCCGACGCTGCCGATGGCCACCGAGTTGCTCTGCTCGAGGAGCTGGTTCAGCAGTGCGGCTGACTTCTCCTGGACCCCCGGGGCGAGGAGCTCGCGAACGATGAAGCGCAGGCGCTCCTTGAAGCGGTCCTGGTGGAAGGCGTTCAGGAGGACCAGGCCCACCGTCAGCAGGGGCACCAGCGAGAACATGCTGATGTAGGTGAGGGCGGCGGCGCGAAGTCGAAGGTTCTCGCCTCGGAATCCCTGGGCCACGGTCCGTGCGGCGAGCAGCGTGTCCGTGGCGAAGCGGCCCAGCTGCGTCCCCTCGAGAGGGGTCCAGGCGCGCATGAGCCACGCGAAGAGCTGGTCGCGCATGGTCCGCAGCCACGAAGAGGGAGTCAGGGCCACGGTGAGCCTCAGCCGCCCCAACTCGCGCGAGCCCTCGCCCCAGACTGCACGAGGAAGGACTGGCGACGTGCCGGGAGTAGGGGGGCGATGGGAGTCATCCGAGACAAAGAAGGGCTGACGACGCTCCGCGACATGGAAGCGGGAGGCTAACCAATCACAGGCTTCCTGGGCCAGCCACCTCGGGGACAACAAGGCGCGGTCTGGGCACACCTCCCGACATGGCCCTCTTCATGCCAGCTCATCGGGTAGGGACACACACGTGGGTTGCCAGCCTTTGCGCGTGCCTGGCGTTGCGCTGCCCTGAGGGCGGGGCCGTGGAGGCCCGCGCCACTCGGGGACTTCTGTGTTCGAGATGGGGCGGGCTTGTCGCTCAGCGCCCGCCCCACCGGCACAACTCAGGTCGTGCCGCCCGAAGGCTCCGAGCCGCCCTGGCCTGACGAAGGGGGCGCTGAACTTCCGCCACCCTCGTTGCCGCCACCGTTGCCACCTGACGAACCGTGGCCGCCGCCGCGCTCACCGCGACGCTCACCACCGCGTTCACCCCGGTCACCGCGCTCGCCGCCACGGTCACCGCGTTCACCCCGGTCACCGCGCTCGCCCCGGTTCTCACCACGCTCACCGCGCTCGCCGCCACGGTCACCGCGTTCACCCCGGTCACCGCGCTCGCCTCGGTTCTCGCCGCGCTCACCTCGGTTCTCGCCGCGCTCACCGCGCTCGCCTCGGTTCTCGCCACGCTCGCCCCGGTGCTCACCGCGCTCACCGCCCCGGTCACCACGCTCGCCTCGGTTCTCACCGCGCTCACCGCCACGGTTCTCACCGCGCTCACCGCCCCGGTCACCGCGCTCGCCCCGGTTCTCACCGCGCTCGCCGCCCCGGTCACCGCGAGGCCGGTCTCCGCCACGGTCAGGACGCCGACCGTCACGGCGGTCATCCCGGCGCTCTCCGCCGCGCTCCCTGTCCCGGTCTCGCCCACCGCTCCGGCGATTCTGGTCCTGGCGCCCGAAGCCACCGCCGCTGTCCGGCTTGCGCTGCTGCATCGCCAACTCGCCGTCACCTGAGCCCGGGGACGAGGCCACCTTGTGCTCGGGGCCCGTCGCCGACCGTCCGTAGATGTCGTACTGCTCGCGGTGGTAGTTCTGCTGCGCCTTGACCTGGATGGACTTGTTGTACCGGTCCATCAAGTGCCGCAGCTCGTTGCGCTCCTCGCCCTGGAGCAGGCGCGCGACCTCCGCGTTGCAGTTGATGACCAGCGTCGAGTCCTTGTAGCCCGGCGCCTCCCGGCGAATCTCGCGGAAGATCTCGTACGCCACCGTGGTGGCCGTCTTCACGAAGCCGTTGCCGTCGCAGTACGGGCAGTCCTCGTGCAACACGCGGCCGATGGACTCACGCACGCGCTTGCGCGTCATCTCCACGAGGCCCAGCTCGGAGATGCGCAGCACGTTCGTCTTCGCCTTGTCTCGACCCAGCGCCTCCTGCAGCGCCTTGAAGACCTTGTCCCGGTTCTGCGCCTTCTCCATGTCGATGAAGTCGCAGATGATGATGCCGCCGATGTTGCGCAGCCGGAGCTGGTAGACAATCTCCTTGGCCGCCTCGACGTTGATCTTGGTGATGGTCTCCTCGAGGCTCTTCTTGCCGACGTACCGCCCCGAGTTGACGTCGATGGCCGTGAGCGCCTCGGCCTGGTCGATGATGAGGTAGCCGCCGCTCTTCAGCCACACCTTGCGCTGGGTGGCCCGCTGCAGCTCCTGCTCGATGCCGTACGCATCGAACACGGTGTCATCACCCTCGTGCAGCGCCACGCGGTCTCTCAGCGCCGGGTCCTGCGCGGTGACGAACCCCAGGATGCGCTCGTACTCCTCGCGGTCATCGACGACGAGCTTCTCCACGTCATGCGCGAACAGGTCGCGCGTGGCGCGCAGGATGAGGTCCAGGTCCGGGTGCAGCAGTCCCGGCCCGCCCTTCTTCTCGTTCTTGCGCACCACCTGGTTCCACACCTCGATGAGGAACCGGATGTCGCTCTCCAACTTCTCCTGCGGAACGTTCTCCGCCACCGTGCGCACGATGAAGCCCGTGCCGGGCGGACGCAGACGGTCCACGATTTCGCGCAGCCGGCGGCGCTCCTTCTCGTTGGAGATGCGGCGGCTGATGCCCACGTGGTCCACCGTGGGCATGAACACGAGCTGACGGCCCGGAATCGAGATGTGCGAGGTGAGGCGCGCGCCCTTCGTGCCGATGGGGTCCTTGGAAATCTGGACCACCACCTCCTGGCCCACCTTCAGCAAGTCCTCGATCTTGTCCGTCCGACGCGGCTTGACCTTCTCCTTGTCGTCGTCGCGCTTGTCCCGGCGCTTCTCGTCCTGCTTGTGCCGGCCCTTGTCCTTCTCCCGGCCCCGGGGCTCGCGAGCCTCACGGGCCTCACGCGGCGTGCGGCGCTCACCCGAGACCTCGGCGGGACGCGCCACCTGCACGGCGCCTTCCTCGCTCCCCGGGGTGGGGATGATTGCGCTCAGCGCGGTGGCCGCGTGCGGAGGCGGCTCGGGAGGCAGCATCGCCACCGCCAACGCGGCGGCGGCCTCCTCGGTGGAGAGCGGCCCGGCCTCCGGCGTGGACGCCACGACGGCCTCGGCGGGAGCCTCGGACGACGGCGTCACGTCCGTCACCACGACGGCCACGGAGGTGGTCTCGACGGCCGCGGACACCACGGTCTCGGTGCCTTCGACCGTGATGGACGTCACCTCCGCGACGGCCACCGCGGTGGCCGCCTCCGACTCACCCGAGACGGCCGTGGCCTGGGGCTCCACGGAGGGAGGCACGTCGATGGAGGGCGCGTTCGCCGCCAGCTCCAGGAGGGTGTCGCGCGGCAGGGACTCGGTGAGGTGGGCCTGGGACTCGCCCGCGAGCTCCTCGGCTTCCGCCTCCACGTCCACGCCCGGCCCCGCGTGCCGGGCAGCGGCCTCCGCGGCCTCCGCCTCCGACTCGTCGGGGACGTCGGGCGCGTCCTCGTGCTCGCCTTCGGTCAGTTCGAACTGGGCCCGGGCGAAGTCCGGGTCGTAGACGACATCGCTGACGTAGAGGAACGCGGCCTTCTCCAGGCCGATGTCCACGAAAGCCGCCTGCATGCCGGGGAGCACCCGGACCACGCGGCCTTTGTAGATGTTGCCAACGACGCCCTTGTCCTTCTTACGCTCGAGATAGAACTCCGCGATGTGCCCGCTCTCGACGAGCGCCACACGCGTCTCGCGACCCGCGGCGTTGATGACGAGGATGCTGCTCATGGACGAATCCTGGACGCGCGCGCGGTAGGGCGGACTTCATTACCGGACGGGCGGCGGCACGACGCCGCGCCTCCGAGCACGCTGCGAAAGGAGAGGCGGCCTCCGGAGGCCCTCCAGTCAGGACGGCCTTCCCGGTCTGTCCGGGGACGGCTCGCGTCACGCTGTCGAGGGCCAAGGGGACCACCGCCTGCTCCTCCGAGTTCAATCGCTCCGCTTTGTGACCGGCACCCTGCCGGGCGGAGCCTTGTCTTCTAAACAGCGTTCGAGGTCCTCCACCACGCGCGTGCCGCCCGCTCCCTCCTTCCACACCCGGTCGGTACCCTTCAGTGGGTTACCTTGGGGGGGCGACTTGGAGCCCTGGCGCAGCCGACGCGCCCGGAGGTATCCGGGAACGCAACCCGTCAAAAATTCACGACTGGGCGTGACCTTCGCCAATGCGGAGCGTCACACAAGCGCCCAGAAACACGGGGAGTTTTCCATGGCCCCGCCACACGTGTAAAGCCGAGAAACGGCTTCCATCCACTGCCGGGCAGAAGCCGCTTGCCTCCTTGGCAGGTCTTTCAGGCCTGGGCGGGGGCCTGCTTGCGGCCCTCGGGCTTGTCCAGCCTCCCGCGCGGACGGCGCACCAGCCGCAGGCCCGTCCAGGTGGAGTCGATGATGCAAATCTTGTTGTCGACCAGGCCGATATCCAGCGCGGCCTGACGGACGAAGTCCTCGGAGAGGCTCGTCTTGATGCCCTCACCGCCGGGCCAGCAGACCCAGATGCCGCCCGTCAGGGCCATGGCGCGCGCGAGTGCGGGCAGCCGCTGCACGAGCTCCTTGGCGTCCTGGGAGAAGAAGAGGATGACGTCCAGCCCCGTCTGCGCGGTGATGAGGAACTCCACGCCGTCAGGCAGTGGGTTGAGCTTCTGCACGAAGCCGCGCGGGGGGTTGATGACGGACACCTTGGACCCGGCCCGGATGCCGAGCATGGCGGGCAGGGACGCCAGCGCGTACGGCGTCATGATGTGCGCTCCACGATGAAGTGACTGTACTCGCCGGTGGCCTCGCTGTCCGTGCGCCCGACGCTGTCGACGCGCGCCTGGGACGGACCTCGGTGGCTCCAGCGGATGAACTCCTCCAGCATTCCCGGCTCACCTTCCACCACGGCCTCCACGGCGCCGTCCGAGCGGTTGCGCACCCAGCCGGCAAGGCCCAGGCGTGTCGCCTCGATGCGGGCGCTCTCCCGGAAGAAGACGCCCTGCACCTTGCCCTGGATGAGCAGCGTCACCCGCCGCGTGCCGCTCATGGAACGAATGCCTCACCCTCTGGCGTCCGGCTGCAACAGCTGCAGGAACGCCTGCTCGTCCAGGATTCTTACTCCGAGTTCCTGCGCCTTCTTCAGCTTGCTGCCGGCATCCTCCCCGGCCACCACGAAATCGGTCTTGCGCGAGACACTTCCGGCCACCTTCCCGCCACGCCGCTCCACTTCCTCCTTGGCCTGTTCCCGCGTCATACCTGTCATCGAGCCGGTGAGCACCACCGTCTTGCCGACAAACGGCCCCCCCGTGGCCACCTGGGGCGGGGCGGGGGAGACCCCGGCGTTGAGCAGGGCGAGGATGGCCTCCCGGTTCTGGGGCTCCTGGAAGAAGGTGTGGATGACCTGGGCCATGACGGGGCCCACGTCCTTGACGCGGGAGATGTCCTCCAGCGACGCGGTGAAGAGCTCGCTCGCCTTCGGGAAGGCCTCCGCCAGGGCCTTGGCGGTGGCGTCCCCCACGTGGCGGATGCCCAACGCGTAGAGGAAGCGGCGCTGGGTGGTGCCCTTGGAGCGCTCCAGGGACTCCAGCAGGTTGTCCGCGCTCTTGTCGCCCATGCGCTCGAGGGTGAGGAGCTTCTGCTTGGTGATGCCGTACAGGTCCGCGAACGTCTTCACGGTGCCGGTGGCCACCAGCTGCGAAGCCAGCTTGTCGCCCAGGCCCTCGATGTCCATCGCGAGGCGGCTGGCGAAGTGGCGGATCTTCTCCACCAGCTGCGCGGGGCAGGACGCGCCCGTGCAGCGGATGACGGCGCCGTCCTCGTCCTTCGTGGCGACCGCGCCGCAGACGGGGCAGTGCTTGGGGAACTCGAAGGGCTGGGAGTCCGGGGGCCGCTTGGAGAGCACCGTGGAGACAATCTCCGGAATCACGTCTCCGGCGCGGCGCACGAAGACGGTGTCGCCCTTGCGCACGTCCTTGCGGCGCAGCTCGTCTTCGTTGTGCAGCGTGGCGCGCGCCACCGTGACGCCGCCCACCTTGACGGGCTTCAGGTGCGCCACGGGCGTCAGCGCGCCGGTGCGGCCCACCTGGATGCCGATGTCCAGCACCTCCGTGGACTCCTCCTCCGGCGGGAACTTGTAGGCCACCGCCCAGCGGGGGCTCTTGGAGACCTGGCCCAGCCGCTTGCGCTGGTCCTCGTCGTCCACCTTCACCACCATGCCATCGACCTCGAAGGGCAGCTCGTGCCGGCCCTTCAAGGAGTTGTCATAGGACTGGCGGACGCCGTCGATGCCCTCCGCGCGCACGGCCTGGTTGGTGGGCAGGCCCAGGGCCTTCAAGTACCCCAGCTTCTCGGTGTGGGACTTGAACGCGGGCACGCCCTCGGTGGCGAGGCACTCGTACAGGTAGACGGAGAGGGGGCGTGCGGCCGTCTCCTTCGGGTCCAATTGGCGCAGGCTTCCCGCCGCCGCGTTGCGAGGGTTTGCGAAGAGCGGCTCGCCTTCCTCCTCGCGCTTGTCGTTGAGCTTCTTGAAGTCCGCCTTGCGGATGAAGACCTCGCCGCGCACCTCGAGCAGCGCCGGCACGGGCGTGTCGTCGAGGGGGAACAGCTCCATGGGCAGGCTGCGGATGGTGCGGATGTTGCCCGTGACGTCCTCGCCGGTGGTGCCGTCGCCGCGAGTGGCGCCCTGGACGAAGACGCCCTTCTCGTAGCGCAGGGCGATGGCCAGGCCATCCAGCTTGGGCTCGCACACGTACGTGACGGAGGGCACGCCGAGCAGCTTGCGCACGCGCTCGTCGAACTCGCCGAGCCCCTCGTCGTTGAAGATGTTGGCCAGCGAGAGCATGGGCGCGCGGTGGACCACCTCGCCGAACTCGTCGGCGGCCTTGCCTCCCACGCGCTGGGTGGGGGAGTCCGGCGTCAGCAGGCTGGGGTGCTTCTCCTCCAGCGCCTGCAGCTCGCGCATCAGCGTGTCGTATTGCGCGTCGCTGATCTCCGGCGAGTCGAGCACGTAGTAGCGGTGGTTGTGGTGGGCCAGCTCACGGCGGAGCTCGCGGGCTCGGGCTTCGGCGGTCTTGAAGTCGTCCACGGTGCGCGTCCTTACCCCAAATCGCCCCCTGCGAGGGCGCATCCAGTGCCGCGCAATCTAGAGCGTCCCCCCGACATGTCTCGACTCCTGTCTCGACACGTTGGCCGCCGCCGCGGGCACACGCCCTGGTACGTAGGTGCGTCATCACGCGGTGCGTGAGTGCCTGGTCCAGCCCACCTCCGGGGTTTCCATGCGGGGACGGGGGCGGCGTGCCTCGACGCGTCGCGAGCGGCGGGTCCACGGGCCGCGAAGCAACCCGGCGGGTCGTGGACCCCAGGGCCGCAAGCCGTACCGCGGCGGGTGGGAATTGTCCGGCCCTGGGCTCATGTTGCTCATCAGGAAGAGTCCGCGCCAAAGGCTGCAAGATGCCTTGACAGGCCAGGAGGGGGTCAATAACGTCCCCGCGCGGTTCATTGGCGCAGGATTTTCGACGGCGCCATCTCTTCCCCAAACCACCGGCCCTCACCCGCGCAGTCCCCCCTCGGGGATTCCGGTAGGGCCGCCTCCGGAAGGTGCCTCCGAGGCCGTGCGGACACCTCCCCGGCAATCGAGCGCCCGAATCCTCGGGCACCCCACACCTCCCCAAGCGTTCCAGACATGCGCAAAGCCCGTACTTCGAGAGAGAAGGCCGCCGACGTCGCCGCACCCGTCGAGGCCGACGACAAGCCCCGTCGCAAGCGCGCGGCGGCGAAGACCGCCGATAGGGAAGAAAACGAGAAGCCGACCCGCTCACGCCGGACCCGGCGCGACGAGGACCTGGGGGCAGAGGCCGAGCCGGAGTCCGCCGAGGCGAGCGCCGAGCCCCCCCGTCCGGTGCTGACGCCCATCTCGCGTCCCGTCCGGGATGACGACCTCCAGGAGGCGCGCATCTCCGGTGAGGACACGTCGCCGGCCGCGTCCCTGCCGGCCGCGCCGGAGGCCCCCGAGGCCCCCGCCATCACCGAGGTGAGCCGCGATGGCGCCCCGATGCAGGTCATCAAGCTCAATGACCTGAAGCGGATGAAGATCACGGACCTGTCCAAGATGGCCCACGACGTGGGCATCGAGGGCTACCAGGGTCTGAAGAAGCAGGACCTCATCTTCGCGCTCCTCGGCGGCATCGCGGACAAGCGCTTCGAGGTCCACGCCGAAGGCGTGATGGAGCTGCTCAGCGACGGCTTCGGCTTCCTGCGCAGCGCGGACAGCGACTACCAGCCCAGCCCGGACGACATCTACGTGTCCCCGTCGCAGGTGCGCCGCTTCAACCTGCGGCCCGGCGACACGGTGACGGGCCCCATCCGCCAGCCCCGCGAGGGCGAGCGCTTCTTCGCGCTCCAGAAGGTGGACAAGGTCAACTTCACGGACCCGATGTCGGACGCGGCGCGCGAGCGCATCCTGTTCGACAACCTCACGCCGCTCTACCCGACGCGCAAGCTCAAGCTGGAGCATGAGTCGTCGGAGATGACGACGCGCATCATCGACATGTTCTGCCCCATCGGTCTGGGACAGCGCTGCCTCATCGTGGCGCCGCCCAAGGCCGGCAAGACGGTGCTCCTGCAGAACATCGCGCACGCCATCAGCCGCAACCACCCGGACGTCTACCTCATCGTGCTGCTCGTCGACGAGCGCCCCGAGGAAGTGACGGACATGGAGCGCAGCGTGCGCGGCGAGGTGGTGTCCTCCACCTTCGACGAGCCCGCCACGCGCCACGTGCAGGTCGCGGAGATGGTCATCGACAAGGCCAAGCGCCTGGTCGAGCAGAAGTACGACGTCTGCATCCTGCTGGACTCGATTACGCGTCTGGCGCGCGCCTACAACACGGTGGTGCCGGCCTCCGGAAAGATTCTCTCCGGCGGTGTGGACGCCAACGCGCTGCACAAGCCCAAGCGCTTCTTCGGCGCCGCGCGCAACATCGAGGAGGGCGGGTCGCTGACCATCATCGGCACCGCGCTCATCGACACCGGCAGCCGCATGGACGAGGTCATCTTCGAGGAGTTCAAGGGCACGGGTAACTCCGAAATCGTCCTGGACCGCAAGCTGATGGAGAAGCGCATCTTCCCGACGCTGGACATCAACAAGTCCGGTACGCGCAAGGAAGAGCTGCTCCTGTCGCCGGGCGACCTGGTGCGCATCACCGCGCTGCGGCAGGTGCTCCACCCGTTCACCCCCATTGACGCCATGGAGTTCGTGCTTAAACACATGCGTCCGACGGCTTCGAACGCCGACTTCCTCGGCTCGATGAACCGATAGGCCACATGCACTGGCCATAAGGAGGGTCCATGTCCCGCCTCGCGCTTGTCCGTACGTTCTCCCTGGTCGTGGGAGTGGCACTCGGAGCTGGGTGGGGATGTGACGTGGACCCGGATGGCCTGGGGGAGGACACGCCCCCAGTGCTCTCCAATCGCACCTGTTACTCAGATGACGATTGTGTCCCCAACGCCTGCTGCGGGCTGGGGACCGCTGTCACCCACGTGGAGGAGCGGCCGACTTGCGGCATCGCCCCCTGCACGGGGGAGTGTCCGGACGGCACCATCGACTGCGGCCGCTGCGTTCCCTTCTGCCGGGGCGCTCGCTGCTCCGCCGCGTGCCGGTGACGCACGGGGCCTCCGGGCCTCTACGTCACGCCGCGGGAGGCGCCGTCCCGCTGGCGTTGGAGGCGGGGATTGCCTCCGGAGCGGGGAGTGACACCACGGACTGGGCCTGGGCCTTGAGGCGGGCGTAGTCGAAGCACGCCACGAGCATGGCCGTGACGGGGACCGCGAAGAGCGCGCCCATCAGGCCGAAGAGCCGCTCGCCCGCGATGAGGGAGAAGGCGACGATGACCGGGTGGATGCGCGCGGCCTGCCCCATGATCTTGGGGTTGAGGAAGTAGGCCTCCACCGCGTGGATGCCGATGATCCACAGCAGGATGGCCACGCCCTTCTGGAAGCCGTCCGCCAGCGCGATGAGGACGATGGGCACCGAGCTGAGGATGGTGCCGAAGATGGGGATGAGGCTGAAGAACGTGGCGATGGTCGCCAGCAGGAAGGCGAACTTCACCCCGAAGAGCAGCAGGCCCACGAAGGTCAGCGCGCCGTTGACGACGCAGATGGTGACCTGACCTCGCACGACGCCGGAGAGTGAGCGGTCGATGCGCTCGGCGAGCTGCCGCGCGTCGCGCGCGTACTCGGGCGGGACGAGGGTGGCGCAGTACTGGCCGATGGCCTGACTGTCGATGGAGAAGAAGGCCGCCACCATCATGATGAAGAACATCATGAAGACGCCCGCGGCCACGCTGGCGACGATGCTTCGCGACACGTTGACGATGTCGCCCAGGTTCTCCTGCACCAGCGACGAGGCGCGCTTCACCGCGTCGCCCAGGAGCTTCTCCAGGTCGAGCGCCAGGTTGAAGTGGCCATTGCCGGCCGCATCCGCGCCCTCCAGCGCGCGGTTGGAGAGCGCCACGGGGATGCCGTGCTCGCTGAGCCAGGTCTCCCCGCGCTGCGCGAGCACCTCCATCTGCTCGGGTGTCAGCGTGTTGGCCAGCGTCACGACATCACGGCTGACGCGCGCCATCTCCCGGTAGAGCTGGGGCACGAGGGCGACGATGAAGAGATACACGCCGACGAAGAAGCCCGCGTAGATGAGCAGGATGGCGACCCACCGAGGCACGGCGCGCCCGGCGACCTTCACCCGGGTGATTCGCGCGACCAGGGGCTGCACCAGGTAGGCGATGAGCGCCGCTCCGGCGAACGGCATCACCACCGAGCGGAACGTCACCAGGGCCGCGGCCACGACCAGCCAGAGCGCACCCAGGACGAGCAGGCGCTTGCGGCGGTCAGTGATGGGCGTCGGAGGCGGGGCGTCCAGGGGCTGCGACATGCCTCGGGCTTATGGCACGGCTCGCGCGCTGACAAGGGCACAGTCCTCCTCGCCCGTCTGCCCTTCGGACACGGAGGCGTCACGCATTCCGGAATGGAGGAAAGTTAGAGGTCCCAGTTTCAGCGGGCCCCGCGTGGGTCCAAGGCGTCGTGCCATCGCGGACGGGTTGCCGCTGGATTCCCCTCGATAGGGGGCTCTGTCTCGCTCTGGATGGCTCACGCACCCGGCAGCCAGAGCTTCGCCCGCATGCCACGTCCGGGGGCGCGCTCGAACGTGAGCGAACCTCCGTGTTCTCGAGCCACGCTCCTGGCCAGGGTCACGCCCAGGCCCGTGGCCTGTTCTTGCATCGTGAAGAAGGGCGTGCTCGCCCGCCCACCGAGTCTCGGAGGCATGTCGTGGCCTCCGTCGCCGATGAGGATGCTCACGCCGTCGGCTTCCCGGTTCGCGTGGGCCTCGATCTCGGCTCCGTGCGCGCAAGCCCCCACGGCATTGGCCAGCAAGTTGAAGAGGGCTTCTTCGAGCCGCCTCGGGTCGACGTTCGCCAAGAGCGGAGGGCCGTTCGTGGACACCACCACATCACGTGCCCGCGCTCGGGACTCCAACTCCATCGAGGTCCGTAGGAGCAGTTGCTGGATGTCGATGTTCTCACGACGTGGCTCCATCTTGGGACGTGAGAGGCCCAGGGAGTTCCGAAGGATGTCGTCGAGCTGTGTGACTTCGCGCATCACCATGCTCAGTCGTTGGCGTACGCGCGAGCTGCGGGATGTCTCGGCGGCGACCTCCACGTACGTACGTACCGAGGCCAATCGGTTCTCGATGTCGCGCGCCACCTTTTCATCCACGGGCATGGGCGTGCGCGCGAGTGGCTTCGTGGCTTCGCGCGATTCCTGGCGTGGCATGTCGAGCTGTCGCGAGGTGTCCGCGTCGGGCGTCGTCAGCCCCGAGACGCGCGGTTCATCCACGGGCGTCGGAGAATGTGCTCGCAGCTCCGTGGCGTCGCGCGGTTCCTGGCGGGACATGTCGAGCTGTCGCGAGGTGTCCGCGTCGGGCGTCGTCTGCCCCGAGACGCCCTTTTCATCCACGGGCGTCGGAGTGTGTGCCCGCAGCTCCGTGGCTTCGCGCGATTCCTGGCGAGCCACGTCGAGCTGTCGCGTGGTGTCCGGGGAGGCCCTCGTCAGCCCCGAGACTCCCTGATGGAGCAGCAGCGTGCAGGCTCCCACGGCGCAGACCGTCATCGCCTCCACCCAGGGGGATTCGATGGGGGGAAAGGAGGAGGACCAGAGAAACAGTCCCCCCAGGCTCGTCAGGAGCGTCCCCATCGCGAACGCACTTCTCCAGGAGCGCCCGAAGGTGGCGGAGGCTACGACGGAAGGCACGAAGAGGAGCGAGAGCAGGGGACTGCGCACTCCGCCCGTCAACCCGCAGACCACGGTGATGCCGACCCCAGTGAAGAGCAACGAGCCCGACAGATACCGCTCGGAAACAGGGCGCGTTCGGAAGCGCAGCGCCTCGACAAGGAAGACACCGAACATCACCACTGCGCCCAGCAGCAGCGTGAGTGTCTGTTCCCTCGGGGCTCCTGAGGCGTGGAGCAGTCCCACTGTCAGCACTACCAGCGGGCCAATCACCAGGGGTCGTTGCACGAGGAAGGACGCACCCACCACGAGCAGAGGGGCTCGAGTGCCATCCAGTGCCGGGAGGTCTGGTGCGTCGCGCATGTGCCTCACTCTATGGAGTGCCCATTCTCCTGGATATGGCCACCCGCCATGGCCAGGAACTCGGACAGGACGAATGTCACGCGCGAGGGAACCTTCTGTCTCGCAAAACCTTGGACCAGAGAGGACTGCGGCGGGAGACGCGCCCGCTCATCTGAAGGAGCCCTCGAGGTCATTCGCGCTCGGTTCATCTCCGTGGTGGCGCCGCTGGGCAGCCCGCTCACGCTCTGGGACGCGTGGGCTGCCGTGGAGCAGGAGCTCCGACAGGACGGATGTCGCGCGCGAGGGAGCCTTCTGTCACACAATCCCTTGGACCAGAGAGGACTGCGGCGGGAGACGCGCCCGCTCATCTGAAGGAGCCCGCGAGGTCATTCGCGCTCGATGCCTCCATCCTGGGTCTCCCGGGTTCATCTCCGTGGTGGCGCCGCCAGACATCCCGCTCACGCCCTGGGATGCGCAGGCCGTCGTGAAGACTGTTTCCGGCCGTGCCAGAGCACTCGTGGCTGCTTCGTTCATCAGGCTCATCGCCGACGTGAGAGCCCTCCTCTCCGGGGACTCGTCTCGCTCGAGCTGTTCATCTCGGAGAATGCCAAGTGGCGTGCTGGGCGGGAGTGAAGTCGACGGCTCAGCACATCCTCTTCCCGAAGAACGGAGCATTGATGTCGATGCTCGCACAGATACCCTGTGCGCTGCGTCGTGCCCGTCATCTCCACCCACGTGCATCTCCCAGGGATGGCGCCCCGGGAGTGACGGCTCACACGATGATTCAAGCGGGCGCGACATCGCCCGATGCGCCGTGGACATTCACGCCAGGAGGCTCGACTCCTGTCGCAGCTTGGACTCCATCCGGTCCAGGATCTCGCGCATGTTCTTGCGCTTCACGCGCCCCTCGGTGGCTTCGCCCAATCCCAGCATCTGCTCGGTGAGCCATCGCGACAGGAACAGCAGCGGTGTCCGGTCCGTCGGCGCAAGCCCATGCTCGAGGTACCGCTTGTTGCGCATGTAATCGTCATACGCATCCGTCTCGTGCCCCAGCTCCCACCGCGTCAGCCGGAACGCCTCCGCGTACACGGCGGGGGAGGGGCGAGCGCTCGGTTCAGTGAAGAGGGCCGCGAAGGCTCCACCCGTGTCCAGGTCCAGCTCGGAGACAGGGGGCGGCCACTGCCGGAGGTCCTTGGTCAACAGCTTCGCCACCTCTTCGACGAAGTGGTCGAGGAGGGGAATCGGCTTCAGGTCGAAGAGATGGTCCCAGCGCGAAGGCATGTGCGTGCTCCTCAGCGGCCCGCGTCGGGGTTTCGAGGACCTGCATCGGAGTTGCCCGCGTCCGCTGTCCCGCCGTCGGTGGAGCCTCCGTCCGTGGTGCCCCCATCCGTCCCACCGTCCGCCACGCCACCATCGCCTCCGCCGTTCAGGCAGCACGTGGGGACCTTCTTGAAGTACAGCGCGGCCTGCGAACAGAAGGCGCGGATGTCTCGTCGGTGCGCGCCACAGCCCACCACGAAGCGTCCGTCCTCACAGGTGGGCGCGGGGGCCGTCGCCGGGTCGCACACATTCAGGCTCCGCGCGCACACGGCCCTGGAGCGGTAGAAGCGCGAGTCACTCCGGTCCCCCGGAACGACGGTACACGTGGTGCCCTGGTCGCACTGCTGGAAGATGGCGCCGGTGGAGCAGGGGCCCACCGTGCAGGCCACCTCGCAGTTGAGCGCCTCCGACTCGTCACAGCGCGGGGCTTCGTCGCACGGGTCTTCGCTCGAGCACGCGGAGATGAGGAGGACGAGGAGGAGGGGAGACAGGTAACGCGACAAGGGGGGCCTCGGTGCGGGTCAGGTGAATCGCTCCAGGAAGTTCATCAGGATTTGGCGCCCAGCGGGAGTAGGTGCAAGCCCGGCGAGCAGTCTCGGGACGTGCTCTCCGGGGGTACCCCCTCGGGCCACGGCCTCCCGCTCCAGGCCCTCCCGCCTCGCGTGGATGACGGCGCGCAGGGCCTCCGGCGCCGCCTCCGGGTGGAACTGCACACCTCGCACGTTCGCTCGAAACGCCAGGGCCTGCGCGGCGGTGTTGTCATTGCCCGCGAGCACCCGTGCATCCCCAGGCACCTGCGTGACGATGTCCTCATGCGTGGCCTGCGCGGGGAAGACCTCCGGCACGCCGTCGAACAAGGCATCGCGGCGGCCCGCCTCGGTGAGCCGCACCTCCACCGTGCCCGTCTCTCGGCCCAGCGGATTGCGCGCCACCGCTCCACCATAGGCGCGTGCGAGCAGTTGATGGCCGAAGCACACCCCCAACACGGGCGTGCCTTTCTCGGCGACGTCCACCATGAAGTCGGAGACGTGCTCCATCCACGGCTCCACCTTCGTCACCGAGAGGGGTGAGCCCGTCATCATCACCGCGTCATACGCGCGCGCATCGCGTGGCAGCGGCGCGTTGCGATGCACCGGGAGGATGTCGAAGCGATAGCCCTTCAGTCCGATGGTGGTCAGAAACCACTGCTCGTAGTCGCCCACCGTGAGACGGACGTGCTCCGCGGCCTCACCGGCTTTCAGCAACAGGACGTTCTTCACCGCCGCATGTTGCCGCGTCTGGACGTCATTCCTACCCTGTCGTGCCACCTGTGTTCGCTCCTGGCCAATCTGTCGTCTGGAACGCCCCCGTGTGCCCCGAGGAATCCCCATGATAGATGCTCGTTCGCTCACCCCGCGCCTTCCCGCTTTGCGCTTGCTCATCGACGGGCAAGGCGTGGAGCCGCTCGAGGGTGGCACGTTGCCCGTGGTGAATCCGGCGACGGGGGAGAAGGTGTGCGACGTGCCCAGCGCCGCCGCGGTGGACGTGGACCGCGCGGTGAAGTCGGCCCGGCGCGCGTTCGAGTCCGGGCCGTGGAGCCGCATGTCCGCGCGCGAGCGAGGCAAGCTCATCCGCAAGCTGGCGGACCTGTTGTGGGAACGGCGCGAGGAGTTCGCCCTCGTCGAGTCGCTCAACAACGGCAAGACCTTCCGCGACGCCGTCCGAGGCGATGTCGCTCCAGGCGCGGGAACCCTCGCGTACTTCGCGGACTGGGCGGACAAGATTCATGGCGAGGTGCTCCCCGTCAACGGGCCCTTCCACACCTACGTGCTCAAGGAGCCGGTGGGCGTCGCGGGCCTCATCGTCCCGTGGAACTACCCCACCTGCATCCTGTGCTGGAAGCTGGGCCCGGCGCTCGCGGCCGGGTGCACGGTGGTGGTGAAGCCGTCGGAGATGACGCCGCTCACGGCGATGAAGCTGGGCGAGCTCGCGCTGGAGGCGGGCTTTCCTCCCGGCGTCATCAACGTCGTCACCGGTTACGGAGACCCCGCGGGGGAGTCGCTCGCGCGGCATCCCGACGTGGACAAGATCTCCTTCACGGGCTCTGGCCGCACCGCGCGCCGGCTGATGCAGGCCTCGGCGAGCAGCAACCTGAAGAAGCTGACGCTGGAGCTGGGAGGCAAGAGCCCCCAGGTCATCTTCTCCGACGCGGACCTGGAGCGCGCCGTGGAGGCGTGCTTCTGGGGCATCTTCGGCAACAAGGGCGAGACGTGCAACGCGGGCAGCCGCGTGCTCGTGCAGGACGGCATCTACGATGACTTCGTGGGCCGGCTGGTGGTGCGGGCGCGGCAGTTGCGCGTGGGAGACCCGCTGGACCCGTCCACCGAGATGGGCGCGCAGGTGAGCCAGAAGCAGCTCGACACCATCCTGGGCTACGTCGAGAGCGGCCGTCAGCAGGGCGCCCACCTCCTGGCGGGCGGCGAGCGCGACACGGAGAACCTCAAGGCCAAGGGCTTCTTCATGCGGCCCACCGTGTTCGGCGAGGTGAAGCCCGACATGAAGATTGCCCAGGAGGAGATCTTCGGCCCGGTGCTGAGCTGTCTGCGCTTCAAGGACGACGCCCACGCGCTGGAGCTGGCCAATGGCACGCTCTATGGACTGGCCGCCTCGCTGTGGACGCACGACGTGGCCAAGGCGCATGCGCTGGCTCGCAAGGTGAAGAGCGGCGTGGTGTGGATCAACTGCTTCAACGAGTTCGACGATGCCGCGCCGTTCGGCGGCTACAAGGAGTCCGGCTGGGGCCGTGATTTGTCGCACCACGCGCTGGAGGGCTACCTCCAGTGCAAGGCGGTGTGGACCCGGCTGCCGACCGACGTCTGAGCATTCCCTCACCCCAGGAAGGAAGGTCCCGATGGCGACCCGTCCCAAGGCGAAGGTCCTCACGCATCCGGCCGTGGCCCGCAGGGCCCGCACGAAGGAGCGCAGGGGACCGGTGCGCGGAACCCCCGGGCCTCGAGAGTCTGGAGGCTCCGACTCCCTCAAGCGGTGGCTGGAGGACCAGGGCGCGAAGAACGTGAAGGTCGGCGCCGTGGACATCGACGGCGTCTGGCGCGGCAAGTACGTCTCGCTGGAGAAGTTCCTGAGCGCGGCCAAGAACGGCCTGGGCTTCTGTGACGTCGTGTTCGGCTGGGACCTGGCCGACGAGCTGCTCGACAACACCGAGGTGACGGGCTGGCACACCGGTTACCCGGATGCACATGCCACCGTGGATGTCTCCACCGGGCGGATGATTCCGTGGGAGCCGGACACCGCGGCCTTCCTGCTCGACTTCGTCAATCCGGACGGCACGCCCTTCGAGGCCAGTCCCCGGCAGCTCCTGCACAAGATTGCCGGGCGCGCGAGGGAGCTGGGCTACCTGCCTCGCTTCGGGGCCGAGTACGAGTTCTTCATCTTCAAGGAGCAGCCGCAGACCCTGAAGGAGAAGGGCTTCCAGGGCCTGACGCCGCTGACGCCGGGCATGTTCGGCTACTCGTGGCTGCGCACGTCCCTCAACGCGCCCCTGGTGCACTCGCTCATCGATGGCTGCAACGGCTTCGGCCTCAACATCGAGGGCTTCCACACGGAGACGGGGCCCGGTGTCTTCGAGGCCGCCATCCGCTACGACGACGTGGAGCGCGCGGCGGACAAGGCGGCGCTCTTCAAGACGGTGGTGAAGGAGCTGTGTGCGCGCCAGGGCCTCACCGCGTGCTTCATGGCGAAGGTGAACGCGAAGCTGCCGGGGTGCTCGGGGCACGTGCATCAGTCGCTCTGGGACTTGAAGGGGGAGCACAACCTCTTCCACGACGAGGACGCGCCCCACGGCATGAGCCGCCTCATGCGCAGCTACATCGGCGGGCAGATTGCGCTGATGCCGGAGCTGACGGCGCTCTACTGGCCCACCATCAACAGCTACAAGCGCAGCGTGGAGAACACCTGGGCGCCCACCACCGCGGCGTGGGGCCTGGAGAACCGCACCTGTGCCATTCGCGTCATCGGCGAGGACGCGAAGTCCATGCGCATCGAGTACCGGCAGCTCGGCGCGGACATGAACGCATACATCGGCATGGCGGCGAGCATGGCCGCGGGCCTGTGGGGTATCGAGAACGAGGTGGAGCCTCCTCCTCCGTGCAACGCCAACGCGTATGCGTCCCACACGGCCGCGCCGCTGCCTCGCAACCTGAAGGAAGCGGTGGCCCTGCTCAAGCAGAGCGAGCGCGCCCGGGAGATCCTGGGCGAGGGCTTCGTGGACCACTTCGTGCGCACGCGCGAGTGGGAGGTGCGCCAGTACGAGCGCGCCGTCACCAACTGGGAGCTGGAGCGCTACCTGGAGCTCATCTGATGAGCCCGAGGGAGGAACCTGAGATGAAGCCGTTCGACATCCCCACCGAGCCTCGTGTCATCGAGATGGCCTGGCCCACCCGCATCGTCCTGGGCGCGGGAGCCCTCCAGCGACTGCCCGCGCAGACCCAGCGCTTGAAGATGAAGCGCCCCCTGCTGGTGACGGACGCGGGGGTGGTGAAGGCGGGGCTCGCCTCGAAGGTGCTGGAGGTGATGAAGACGGCGGGCCTCGACTGCGCCGTCTTCGATGGCGTGGAGCCCAACCCCACGGAGAAGGACGTCTTCGCGGGACTGGAGGTCTATCGCCGCAATGACTGTGACGGCATCATCGCGCTGGGCGGAGGCAGTGCGCTGGACGCGGGCAAGCTGGTGCAGCTGCTCTCCACCCACGAGCCGCCGCTGAGCCGCTACGACGACGCGACGGGCGGAGACCAGTTCGTCCGCGACGACGTGCCGCCGCTCATCGCCATCCCCACCACGGCGGGGACGGGCTCGGAGGTGGGCCGCTCCGGCGTGGTGACGCTGGAGGACACGGGGCGCAAGACGGTGATCTTCAGTCCGCACCTGCTGCCGCGCGCCGCCATCGTCGACCCCGAGCTGACGCTGGGGCTGCCTCCTGGCGTCACCGCTGCCACGGGCATGGATGCCTTCACGCATTGCCTGGAGGCGTACGTGGCCAGTGGCTTCCATCCGCTGGCGGACGCGGTGGCCATCGACGGCATCCACCGCGTGGGCCGCTCGCTGATGACGGCCGTGCGCGAGGGGACGAACCTGGCGGCTCGCACGGACATGATGGTGGCCGCGATGGAGGGCGCCATGGCCTTCCAGAAGGGACTGGGCGCGTGCCACTCCCTGGCCCATGCGCTGACGCCCATCTCCGGCGTTCACCATGGGCTCGCGAATGCCGTCGTGTTGCCGGTGGTGATGGAGTTCAACCGGGCCACCAGCACCGCGCGCCTGGCACGTGTGGCGGTGGCGATGGGGGACTCCTCTAATGCGCGGGAAGAAGTGCTCGCGAGCAACGCCATCGACCGGGTGCGCAAGCTCAACGCGGCCATCGGCATCCCCGCGCGGCTTCGCGACGTGGGCGTTCGCGAGGAGGACCTGCCGAGAATCGCCGACAAGGCCTTCCAGGACGCCTGCCATCAGTGCAACCCGCGGAAGGTGACGGAAGCGGACCTGCTGGCCCTGGCCAAAGAGGCCTGGTGAGGTGAGGCGCCGTCCCGGGGAGGTGGGCGCCTCCCTGGGGAGACGGCGGGCGCTACTTGTCTTCGCCCGATGCCGCGGGCTGGGCGGGCGCGGGGGCGTTGTCCTTGTTCACCGGGACGCCCATGTCCGGAGTGCTCGGAGGCGCCTTGGGGGCCTCGCCCTGGGCATCCGTGGAGGTGGGGAGCTCGGGGACGAAGTCCAGCGTCTCCACCTGCACGCGTCCGGGAAGGCGCAGGTCCATGGCGCTGATGCGCTCCTGCGCGCGCAAGTCATAGAGCTGCTGCGCGACGGGACCCGCCGGGATGCGGTCGTCGGAGAAGAAGATGTAGACCTTGACCTTCCCCTCCTGCGTGGGGATTCGGAAGCTGGTGTTCGCGACGGGCTTGTTCGCATCGCAGCGGATGGAGCGGTTCTCCTTTGTCAGCGTGAGCTGGCGGATGACGCCCTTCTCCGACACCGTGTAGAGCATGCAGTAGGGGAGCTGGCCGTCGGAGGGAATGACCTCCATGGTGGCCGGCCCGGTCTTGCGAATCTGCGCCCGCGTCGGTTTGTCGTCCTGCACTCTGTCCTGGCAACCCGCGCACACCGCCGCCACTGCCAGCACCGCGCTCCAGCGCTTCATGTGTTCCTCCCGGGGCGTGGAAGATCCACCATTCGCGCTCGCCAGACTACTTCGAGCTTTGGAAACCGAGGGAAGAGTCCTGATCGTCTGCTCTCCTCCACCCAACGGAAAGACCGCAAGTTTACATCCGCTCCGTTCATCCCAAGGCGGCGCGCACGGTGGGTCCGGGGCTCCGGAGGGTCCGACGGACGGGAGAGCCACACGGATGGTGGCCCCCTCCCGCCGTCCGTCCCTCAGTCGAGACGGGGAAGGGCCTGCTCGATGAGGTCCGCGGCACGCCTGGCGCCGCCTTCGTCGCGCAGCTCACGTTGGAGTGTTGCTGCTTGCTTCATGAAGTGTGGCTCACGGCGGAGTCGGTCGAACGCAGCGCGCAATGACTCCGCGGTGGCCTGGGCGGTGTCGAGCCGCAGTCCCACCCCCAGCTCGACGATGCGGTCCGCGTTGCTGAACTGGTCGGTGGCCTGGGGCACGGCGAGCATCGGCTTGCCGCACCAGAGTCCCTCCTGGGTGCTGCCCATGCCCGCGTGGGTGATGAAGACGTCGGCCTGCTTGAGCACCGAGAGCTGCGGCAGCCACGCGTGCACCTCGAAGTTGGATGGAATCTCCCCCAGCGCGGAGGGCTCGAGGTGTCGGCCGATGTTGAGCACCACGTGCCAGTCCTCCAGCGCTCCGAACGCGGCCATGCACTGGCGATAGAACCCGGGCTGGTTCGTGAACGTGGAGCCCAGGGAGATGAGCAGCACCTTCTTCGCGTTCGCGGGGCGGCTCCAGGAGCCTTGGGACTCGCGCTGCTCGTCGATGCACGGACCGACGAAGGTGTAGCGCTTGGGGTCCACCCGGTCGGCGTGAGGCTGCATCGCGCGCGGAATGAGGACGAGCGAGCGCGTGGGCAAGCCGACGAACAGCGTCGAGTCCGTCTCCGCCACGCCGCAGGACGTCAGCCACTCCGTGAAGCGGCGGTAGTAGTCGGCGCCACCAGGGGCCGCGCGCAGGGACTCCATCACTCCCGCCATCTCCTCCGTGTAGCCCTCCCACGCGACATAGGTGGGCGAGAGGTGCACGGCTGGAAGCCCCCAGTTCTCTGCGAGGACGCGCGCGACGAAGCCCGCCATGTCGTAGAGGAAGAGGTCCGGCCGGTCCTGCTCGTAGGCCGCGCGGAGCCTGGGCAGCTGCGCCATCGCGTCGTCGAGGAACACCGACAGCTGCCCGATGGTGTCCTCCGGCCAGTCCCGTCCCGGCACGCCCTCGCGAGGCAACGTCGAGGGGTAGGGCACCAGCTCCGCTCCCGTGCGAGCGATGGCGTCCGCGAAGGACGGGTCATTGGCGTAGGTGACGCGATGGCCTCGGGCCACCAGCTCGCGGATGACCTCCAGGCTCGGGTTCACGTGGCCATGCGCCGGGATGCTCACCATGGCGATGTGGGCTCGTCGTCGCATGTCGCTTCTCCTTGGATTGAGACGATACGAATCGTCTCGTATCCGACCAAGATGAGTGCTGAGGGGTTGATTGTCAAGACGAGACGTTGCGTATTGCCGCAGCCCCGCTACCGTGAGAGGTCATGAGTGAAGGCAAGACACCGGATGCAGGGCGGCGCAGCGAGCGCTCGCACCAGGCCATCCTGAAAGCGGTCGTGGAGCTGGTCGGAGAGATGGGCTACGCGCGACTGACCATCGAGGCCATCGCCGCGCGAGCGGGAGTGGGCAAGCAGACCATCTACCGCTGGTGGCCGAACAAGGGCTCGCTGGTGCTGGATGCCTTCGCTGCGCTGATGGGGGACACCGCGCCTCTTCCGGACACCGGCGACGTGGTGGCGGACATGAAGCTGGTGCTGCGCGCCACGGCCGCCGAGCTCTGCTCACCTCGCTTCGAGGTGCCTTCCCGCGCGCTCACCGCCGAGTCCCAGCTGGACCCGGCCCTGGCGAAGCAGTTCGTGGACACGCTGCTGCGGCCGAGCCTTGAGGTCACGAAGGAGCGCCTGCGCGTGGCGCAGCGCGCGGGGCAGGTGGCGGCGGGGGTGGACCTGGACGTCGCGGTGGAGCTGCTCGTCGGGCCGCTCTTCCATCGCTGGCTGCTGCGCACCGCGCCGCTCACGCCGGAGTACGCGGACACGGTGGCGGAGTACGCGCTGGCGGCCCTGCGCCCCCCAGGGACATCGGGGAGCGCAGGCTGAGGTCCACTGGCCTCACTCGAGGCTGGGGCTGGGGCCTCCCATGCCAGGGCACTTGCCGGGCTTCATCTGCTCGGCGGCGCTGTGGATTTCGCTGCTGAGCTGCTTCTGCTTCTTGGGGTCCAGCGCGCTGTAGACGATGACGACGCCGTCCGGCGTGTCCTGGACGCTGGCGCTCGCGGGCATCGTCGGCGCGCCCGCCATGCCCGAGCCGCCCATGCCTGTCTCGTCCAGGCCGTCCTGCTCCTCGAGCTGGCCGATGCCCAGGTCCTCGCGCTCCGCTTCCTCCATGGGCGTCGCGTTGCTGGCGCGCTGCTGGGTGGCGGTCGCCTGTTCATGGAGCATCCGGCGGCTGCGCTGCTGGAGCTCGGACACCTGCGTGGGCTCCGGTGTGCTGAGCGTGAGGGCCACGCCTTCGGGGGTGTCTTCTGCCTTGGCGGTGGTGCCGGGGAGGGCCATGGGGCAGTTGTCGTCGGAGACGCTCTTGGACTTGGACTTGGATTGGGGGGCCTGGGCCGTGGGCGCCGAGGATGTCGAGGACGGCGGCTGCGTGGTGGCCTGTGGCTCGGCGCCCTTCGATTGCGAGCCCCGCTTGGAACAGCCGGCCGAGAAGCAGAGCACCGCGGACACGGCGAGAATCGACGGAAGCTTGAGCAGATGCATGGTGGACGTCCCCCCTCTGGGCATGAGCCTTCGCGCGGAAGGTGGGCAGGGAGGCCAGACGCCGGCAATGCCCCTCCTGGAGGCACCCGCCGTTGGCCCCTCCCTCGGGCGCGAGCCATTCATCCAAGGGCAGACAGCCCGACCGCAGGGGCCCTACGGCTGTGACTCGGGCCGCACGTAGACGACGACTTGCGGCGTCTCGTCCAGGTACAGGCCCATGGTGGGCGTGCGCGTGCCGAACGCCTGCCAGGTGTTGAACTCGAACTCTCGAAACTCCTGGTGGTACTGGTACGCGACGATGTCCGCGTCGAAGGGACTGCCCACCGCGCGCAGGTCCGGCCGCAGCATGCCGTTGCGCTGGTAGTCGCGGAACGAGCCGCCGTGCACCTCATGCAGGAACAGCCGCGCGCCCGGCTTCGCGTGCTCGTTGATCCACGGCAGCACGCCCGTGACGTGGCTGGACCAGAACTGCCGCTGCATCCCCAGCGTCGCCGCGCCCGGCAGTCCGCCCGCGAGCTCCGAGTACGCCGCCGTGCCGTACGGAAACACGCGCGCCGAGTACACCAGCGCGGGCGCCAGCAGCACCGCGAACACGGGCACGGACACCGTGAGCCCCGGCACCGAGGGCCAGCGCGCACGCAGTCGCTCCAGCAAGGCGCCGCAGCCGCGAGACACCGCCTGGCCCGCGAGCAGGCCCAGGAACACCATCGACGGGAACCAGTGCTTCACACCGCCGAAGTGCGGCACCTGGGGATGGCTGATGACGAGGATGGACGCCATCGCGTTCACCCCCACCAGGGCCTCGGCCATCGTCACCGGGGGCACCCACGCGCGCGACTTCTCGAACTGGCCCAGCAGCACCCGGGCCGCCAGCGCGGTGAAGCCCGTCACCATCGGCACGAAGAGGCTGGTGGGCACGGTGAGCGCGGTCTTCACCAGCACATAGGCCAGGGGGAAGGGAGGCTCACGCAGCAGGGTGCCCAGATAGAACCAGGCGTAGTGATTGTGCTTCGCGTGGAAGGCCAGGTACCAGGCCGTGCGGTCCACCGGCTGATGCCAGAGGTAGGGCCAGTGCAGGTAGAAGATGACCGGCCCGAGCACCGCCATGGCCGCGATGGGGACCAGCGCGCGAGTCACCCGTGTGTTGACCTTCTCCAGCCCCTTGAGCGTCCATGCTCCGCCCGCGGCCAGGCTCACGAAGAGCAGCGAGTGGGGACTGAGCAGGAAGAACTTCCGCTGGAAGCCCTCGCCTCCGCCCAGGGAGAGCACGAGCAAGCCGTAGAGCACCGCCACCGAGGCGAACACGCCCACGAAGCGCAGCAGCCATGCGCGCGTCTCGGGCTCGCCTTCGCTCGCGGACCAGGCGCGCCACAGCGCGAAGGGCGTCAGCACGAAGGGCAGGAACAAGGCGTTGTGCTTGGCGGCCAGCGCCAGTCCAAACGCGACACCACACGCGATGCCCCACCGCGTGTCCTCCAGCGCGCGCCAGAAGCAATACACGACGAGCAGCCACAGCGCGGCCACCGCCAGGTCGAAGCACGCCAGCTCCGAGTTGAAGTACTGACGCGGCACCAGCATGAAGACGAGCGCGGCGAACAGTCCGGCGGTGCGGCCATACAGCGCGCTGCCCAGCAGGAAGCTCAGCGCGGGCACCAGCGCCGCCATGGCGAAGGCCGGCAGTCGGAACGCCGTGGCCGAGCGCATCCACCCCAGCGTCTCGTGGAAGAGCAGGTGGCTCAGCCCGAACAGCGTCTTCATCAGCGCGGGGTGCTCGTGGTTGTAGTCCCACGCGCGGACGATGGCCGCGTCCGTCATCGCCCGCGCCGGCGAGTGGAAGAGCTGCCGGAACCAGCCCGCGTAGCTCTCCGCCGCGGCGAAGTAGACGCTCTCGTCGCGCGTGTAGCCCACCGCGGACTCCGTCAGCCACAGCGCCACGAAGGCCAGCGTCCACAGCGCCCACGCCGTGTATCTCTCCTCGCGAGTGGCGGGCCTGCCCGTCATCCCTTCACTCCCACCACCGGCTCCAACGCCAGCACGTCCAGGCACACCTGCCGCCGGTCCGGATTCTCCGAGCGGACCCAGACCTTCACCGTCCTCGCCTCACCCGGGGGCAGCAGCACCTCCGACTTCTTCACGCCTTCCTGTCCGGGAGGTATCGCCACCTCCACGAGCGGCGCGCCGCTGGCCGCGTCCTCCACGCCCAGGAACGCCGTCGTCAGCTGCGCGTCCCGAGGAAACGCGTACTCGAAGATGATGCCACCCTCGAGCCTCAACCCCACGCCACCGGGCACCCCGTCGAACTCCGCCACCAGCCGGCGCGCTCCACCGGGCGCGGGCATCCACAGACAGTGGCGCGGCTCGTAGAAGACCTCATGCCACTCGGTGGCCACGTACACGTTGCCGGGCCCCGGACAGCGGTGCGCCGTCCCGTCGAAAGGGCAGGGCGCGCGCGTGCCATCCAGTGACTCCAGATACACACGTGCTTGTGCAACCCGGTCCGCCGCGTTGAACCGCCGCGGACGATGCCGGCCGTTCTCGTAGAGGCTCAGCGTCAGCGTGCCTTCCTGGACGACCGGGCCCACGGCGCGGCGCTCGGGCAGGAAGTCCTTCAGGAATGTCGCCTCGTCCGAGCGGGGCAGCTCCGGCTGGCCCAGCACCCAGACTCGCGGATGCGCGGACAGGTCATCGTGGTCCGAGCCGAGGTAGCCGTAGACGGGCAGCCCGGGAGGCACGAAGAGCCGGGCGCGCTCCGCCCACCAGGGGAAGAGCAGGACCGCGTCACCGGGGCGGCCTTCCGCCTTCAGTCGCTCGGCCACCGCGCGGTAGCTCTCCTCGGAGGGGAGCTTGCTGGGCAGCCGGAGGTGGAAGACGAGACACAGGAGCGCGACCAGCAAGAGCCCCCCCAACTCCAGGAGGGGCAGCGCGCGTTGGATGCTAGGACTTCGCAAGGCGAATCTTCTGCTCGCTCTTTTCCCGGCAGAAGGTGCAGAAGATGGGCTCACCCTGGGAGAACGACGGCGTCCAGGGCGGGTACATCGAGCACCGCGGGTCCAGGCAGTGGTGCAGCTCCCACAGGTGACCCAACTGGTGCAGCGCGTGGCGGGCCACCGGCTTGAAGCCGACCTCCAGGTCCTTGTGCGGCTGGGTGGTGATGACGGAGCGGTCCCTGCCCTGGCGAGCGAAGCCCGGGGTGGGGGCCGTGCCGCTGGGCAGCTCGCGCTCCTTGAGCTTGCGCGAGGTGAGCAGCAGCACCTTGTCGTCCTGATAGGCGCGAATGCCCTTCACCTGCTCCAGCAGTTTCTCGGCGTCCACCGGCTCGCCCAGGCCCGGAGGCATCTCGGCGGAGCCGGAGTGCTCGCTGCCCACGCCGAACGCCGTGTAGAGCGTCCGGTTGAGCTTGGCGAGCTGCTTGTCGTCGAAGGGGTCCAGCGTCACGACGCGAATCACGGGGCGTCACCTCGGCGCAAAGGGCCGGCTTCCAGGTCGACTGTCAGTCCTCTCCACCCTCGGCGGGCTTCGCCTTGGGAGGACGGCCGCGCTTCTTGGGCGCGGCGGGTTCGGCGCCAGCCACCTCGGGCGGCTTGGCCTTGGGAGGACGGCCACGCTTCTTGGGGGCGGGGGCCTCCGCGCCGGGCGGAGGTGCCTCCGGCTTGGGCTTGGGAGGACGGCCGCGCTTCTTGGGCGCGGCGGGCTCCGCGCCTTCCTCGGCGGCGGGCTTCTCCTTCGGGGGACGGCCGCGCTTCTTGGGCGCGGACTCCTCGTCGGACTTCTCCTCGCCTTCCTCGCCCTCTTCGTCGGAGGAGCTCTCCTCGTCGGAGGACTCCGACTGCGGCTCCTCGTCCGAGGGCAGGTCCAGGTCTCCGTCGAGTCCCAGGAGGTCGCCCTCCAGACCCAGGTCGTCTTCGTCGCCTTTCGCGAACTCGGCGGCGGTGCGCTTGGGGCGCTCGCGGCCGGGCGGGAAGAGGACGATGTCGATGGCGTCCTCGGCGTTGACCTCGGCGGTGCCGAGCGCGGCGGCGACCTCCGACACCAGCAGGTGCCGGGCATTGTCGTACAGCTCGCGCTCCTTGGTGGGCAGCGGACGCAGCTCACTGAGGACCTGGAGGTCCTTCACCACCTCGGCCAGACCCAGGATTCCTCCCTGCGTCATGCGGTCCAGGTTGGTGCGGGCGCGCTGCTTCCAGTCGAGGTCTGCCTTGTCCCCGTCCGCACGAAGGAATGAGAAGACGCTCTTCACGTCCTCGGGGCCAGCCACCTTCCGTACACCGATGGCCGCGACCTTGGCCTGGGGCACCATGACCACGGCGCCATCCTCCTCGCGACGCATGGTGACGAAGACGAGCTTCTGTCCCGCCACTTCCTTCGTGTCGATGGCGGTGACGCGGCAGACACCCTGATTCGGATAGACGACCCGGTCGTCGACCGCGAGTTGTGTGAGTGACGCGGACCCTTCAGGCATGTCCCCCTCGCGGGCAGGTAGACGTCAAAGGAGGCCCGGGCTTAGCACCGAGTCGCGTTCGACGCCACGAGATTACCGGTGAACCGACGCCGTGCGTTCGCCCGTCCGCTGAGCCTCCAACAAGATGCCCAGCAACTCCTTCTGCCGCGCGTCCAGCGCCGCCTCCACCTGCGCCTGCGTCGGCTCTCCCTCGGTGCTCCCCGGTCGCGCATCCACCCGGCCGGACAGTCCCATCGTCCCCAGGACCACGGCCCCGACTGCGGCCACTGCCACCAGCTTCAACATGTTGAGCCCTCCTTGTTGCCCAGGGTAGGGGGCTCGCCGGGGGGATCAACTTTTCGGCGACAGGCCGCTGCACGGCTGTAGCAGGCTCACGGGGTCGGGCGGCCGTGCCGGTGGCCCGCTGGCGGCATCCCTGCTTCCGAGGGGCGGACCACGGGGACGATGTCCACCAGGAGGGTGCCGGTGTTGTCGGCCAGATGGTCGTCCGGGAAGGCGAGCTGGAGCCACGACGCGCCTCGGAGGCGGGCGGGCTGGCCCACTTCCAGGAGCGCCAGGCCGCTGGGCGAGCCTTCGGGGCCCGGGTCCGTTCCCACCAGTCCAAGCACTCGCCCCACGGGGCCGCCGCTCAGGCCTCGGGTCCGGGCAGGCTCGGCGGTGTAGCGCAGCACGACGTCGTAGGTGGTGCCGGGGTCCAGCGCATGGACGACGAAGCGGTCCGCGCGCGCGAGCTTCACGGCGTGCTGGCGCGCGTCCAGCCGGAAGGGCGGGAAGCTGGGCCCGCCGAGCTCCCGCAGGTGGACCTGGAGACCTCCCCGGTTGTCCTCGCGGTGGGCGTCCAGGACGAAGACGTACAGGCTGGCGGCGTTGCGGATGAGCTGTTCGTCGGGGCCGAGGACGCCGAAGGACTCGTGGGCGGGGAGGTTCTTGTCGCCCTCGAGGAAGTAGCCCGCGTGCTCCACGGACATGGGCCCGCCGAGCGACATCCGTCCCTCGGTGTGCACCAGGTAGGTCCGGGCCGGGTCGAGTGGGACGCGAGCGGCGGAGGATACCGGGACGCGGAAGGCGTGGCTCACGGCGGAGATGCGGAACCCACCGGGGGCCCAGTCCGCGTCCTGGAGGGGGGGCGTGTTCGCGGCCTTGGCGGACGCGGTTCCCGGGGCGGAGGAGGTGTTGATTCGTGGACGAAGCCGCGCGTGGACGGCGAGGGTCGAGCCTCGCTCGGCGCGGACCACCTGGCTCCACGGGACCATGCCGGGAATCTGGATTTCGAGCAGGTGCTCACCGTCGGCGGGCAGGTGCGTGAGGAGGGCGGGGGTGACGGAGTCGAGCGGGCGACCATCGACGCGGATGGCTCCGCCAGGAGGCGAGGAGCTGAGCTCCACGGAGAAGGTGCCGTTGCGGCCGAGGACCATCACGACGAGGACCGCGCCGAGGGCCGCGAGCACCGGCGCGCCGAGGGCCGCGAGGCGGAAGCCCAGGCGGGACGGTGGGGCGTGAGTCGTCGGAGCGAGGTCCGGTGGCGGAGGCACTCCGGTGGGAGGACTCAGGAACGGAGAGGGGCGCGAGGGCTCGGCGGCCGTCAGCGGGGTCTCGCCCGTGGGCGGAGTCGAGCGGGGAGGCGACGAAGCCTGGGGCGTCGGTAGCGGGACTCCGGTCGAGGGTGTCGAGCGCGGATGCGACGAAGCGAGCTCCGTGGAGCGCACCCCGTCCGTCGACGACGTCGAGTGTGACAAGGACGTCGGGGGCGCTGCTTCCGTCCCGGATGCCGAGTGCGGAGGTTGCCCCGCCGACTCACCGTCTGTCCGCGGACCCTCGGCGCCCGAGGCCGAGTCAGGCACGGCGGGGATGGGCTGGGTGGTGCGTTCCCTGCGTCCCCTGCCAACGGAGCCAGGCTCGGCTCCGGGCGACGCGGGCACCTCGCTCGACGTGTCGACGCGAAGATCTTCCGGTGTGGGGACCGGCTCGGTGATGCGATCTCCGCGCGATACCTCGGGGGCCGCGGGCTCGCGGAAGGCGCGGCGCTCCGAGGACACACGCGTCCACCGGGACAGCTGCGAGAGGAACTCCCGAGGCAGCAGCACGGGCCGCCCGTCCGCCACGAGCTCCGCCTCGAACAGGTAGCCCATGAAGTGAGCCAGGGCGCTGGGAGAGATGTCCGGCGTGGTGGTGTTCAGGTACCGGGTGAGCGACTCCGCGAACAGCTCCGCGGAGGCGTAGCGCTGCTCTCGCTCCACGGCCAGCGCGGTGAGGAGGATGCGCTCGAGCGCGGAGGGGATGTCCGGCGCCAGCTCCCGAGGGCGCGGGAAGTCCCCCAGGGCAATCTTCCGCATCACATCCGTGGCATCGCCCTCGAACGGCCGGCGTCCGCACAGCGTCTCGTACAAGAGCGTGCCCGCCGCGAAGATATCGGCGCGCGCATCCAGCTCCCGCCCCCGGGCTTGCTCCGGCGCGAAGTACGCGTACTTGCCCATGCCGTCGGGCTCATCGGACATGAGCCCGCCCGCGAGCCGGGCCCGAGCGATGCCGAAGTCCACCAGCTTCACCTGGCCCTCGAAGCTGAGCAGCACGTTCTGCGGACTGACGTCGCGGTGGACGATGTGCAGGGGCCGGCCCCGGTCGTCCAGGCGCGTGTGCGCGTAGGCCAGGCCCTTGAGCACCTCGGCCGTCATCAGCAGGGCCAGCGGCTGCGGCAGGGTGTAGTGCCCCTTCTCCCGGGCTCGCCGCAGCACACGCGACAACGGGTGTCCGTCCACCCACTCCATCGCGATGAAGTACTGGCCCGCCACCTCACCGAAGTCGAAGACCTGGGCGATGTTGCCGTGGCTGAGGCCCGCGGCGATGCGCGCCTCGTTGACGAACATGGAGACGAAGGCGCTCTTGTCCGCGAAGCCCGGGAGGATTTTCTTGATGACCACCGGCTTGGTGACACCCGCCATGGCAGTCATACGAGCGCGGAATATCTCCGCCATGCCGCCCGTCGCGATGCGCTCGAGCAACGTGTACCTGCCGAAATCGAGCCCTTCGGGCGGGTGCTCCACGTGTCTTCCGGCTCCTCGGGGCGCACGGCCGCTGTGCTACCCCTCCACGACGCCTCGCAAGGCCCGTGAGAAGCTATCATCAGGGCTTGGCAAACATTAACACGAGAAAATTCCGATGAAAACGCTCTCTCGCCTTTTAGCCGTGATGGCGGTTCTCAGTGTTTCCCACGCTTTGGCGGCTCCTGCCGTCTTGCTGGCGCCGGTGCTCGGGAGACCGGAGGGCGTCAGCCTGCATGGCCGCGTGTTGAAGGAAGCCCCCGCGGAGAGCAGCACCGCGCTGTCGAGGAACCTGCGGCGCCTGGCTGCTCCCAACTGGGTGGGGGCCCAAGTAACGGTGCGCTTCCAGGACGTCACCGCGGTCGTCACGAGCCGCGACGATGGCGGCTTCGAGGTGAACCTGATTCCACCCGAAGGCCAGCGCTTCAAGGCGGGCGCCTCGGAAGCACACGCGTCCGTGGAGGGGGCCAGCACCACGGCCCGAGTGGAGGTGTTGCCGGAGTCGACGCCGCTGCTCGTGGTCTCCGACTTCGACGACACGCTCGCGCTGACGCACGTGACGAAGCCGACGAAGCTGGTGCAGGCCGCGCTGCTCAAGGACTCCGACTCGCAGCAGGTGGTGTTGGGGATGGCGGGGTTCTACGGCTGCCTGCGAGGTGCGTCCGCGTCCGCGTTCGCGCTGGTGAGTGGCTCCCCCATCCAGTACCTGCCGCGCGTGCAGGGCTTCCTGGAGCGCCATGCCTTCCCGTCAGGCTTCGGTGTGTATCTGCGAGACCTGGGCCCTGGGTCGCTGTCCGGTTACAAGCAGCCCACCATCCGCCGACTGCTGATGCAGTTCTCGCTGCCCGTGGTGTTGGTGGGGGACTCGGGAGAGAAGGACCCCGAGGTGTACGCGCAGATTCGCGAGGAGTTCCCGGGGCGCGTGAAGGCCATCTACATCCGCGACGCGGGACGCTCGTCGGATGCGAAGCGCTTCGCGGGCATGGTGCTGTTCAAGGACGCGAAGGAGGCGGCGGACCACGCGGTGGGGCTCGGGTTGGCGGATGCGGCGTGTGTGGCGAAAGCCTTCGCGGCCCCCCCGGCCAGCGCGGGGACGACGACTCCGTGAGGACGTGGGCCAGCGCGGGAGTGGTGTCGGGGCTGATGCTCGTGGCGGTGGGCTGTCGCGAGGAGAAGACCGCGGAGCCGCTTCAGGCCTTGAAGCCCGCGCCGCTGCCGACACTCGCCACGAAGGCTCCGGGCGGTGAGGACGCCCGCGGCCCAGGTCCCAGCGAGGCGGCGCCGGTCTATGGCGAAGTCCCTCCCTCGGATGCGCTGAAGCTGCTGGTGGCCGGAGAGCAGGTGCGCGTGGGCACGGAGCTGTTCGAGCCCTTGCGCCCGGAGTCCGCCGCGCGGCTCTCGGAGCGGGTGAAGGGGCGGGTGGTCCTGGTGGTGCCGGACGCGGACACGTTCCTGGCGCAGACCTCGGAGCTGTTCGCGGCCTTGCGCGACTCCGCGGAGGCGGTGTGGCTGGCGCATCCGGACGCCCCCGTGGCCTACCCGTTGGTGCTGCGCGACGAGGAGGGCTTTCGCGCGTGGCTGTCGGAGGTCGCGCCCGGAAAGCTGCGCATCATCCAGCGCGCGGATGGCTTCGAGCTGAGCACCAGCGTGGGCAAGCTGCCCGGTCCGGATGCGAATGGCCCGTCGGTGCCCGTGCGAGAGGGGAAGCAGGACCTGGCGACCTTGCGGCGGGGACTGGCGTTGCTCAAGGGGCGCTTCAAGACGTCCGAGGACCTCTGCCTGGTGCCGTCCTTCGGCACCGAGGTGGCGCAAGCCGCGCGAGCGCTGAGCGCCGTGTTCTCGGCCCCGGGAGCGCCTGTCTTCGAGACGCTGTGCCTGGTCTTCCCCACGCCTCGCCACGGGGGCGACGCGGGGTGAGGCTCAGCGTGGGATGCGCGGCCCCTCGCGAAGCTCCGAGGAGAGGGCGCGGGAGTCCTGGGCCGCGTGGGAGGAAGAGGCGCCGAGAACGCAGCTCAGGATGAAGATGAAACAGAACGCCGTGGGGACGCGTCGCATGGGGGCTCCAAGAACCTGGAGTGCCCGGGATAGTCACGGACGGCGGGTGGGGCCAGTGGCCCGCGAGTCTGAGGACACCGCCGGTGCGAGGTTCGACGTTCCCACGAGAAAAGGGCGGACCGGTTCGTGACACCTCCTATGATGGTTCGCGGAGTTGCTTGTCATGAGCGGGACATGGCGCCCGCTCGGCGGAGGTTGAACCCTCCGCGCACCCTGTGAGGTCTCGAGATGTCCACGGCCAATACGCCGGCTGCGTCGAAGGATGTTCCCCCGGGCGGTGCCTTCCTCTTCCAGGAGGTCGGCGCGTCCCCCATCGTCACGCCCGAGACCTTCTCGGAAGAGCAGCGCATGTTCTTCCGGACGGCACTTCAGTTCAGTCACGAGCAGATGCTCCCGCAGGCCGACAAAATCGAGCACAAGGACAACGTCCTGCTGCGTGAGTTGCTGCGTCAGGCGGGGGAGCTGGGCCTGCTGAGCGTGGACATCCCGGAGGCCTACGGCGGCACGGGCTTGGACAAGACGACGTCGCTGCTGCTCGCGGAGGCCATGGGCCTCAACGGCTCCTGGTCCGTCACCTTCGGCGCGCACGTGGGCATCGGCACGCTGCCCATCGTCTGGTTCGGCAACGCGGCCCAGAAGGCGAAGTACCTGCCGAAGCTCGCCACCAGCGAGTGGGTGGCCGCGTACGCGCTCACCGAGCAGGGCAGCGGCAGCGACGCGCTGGGCGCGAAGACGAAGGCGGTGCTGTCGCCGGACGGCAAGCACTGGATCCTCAACGGCTCCAAGCTCTTCATCACCAACGCGGCCTTCGCGGACGTGTTCGTCGTCTTCGCCAAGGTGGACGGCGACAAGTTCACCGGCTTCATCGTGGAGAAGGACACGCCGGGCTTCACCGTGGGGCCCGAGGAGCACAAGATGGGCATCCGGGGCTCGTCCACGTGTCCGCTCTACTTCGAGGACGCGCGCGTCCCCGTGGAGAACCTGCTGGGCGAGGTGGGCAAGGGCCACAAGATTGCCTTCAACATCCTCAACTACGGCCGCTTGAAGCTGGGCGCGGGTGTGCTCGGGGGTATGAAGCTCCAGCTCGCCGAAGCGCTGCGCTTCGCCCAGGAGCGCAAGCAGTTCGGCACGCCCATCTCCCGCTTCCCGCTCTCGCGCGAGAAGCTGGCGCGGATGACGGCGCTCATCCACGCGCTGGAGAGCATGACGTACCGCACGTCGGGCCTGGTCGACGCGCGCCTCGCCGCCCGCGACAAGTCCGCGCCCGACTTCGAGTCCCATCTGCTGGCCGCGGTGGAGGAGTACGCCATCGAGTCCTCCATCATGAAGGTCTACGGCTCGGAGGCCCTGTGGCAGCTCGTGGACGACGCGGTGCAGCTGCACGGCGGCGCGGGCTACATCGAGGAGTACCCCGTCGAGCGCGCCTACCGCGACGCGCGCATCAACCGCATCTTCGAGGGCACCAACGAAATCAACCGCATGCTCATCACCGGCATGCTCCTCAAGCGCGCGGTGAAGGGGGACCTGCCGCTGTTCGCCATGGCGGGCAACGTGGCGGAGGAGATGGCGCGCGGTGAGAAGCCCCAGGCCCGGACCCAGGACGAACTGGCGCCGCAGGAGGTGGCCGCCGAGGCCGCCAAGCGCCTGGCGCTCCACGGCCTGAGCCTGGCCGCGCAGACCTTCGGCCCGGAGCTGGAGAAGCACCAGGACGTGCTCGCGGCCCTCACCGACGTGGTGATGGATGCGTTCGCGCTCGACTCCATGGTGGCTCGCGCGCGGCAGGCCGCCACCGACGGGAAGCTGGACCCGGTGCGCGTGGCGCTGATTCGCACCATCGCCTTCGACAGCACCTCCCGCATCCAGGACCGCATGCGCCGCGCCTTGTGCTCCACCCTCAAGGGGGACGCGCTGGCGAAGGAGCTGGGACGGCTGGGGACGCTCGACACCTTCACGCCGTATGACCCGGCGGAGGTCCGGGAGACGGTGATGGCCGCCGTCGAGTCCGCGGGCGGCTACCCCTTCGCGGCGTAGCCGACGCCGTCACGGCATCCGCGTCACCGCGTCCATGCCGAAGCTCACCCGCGCCTTCCAGGGCGCGGGGGGCAGCGACTCCAGGGCGAGCAGCGCGTCCAGCCTCTGCTGCATGGGCGCGCGCAGCCTTCCGAACGTCGCGCCGAAGCCCGGCGTCACCGTGGCGGCGTCCTTGCGAGGAATCGACGAGGTCCACACCACCTCGCCGTGCAGGACGAGCTCGCCCCCCATCAAGTCCATCTCCAGGAGGAAGGGCGTCCCCACGCGCACGTGGCGGGGCAGGGCGGGCGCCATGACCTCCAGGCCCACGCCTCCCCGGGAGATGTCCCGGACCAGGAAGGCCGGCGACAGCGGCGTGGCCTCCGCCGCGCGCAGGGTCAGCGGCAGCCGGGGAAAGCGCCGCAGTCCTTCTGTTTCTTGCGCGGAGAAGATGCGCTGGAGCACCGCGTCCAGGGGCGAGCGGTCCTCGCCCGCGCCGTAGCGCACCGTGAGCAGGTAGCCCGGCTCCTCGCGAGGCGGCTCCACCGCCACCACCTCACCCAGGACCTCCACCGGTCGGGGGACACCTCCGAGATACAGCTCGAAGGTGAATCGAGTGCCCAGCGGCAGGCTCCGGCGCGTCCGCAGGGTGACGCCTCCTTGACCCACGCTGCGCGTGTACTCCCCCACCAGGGACTGCGGGCTCTTGTAGGCCACCTTCAGTCGCACGCTCTTGTTCACGCACCCGTCACTCTGCGCTCTTCCAAGAGGGAGCTCAAGTTTACCCCAGTCTGACGGGTAGGGCGCCGCAACGCGGCAAACACCTGACCTTCCAGGTGTGACGGGTTGTCTGGATGTCGTGGACCCACCGGCGGCGTGTACCGACCTGTTGCGGTTTCTTGACCCCCCTGGGGGGCCCGCGTATGAATGCCGCCCGGTAGTGGCAAGAAGTGGGAAGGAGTGGAGCTTCATCCCTTCGTGGGCTGAAAAGGTGGATCGTCCCCTGTGTTCCGAGGCGTCTATGAGCACCAGATCGACGCGAAGGGGCGGACGAGCCTCCCGGCGAAGCTCCGGGAAACCCTGGTCGGGGCGTATGACGAGCGGCTCATCATCACGACAGCCCTGGACCGGTGCCTCCACGCCTACCCGGTGCGGGAGTGGGAGGCGCTCGAGGCGTCTCTCGCGCGGCGCAACCCCATGGAGCCCGGGGTGAAGACGCTGATGCGGCTGTACGTGGCGAGCGCCCAGGAGTGCCCGTTGGACAGGCTGGGCCGCCTGCTCATCCCCCCCTCACTTCGAAGCTATGCGGGGTTGGAGAAGGACGTGGTGTGGGCGGGGATGGTGAAGGTCATCGAGCTGTGGAGCCGCGAGGGCTGGGCGAAGGCCCAGGAAGAGGCCCGCCAGGAAGCGACCTCCGCGGACGTGATGAAGGTGCTCTCCGAGCTGCGGCACGCGTAGCCGGAAAGTCGACAGAAGGCGTGAGTCCCGAGAGGGTGGTACGCGTATGAATCAGGTTCTGGAGGTACGGCGGAGGGCGACCAGCGCGGTGGTGGGCGCGGAGCGTGTGGAGACGCTCATGCTGGAGGGCGAGCTCGACGAGCAGGACCTGGTGAAGCTGTGCGACGAACTCACCCAGCGCATGCACCGCGGGATGCGTCAGGTGGTGTTGGACCTGTCCGAGGTGGGGCACCTCAACTACCGGGGCGTCAAGCCGCTGATGTCCCGGGCGGAGGCGCTGCGCCGCGCGGGAGGCGACCTCAAGCTGTCCGGTCTGTCTCCGTACCTGGCCGCCATCTTCCGGGCCGCCGGCGCGCACGACGCGTTTGAAATCTACCCGCACATGAACGATGCACGCGCCGCCTTCGCGCTCGCGCGGGCTCCCTTCGTCTGAGTGCTCGTGGGGGCCTCGGACTTCCAGCACCACACCGTCTTGCTGCGTGAAGCGGTCGAGTTGCTTCGGCCAGGAGCGGGGAAGGTGATCATCGACGGCACACTGGGTGGTGGTGGCCACACGGAGGCGCTCCTGGCTCAAGGGGCGTCCGTGGTGGGCGTCGACCGCGACCCGGTGGCGCTCGCGGCGGCCACCTCCCGCCTGGGGCCCAACCCCCGCTTCCAGGGGCGCGAGGGCAACTTCGCGGACCTGCCGCGGGTGGCCTCGGACCTGATGCCCGTGGATGGCGTGCTGGTGGACCTGGGCGTGTCCTCGCCCCAGCTCGACGTCGCCGAGCGCGGCTTCTCCTTCTCCAAGGACGGCCCGCTGGACATGCGGATGGGCGCGGATGGCCTCACGGCAGCGGAGCTCATCGCCTCCACCGACGAGCAGGAGCTCGTGCGCATCCTGAAGGAATACGGTGAAGAGCCCTTCGCGCGGCCCATCGCCCGCGAGCTCAAGCGCGCGCTGCCCACGCGCACGCTGGAGGCGGCGGAGGTCGTCAAGCGCGCGGTGCCTCGCAAGGCGTGGCCCACGCGCATCCATGTCGCCACCCGGACGTTCCAGGCGCTGCGCATGGCGGTCAACCAGGAGCTGGAGGCGCTGGACGCGCTGCTGTCCTCGCTGCCCTCGCTGCTCAAGGTGGGAGGCCGCGCGGCGGTCATCTCCTTCCACTCGCTGGAGGACCGCAAGGTGAAGGAGGCGTTCCGGGCGCTGGAGGGCCGCTGCACGTGTCCGCCGGGCCTGCCCATCTGCGCCTGTGGCTACGTGGGGAACTTCACCGTCGTGACGAAGAAGGCCGTGGCCGCCTCGGAGCAAGAGGTGGAGGTCAATCCCCGCTCTCGGAGCGCGCACCTGCGCGTGGTGGAGAAAGTGCGATGAGCAAGGCGTCGTCCCAGCGTGGCTCCGTGTCGGTGGCGGGCGTGCTGATGCACCTGTTGCCGGCCGTCCTCCTGTTCGCCCTCTTCGCCGCGGTGGGCATCCTCCACGTCACCAGCCGGGTGATGGTGGTGGACATGGGCTACCGCCTGTCTCGCGCGGAGGCGGAGAGCCGCTCGCTCACGCGGGAGAATGATCGCCTCAAGCTGGAGCTGGCCACGCTCAAGGCCCCGGGCCGTCTGGAGCGCGTGGCCCGCGAGCAGCTGGGCATGGCCATGCCCGCCGGAAGCGCGGTGGTGTCGCTGAGCGCGGACAAGCCCGCGCGGGGCAGCGCATCCGCTTCGGCCCCCGCCCCGTCCCAGGACAAGCCCGGCGTTCGGGTGGCGGGACGCGGAGGCGCCGGGCGGTGAGGGACTTCAAGGCGACCCGGGCTCCCGAGCCCAACGCGAAGGGCCTGAAGCTGCGGGTGCAGCTGCTGTTCAGCCTCTTCCTGCTCCTTCTGGGGGTCGCCTTCGGCCGCGCGGTACAGCTCCAGGTGTTCGAGCAGGAGAAGCTGCGCGGCATGGCGCAGGACCAGTACGTCCGCCAGATTGAGATTCCAGCCCGCCGCGGCGACATCTTCGACCGGCGTGGCGCGCCGCTGGCCCAGAGCGTGGAGGTGGACTCCATCTGGGTGGACCCGTCCATGCTGCCCGACGTGCGCCAGTCCGCGCGCGCCATGGCCAAGGTGCTGAAGATGGACGCGGAGGAGCTGACCGCGCGTCTGACGCGGGCCAAGCGCTTCGCGTGGGTGAAGCGCCAGGCCAAGCCGCAGGAAGTGGCCGCGGTGAAGGGCCTGGGCCTGCCGGGGCTGGGCTTCACCAAGGAGCCCAAGCGCTTCTATCCGCAGCGCGAGCTGGGCGCACACGTGGTGGGCACCGTGGGCCTGGACGGCAAGGGCCTGGAGGGCCTGGAGCTCGCCTTCGAGGACGAGCTGTCCGGCCAGAACTCCCGCATGTCGGGCTTCCGCGACGCCAAGGGCCGCAAGCTGCTGGTGCAGGGCGCGGTGGATCAGCTCCAGCGCCAGGGCGCGGCCGTCACGCTGACCCTGGACAGGCATCTGCAGTACGTGGCCGAGAAGTCCCTGGCCAAGGCCGTGGAGGACGCCAAGGGCGTCGCCGGCATGGTGGTGGCGTTGGACCCGAAGACGGGCGAGCTGCTGGCGCTGGCCAACTACCCGCGCTTCAACCCCAACACCCCGGAGTCCAGCTCCCGCGCGGGGATGCGCAACCGCGCCGCCCTGGACACCTTCGAGCCGGGTTCCACGCTCAAACCGCTGGTGGTCGCAACCGCGCTGGACCAGAAGGCGATAACGCCAGAGAGCGTCTTCTTCTGCGAGAATGGCGCCTGGCGGGTCGGCCGCCATACCATCAATGACCACGGCTCCCACGGGTGGCTGGCCCCGCGGGACATCCTCCGGACGTCCTCCAATATCTGCATGGCGAAGATGGCGCAGGTGCTGGGACGCGAGAAGATGGTGGCCGGCTATCATGCCTTCGGCTTCGCCGAGCGCACCGGGCTGTCCCTGCCGGGCGAGGGCCGGGGTGTCATCCCCTTCCCGAAGGCGGAGGTCTCCCTGGCCACCCAGTCCTTCGGGCAGGGCATGACGGCCACCGCGGTGCAGATTGCGGCCGGCATTGGTGCGCTGGCCAACGATGGCGTGCTGATGCGTCCCTACCTGGTGTCGAAGGTGGTGGACCCTGACGGAGTCGTGCTGTTGGAGAACCGCCCCACGGAAGTTCGCAGGGCGGTATCCACGAAGGTGGCGCGGGAGGTCGTGGGCATGCTCGAGTCCGTGGTGGGCAAGGGTGGCACCGCGACGCGCGCCTTCATGGAGGAGTACCGGGTGGCAGGCAAGACGGGCACCGCTCAGAAGGCGGACCCGGTGGCGCGTGGCTACTCGGACAAGCGCATCGGTTCCTTTGTCGGCATGGTGCCGGCCGAGGATCCTCGCATCGTCATTCTCGTGGTGGTGGACGAACCCAAGACAGACGTGTACGGGGGGTTCGTGGCTGCCCCTGCTTTCAAGGAAATTGCGACCGCCGCCATGGCTCACCTGGCCGTGCCTCCGTCTCGGACGGCGGCACCTGGGGGAGTCGTGGCCGCCGCATCCTCCGCGCCTGCCGCGGCGAAGCCGGTGGCCAAGGCCACCGAGCCCGTCCGGCCGGTGTTGGTGGAGGCGGATTCGGAGAGCCCTGACCTCGGCACGGTGCGTGTGCCGGACGTCCAGGGCGCCGGTGGCCGTGAGGCCGTGGTGAAGCTGCTCGCCGCGGCATTGGAGCCACAGGTACAGGGAAGTGGTCGTGTGGTGTCTCAAACCCCCGCCGCCGGCTCGCTGGTGGAGAAGGGGGCCCGGGTGACGCTGGAGCTGGCGGCGCGGCAATAAGGCCGCGCTGACTCCAGGCCCCGTGCTTGCAATGCGTGTGAAGGGGAAGAGATGAAGCTGACGGATGTCCTCGCAGGGTGTGGTGCCGAGCAGACCTCGGGCGGTCGTTCCGCGGTCGACGTCACCGGTGTGACCCAGGACTCGCGGCGTGTGAAGCCTGGCGACTTGTTTATCGCCATTCCCGGCACCAAGGAGGATGGTGCCCAGTTCATCGGCGAGGCCGTGTCACGGGGTGCCGTGGCGGTGGTCTCCGAGAAGCCGGTGCCTTCCTCGCAGGTGCCCTTCTTCAAGGTGGGCAGCGCGCGCAAGGCGCTGGCGCTCATCGCCGCGAACTTCCATGGACGCCCGGCCGACAAGCTGACGCTCCTGGGCGTCACGGGCACCAACGGGAAGACGACCACGACGTATCTCCTGGAGGCGATGAGCTCGGCGGCCTATGTGTCCACCGGCGTCATCGGCACGCTGGGCTACAAGTTCGGTGGCAAGACGGTGTCCACCGCCAACACCACCCCGGATGCGCTGGAGCTGCACCGCATCTTCCGGGAGATGGTGGACGCGGGCGTGGAGACGGTGGTGATGGAGGTCTCCAGCCACGCGCTCGCGCAGGAGCGCGTGCACGGGCTGACCTTCAAGTCCGCGGGCTTCAGCAACCTGAGCCGCGACCACCTGGACTACCACAAGGACATGGAAGACTACTTCCAGGCGAAGCGGAAGCTCTTCGCCGAGAACCTGTCCTCCTCGGGCGTCGCGGTGGTGAACGGCGACGACACGTACGCCAGCCGCATCTACAACGAGCTGCGTGGCCAGAAGCGCATGGCGTGGAAGTTCAGCCGCCTGGGCAATGGTGAGATCTCCGCCGCGGACGTCACCTTCTCGCTGTCCGGAATCACGGGCACGCTGAAGACGCCCTCGGGAGACATCGCGCTGAAGAGCAAGCTGCTCGGTCCCCACAACCTGGAGAACATCCTCCTGGCGGTGGGTGTCGGCATCGGCGCGGGCTTCTCGCGCAGCGACGTGAAGGTCGGCATCGAGCGGATGACGCCGGTGGAAGGCCGCATGGAGCGCGTGGAGAACTACGGTCCGAGCGGGGCGCCGGCGGTGCTGGTGGACTACGCCCACACGGACGACGCGCTCAAGCGTGCGCTGGAGGCCGCGCGTGCGCTGGCCAAGGGCCGCGTCATCGTGGTCTTCGGCTGCGGTGGAGACCGGGACAAGGGCAAGCGTCCGCTGATGGGCGCGGTGGCCGCGGAGGCCGCGGACCTGGCCGTCATCACCAGCGACAACCCCCGCACCGAGGACCCGGATGAGATCATCGGTCAGGTGACGCCGGGCCTGGAGAAGAGCGGCCTGCGCCGCATCTCCGCGGCCAAGGCGAAGTCTGGCGAGAAGGGCTACCTGGTGGACGCGGACCGACGCGCGGCCATCGAGCAGGCCATCAGCCTGGCGACGGCGGACGATGTCGTCCTCATCGCGGGCAAGGGCCACGAGACCTACCAGCAGGTGGGCCAGGAGAAGCACACCTTCGATGACCGCCAGGCGGCGGCGAAGGCGTTGGCGAACCGCACTCCCGGCTGACGAAGGCGGCGCGGCCCGGACTCCCCCACCCGTATGGCAGCTCGATTCAGCGACGAAGAGGTGGTGCAGGCGACCGGGGCGACCCGGCGTGGAGATTCGGGGCCGGCCGGCTTCACCGCGGTCTGCACCGATACGCGCGCGCTCACCCAGGGCTGCCTCTTCGTGGCCCTGGTGGGCGAGCGCTTCGATGCACACAGCTTCGTGGACGCGGCGGCCCGGGGTGGCGCCGCGGCCGCGGTGGTGGCGAAGGGCCGTACCCTGCCGGTGCTGCCGGAGGGCTTCGTCCTCTATGAAGTCGAAGACACGCTGAGGGCGTTGGGGGCCCTGGGCCGCCACCACCGTCAGCGCTTCCGCATCCCCATCTGCGCGGTGGGCGGCTCCAACGGGAAGACGACCACCAAGGAGATGGTGGGCGCCATCCTGGCCACGCGAGGGCCGGCGCTGAAGACGGAAGGCAACTTCAACAACGAAATCGGTGTCCCCCTGACGCTGTTCCGGCTGGAGCCCCAGCACGTGGCGGCGGTCATCGAGGTGGGGATGAACCAGCCCGGCGAAATCGAGCGGCTCACCCGGGTGGTCCAGCCGGACGCGGGTGTCATCACCGTGGTCCAGCCGGAGCACCTGGAGGGCCTGGGCAGCCTTCAGGGCGTGGCGAACGCCGAGGGAGAGATGTTCCAGGAGATGGGCGCGGGGACCACCATCGTGGTCAACGTGGATGATGCGCTCATCCCCGCCCAGGCCGAGCGCAGCGCGGCGAACCGGCTGACGTTCGGTCGCGCCGAGAGCGCCGACGTGCGGCTGGTCTCGGTGGAGACGAAGGGGCTCGAGGGCATGGTGGCCACGGTGCGCCACCTGGGCCGCGAGTGGCCGGTGCGCCTGTCCTTCATCGGTCCGCACAACGCGCAGAACGCCACGGCGGCCTTCGCGGTGGCGCTGGCGCTGGGCTACACGCCGGAGGAGTGCGTGCGGGGGCTGGAGATGGCGCGTCCGTACTCGCGGCGCCTCAACGTGGTGGCGGGGCGGGGCGGCGTGACGGTGATTGACGACTGCTACAACGCGAACCCCGCGTCGATGGACGCGGCGCTCGAGACGCTGGGCACGCTGGTGACGGCCGACGGCCGTGCGGTGGCGGTGCTGGGCGACATGCTGGAGTTGGGCCCGGGAGAGATGGAGGAGCACGCGCGGTTGGGCGAGCTCGCCGGGAGCAAGGCGGCGCTGGTGGCCTTCTTCGGGCCCCGCTCCGCCGAGGGATTCAAGCGCGCGGGGCTGGGTGGGTCCGCGGCGCATTTCACGGAGGTGGAGTCGCTGGTGGCGTGGTTGACGCCGCGGCTGCTGCCTCGGGACGTGGTGCTGGTGAAGGCGAGCCGCGGGATGCGGCTGGAGCGCGTGGTGGCCGCCCTGACGGGAACGGTCGCGCCCTCCGGAGGAAACCACTAGTGCTGTACCTGCTCTACGAGCTCATCCAGAACACGGAGGCGGGGCGCATCCTCAACTTCTTGCGCTACCCCACCTTCCGCATCATCGCCGCCGGTGTCTTCGCGCTCGTGCTGGGCATGCTGATTGGTCCGCGCCTCATCGACAGGCTGCGGCTGAATCAGTACGGGCAGAGCAACGTGCGCGAGAACACGCCGGACTCGCATCAGAAGAAGAAGGGCACGCCCACCATGGGTGGCACGCTCATCCTCATCTGCATCGCGGCCGGCACGCTGCTCTTCGCGGACCTGAAGAGCCGGGTCATCTGGGTGGTGCTGCTGCTCACCTTCGGCTACGGCTTCATCGGCTTCCTGGACGACTGGCTCAAGCTGTCCAAGCGCAACTCGAAGGGCCTGGCCGGGCGCAAGAAGATGGCGCTGCAGACCTTCTTCTACCTGGTGGCCGTCTTCGGACTCTTGACCACGTGGACGCAGCCGGATGGCTCCTTCAGTCCCACGCTGCTCATCAATACGCGGCTGACGCTGCCCTTCATCCCTTCCCATTGGTTCAACCTGGACCTGGGCTGGTTCTACGTCGTCTTCGCGTGGCTGGTCATCGTGGGCACATCCAACGCGGTGAACCTCACCGACGGCCTGGACGGGCTCGCCATCGTCCCGACGATCGTCTCGGCCATCACCTTCGCGGTGCTCTGCTACGTTGCGGGCACGACGCTGAGCATCGCGGACTCGGTGACGGTGGGCGGGGCGACGAAGCTGGTGGCGACGCCGCTGTATCAATACCTGGGCATCCTCCAGGTGCCGGGCGGGGCGGAGCTGGCGGTGTTCTGCGCCTCCATCGTCGGTGCGGGCATCTCGTTCCTGTGGTTCAACACCTACCCGGCCTCCGTCTTCATGGGCGACATCGGCTCGCTGGCGCTGGGGGGCGCGCTGGGCGCGCTGGCGGTGCTGTCCAAGAACGAGGTGGTGTCCGCCATCATCCACGGCATCTTCTTCGCGGAGGCGCTGAGCGTGATGATTCAGGTGGCCTCCTTCAAGATGACGGGGAAGCGCGTCTTCAAGATGGCGCCGGTGCATCACCACTTCGAGCTCAAGGGCCTGGCCGAGCCGAAGATCATCGTCCGTTTCTGGATCGTCTCCATCCTCTGTGGTGGCGTGGCGCTCCTATCGCTGAAGCTGCGCTGAGTCTCCTCGAGAGGTGGCACATCCATGACGGTCTCGCTGTCCGGGCAGAAGGTGTTGGTGTACGGGCTGGCGAAGAGCGGCGTGGCGGCGCTGCGCTTGTTGCGACAGCACGGCGCGCACGTCACCGCGCTGGATGCTCGCGGTGAGGACGCGCTGGGAGACGTGGCCCGCGAGGTGAAGTCGCTGGGGGCCACGCTGGTCACGGTCCCCGCACCGCAGGGTCTGCTGGAGTCGCAGGCCCTGGTGGTGGTGAGCCCCGGCGTGCCGCTGGCGCTCCCGGAGCTGCGAGCCGCCGCCGCCGCCGGAGTGCCCATCTGGGGCGAGGTGGAGCTGGCGTCGCGCTTCCTGGAGTCGGTGCCGCTGTTCGGCATCACCGGCACCAACGGCAAGAGCACCACCACGGCGTTGACGGGGGAGCTGTTCGCGAAGAGCGGCCGTCGCACCTTCGTGGGTGGCAACCTGGGCCGGCCCTTCAGCGAGGCGGCGATGTCGCCCGGGGATTGGGATGCCCTGGTGGTGGAGCTGTCCAGCTTCCAGCTCGAGGGTATCCAGACGCTTCGCCCGCGCGGCGCCGTCATCCTCAACCTGACGCCGGACCACCTGGACCGGTACGCGAGCCACTCGACCTACGGCGAGGCCAAGGCACGCATCTTCCATCACCAGCGCGCGGGAGACTTCGCGGTGGTGAACGCGGACGACGCGGAGGTGATGGGCCTGGCGCGCCAGGCGAAGGTGCCCGTGTACGGCTTCAGCGTGACGGGCAAGCCGGTGGTGGACGCGCCGGTGCTCGCGGGGCTGGCGGTCGCGGAGGAGGGCGGCTTCCGGCTGGACTTCCAGGGCGAGCACTACCGGCTGAACAACCGCGCGCTGCGCGGGGCGCACAACGCGCAGAACGCGATGGCGGCGACGCTGCTGGCGCGGCTGGGCGGGGTGTCGGCCGACGCGGTGCAGGCGGGGCTCGACAGCTACCCGGGCCTGCCGCACCGGCTGGAGAGTGTGCGGGTGTTGGACGGGGTGGAGTGGGTGAACGACTCGAAGGCCACGAACGTGGACTCGGTGCTGGTGGCGCTGAGGGCCTTCCGAAGCGGGCTGTGGCTGATTGCCGGCGGCAAGGGCAAGGGCGCGCCGTACGCGCCCATGGTGGAAGAGGGGCTGGGCAAGGTGAAGGGCGTGCTGACCATCGGCGCGGACGCGGACGTGCTGGCGCAGGCGTACGCGGGACGCGCGCAGGTGCACGCGTGCGGGACGTTGGCGGTGGCGGTGGAGAAGGCGCGAGAGCTGGCGAAGGCGGGGGAGACGGTGCTGCTGTCACCCGCGTGTGCGTCGTACGATCAGTTCAAGAACTTCGAGGACCGGGGCGACACGTTCAAGCGCCTGGTCGGAGCGCTGTGACGGCATGAAGACCTCTCCTCCGTCGACCTCGCTCGTGCGGTTCGACCCCTTGCTGCTGTGCGCCGTGCTGGCCCTCGTCACCATTGGATTGGTGATGGTGTACTCGGCGAGCGCGGTGCTCGCGCAGGACAAGCTGGGAGACAGCTTGTACTTCTTCAAGCGGCAGCTCACCGCGGCCGGCATGGGCCTGGTGGCCATGGCCGTGGCCATGAAGGTGGGGTGGCGCAAGCTGGCGCGCTGGGCGTATCCGCTGCTGCTCGCGGCCATCGTCCTGCTGGTGCTGGTGGCGATTCCGGGCATCGGCTCGACGGCGGGTGGCGCGCGGCGCTGGATTCGGCTGCCGGGCTTCAGCCTCCAGCCGGCGGAGGTCGCCAAGTTCGCGTGGGTGGTCTACCTGTCCTATTCGCTGGCGAAGAAGCGCGAGAAGGTGGCGACGTTCTCCGTGGGCTTCCTCCCGCACCTGGCGCTCTGCGGCATCCTGGTGATGCTTTGCATGCTCCAGCCGGACTTCGGCAGCAGCGTGTTGCTGGTGTTCATGCTGTTCGTGCTGCTGTTCGCCGCGGGCGCGAAGCTCAGCTATCTGGTGGGCTCCATCCTGCTCGCGCTGCCGCTGGCCTACGTGGCCATCGCCTCCAGCCCGTACCGGATGAAGCGCATCCTGGCCTTCCTGGACCCGTGGGCGCATCGCCATGACGTGGGCTACCAGGTGGCGGAGTCGCTCATGTCCATCGGCTCTGGCGGCGTGGTGGGCCTGGGCCTGGGGGACGGGCGACAGAAGCTCTTCTTCCTGCCGGAAGCCCATACGGACTTCATCTTCTCCATCCTGGGTGAGGAGACGGGGCTGGTGGGCGTGGGGGTGCTCGTCGCGCTCTACGCCATCGTCCTGTGGCGCGGCGTGCGCGCGAGCCTGGCGGCGGGGGAGACCTTCGGCACGTACCTGGGGCTGGGCTTCACCTCCATCATCGCGTTCCAGGCCACGGTGAACATGTGCGTGGCCATGGGGCTGCTCCCGACGAAGGGGCTGACGCTGCCGTTCGTCTCGTACGGCGGCACGTCGCTGGTGGTGCTGATGTCGGCGGCGGGGGTGTTGTTGTCGCTGAGCGCCAGTGCGCAGGGGGCGCCGAAAAGCTCGCGAGCAGGCTCGGAGTTGAGGGAGGTGGCGGCGTGAAGGTGCTCATCGCGGGAGGCGGCACCGGTGGACATCTCTTCCCCGGCATCGCGCTGGCGGAAGAAGTGGTGACGCGTCACCACGCCAATGAGGTCGTCTTCGTGGGCACGGAGCGAGGCCTGGAGGCGCGCGTGGTTCCGCGCGAGGGCTATCCGCTGGAGCTGGTGAAGGTGCAGGGCCTCAAGGGCAAGGGCCTCTTCTCGTTGCTCAAGGCGCTGGTGGCGCTGCCCCTGGCCTTCATCGAGTCGTTTCGCATCCTCGTGCGGCAGAAGCCGGACGTGGTGGTGGGCGTGGGCGGCTACGCGAGCGGGCCGGTGGTGCTGGCCGCGTGGCTGATGGGCATCCCCACCGCCATCCAGGAGCAGAACGCGCTGCCGGGCCTCACCAACAAGGTGCTGGGCAAGGTGGTGCGCGTGGTCTTCATCGCCTTCGAGGAGGCGCGGCGCTTCTTCCCCGAGAAGAAGGTGCAGCTCATCGGCAACCCCATCCGCCGCAAGCTGATGGACAACTACCTGCGCAGCCACGTGGCGCACGAGAACTTCTCGGTGCTCGTCTTCGGCGGCAGCCTGGGCGCGCGGGGCATCAACCAGCGGATGTTGGAGGCGCTCGACTCGCTGGGCGACTTGAAGGGCGACGTGCGCTTCGTGCACCAGACGGGGAAGAACGACCTGGAGATGGTGCGCAAGGGCTACGCGGACAAGGGCTTCCAGGCGGAGGTGGTGGAGTTCATCGACGACATGTCGAGCGCGTACGCGAAGGCGGACCTCGTCGTCTGTCGCGCGGGCGCCACCACGTTGGCGGAGCTCACGGTGTGCAAGAAGGCGAGCATCCTCATTCCCTTCCCGCACGCCACGGATGACCACCAGACGGTGAATGCGCGGGCGCTGGTGGATGCGGGCGCGGCGTTGATGTTCCAGGAGTCGGAGCTGACGGGGCAGAAGCTGGCGGAGACGCTGCGGACGCTGAAGTCGCAGCCGGAGCGTCTCAAGGGCATGGAGAAGAAGGCGGCGCTGCTGGGCCGTCCCGAGGCGGCGAAGGAGCTGGCGGACGTGTGTGTTGACCTGATGGTGCAGACCTGGGGCCCCAGTGGCCGCGAGCGCGCCACCCCCGAGGCGAAGAAGGCACCCAGGAGCGAGTCGTGACGAAGAACAAGCCTCAGAGTCTCTTCAAGACGCGGCATGCCGCGCAGGTGCACTTCGTGGGCATCGGCGGCATCGGCATGAGCGGCATCGCCGAGGTGCTGCTGAACCTGGGCTACCGGGTGTCCGGCTCCGACTTGAAGGAGAGCGACATCACCCGGCGCCTGGCGCGCATGGGCGCCACCCTCTTCGAGGGACACAAGGCGCAGAACCTGGTCCAGGCCGACGTGGTGGTGATTTCGTCGGCGGTGCGCAAGGACAACCCCGAGGTCGTCACCGCGCGCCAGCGCAAGATTCCCGTCATCCCGCGCGCGGAGATGCTCGCGGAGCTGATGCGGCTGAAGTACTCGGTCGCGGTGGCCGGCAGCCACGGCAAGACGACGACGACGTCCATGGTGGCCACGGTGCTGAGCGCCGCGGGCCTGGACCCGACGGCGGTGGTGGGCGGCAAGGTGAACGTCCTCGACTCCAACGCCAAGCTGGGCAACAGCGAGCTGATGGTGGTGGAGGCGGACGAGAGCGACGGCAGCTTCCTCAAGCTGCACCCGTCCATCTCCATCGTCACCAACATCGACCCGGAGCACATGGACCACTACGGCTCGCTGGAGACGCTCCAGACGGCCTTCGTGGAGTTCTGCAACCGGGTGCCGTTCTACGGCCTCAACGTGCTGTGCCTGGACAACCCCAACGTCCAGGCGCTGCTGCCGCGCATCGAGAAGCGCTTCGTCACGTACGGCAGCTCGCACATGGCGGACTACCGCCTGGAGAGCATCTCCCTGGACGGCTTCACCACGACGTTCCAGGCGTTCCGCCGTGAAGAGGCGCTGGGTGAGTTCCGCGTGCGCATGGTCGGCGCGCACAACGCCTTCAACGCGCTGGCCGTCATCGCCGTGGCGGAGGAGATGGACATCCCGCTGGAGACGGTGCGCACCGCGCTGGCCGAGTTCGGCGGCGTGCAGCGGCGCTTCACCGTGAAGGGCGAGGCGAAGGGCATCACCGTGGTGGATGACTATGGTCATCACCCCACGGAGGTGCTGGCCACGCTCGCGGGCGCGCGCCGCGCGTTCGGTCGGCGCGTGGTGGTGGCCTTCCAGCCGCACCGCTATACGCGCACGCATGACCTGATGAAGGAGTTCACCACCGCGTTCAACGACGCGGACGTGCTCTTCGTCAGCAGCGTCTACGCGGCCGGTGAGGAGCCGATTCCCGGAGCGACGGGAGACGCGCTGGCGGACGCCATCCGCGCGCACGGGCACCGTGACGTGACGTATGTCCCCAAGCGCACGGACCTGCCCGCGGCGCTGCTGCCTCGGCTGCGCGAGGGCGACCTGGTGCTGACGCTGGGCGCCGGTGACATCACCCACGTGGGCCCGGACCTCTTGAGCCTGCTCAACGCCCCCGCCGTGACGAAGGGCTAGCCGTCATGGTGGACGAGGGTGTGAAGACGGCGCTGGCGGAGCGCTTCGAGCAGGTGCCGGAGTGCGAGGTGAAGGCCGGGGCACCCCTGGCCCCACTCATCAGCGTCCGGGTCGGTGGCGCGGCGGAGGCGCTGGTGCGTCCGCGCACGGTCGATGCGCTGGTGGCCTTGCTGAAGCTCGCGCGCGACGAGGGGGCTCCTGTCACCATCCTGGGCGGTGGGGCCAACACGCTGGTGGGCGACGGCGGCGTGCCGGGGCTCACCGTGAAGGTTCCGGGGACGCTGTTCCCGGAGGAAATCGAGGTGGGGGCCGAGGAGGGCCTCATCACCTTGTGCGCGGGCTCGGCCATCGTGCGCATCGTCAACGTGATGCGGGCCCAGGGGCTGGTGGGCGCGGAGTTCCTCGCGGGCATCCCGGGGACCCTGGGCGGCGCGGTGTCGATGAACGCGGGCACGAAGAACGGCGAGGCCTACCGGGTCATCGACGCGGTGGAAGTGGCGACGGCGGACGGGGTGGGGTGGCTCACCAAGGCGCAGATTCCGCACTCCTACCGGCACTCGGAGTTGCCTCCGGGCGGTGTGGTGACGCGGGTGCGCTTCCGCCTCCCCAAGGGGGACGTGGACGCCTCCAAGGCGGCGATGGACGCGGACCTGGGCTACCGCAAGCGCACGCAGCCCTTGAGTCAGCCGAACTTCGGCAGCGTCTTCACCAATCCGCCGGGCGACCATGCCGGGCGGCTCATCGAGCGCGTGGGCCTGAAGGGGCACACGCTGGGGCGGGCGCAGATTTCGACGCTGCACGCCAACTGGATTGTCAACCTGGGCGGGGCCTCCGCTCGGGACGTGCTGGGCCTCATCACGCTGATGCAGACGCGCGTGCGAGAGGAGGCCGGCGTGGAGATGAAACCCGAAGTCAAACGCGTGGGGGAGTTCCTGCCATGACAGTCATTCGCGGTGCCTTCAGCAAGGACGAACTCAAGCACAAGCGCGTGGGCGTGTTGTACGGCGGCCTCTCCGCCGAGCGCGAAGTGTCCCTGCGCACCGGCGCCGCCGTGGCCGAGGCGCTGCGCTCGCTGGGCTACACCGTGGTGGACATCGACGTGGGCAAGGACCTGCCCGCGCGCCTCGTCGCGGAGAAGGTGGACGTGGCGTGGCTGGCGGTGCACGGCCGCTACGGCGAGGACGGCAGCCTCCAGGGACTGCTCGAGTCCATGTTCATTCCCTACACGGGCAGCGGCGTGCTGGCCTCCGCGCTGGGCATGGACAAGGTCTACGCCAAGCAGGTGTTCGTGGCGCATGACATCCCCACGCCCGCCTACCGCGCGTTCCAGGACGAGGCCTCCGCGCTGGCGGCGGGGGACTCGCTGCCGTTTCCCTTCCCCGTCGTCGTGAAGCCCAGCCGAGAGGGCAGCAGCGTGGGCGTGCACATCTGCAAGACGCGCGACGCGTATGACGCCGCGGTGCGGGATGCTGCGAAGTACGCGGGCACCCTCCTGGTGGAGCAGTTCGTCAAGGGCCGCGAAGTCCAAGGTGGAGTCCTGGACGATGAGGCGCTCGGTGTCATCGAGGTTCGCGCCGCACGCGAGTTCTACGACTACGATGCGAAGTACAAGGCGGGCACTGGAACGCAGTACCTCTTCCCCGCGCCCCTTCCTCCGGATCAGTATGCACGGGTCAACGAGGTATGCCTGGGCGCGCACCGGGCCCTGGGCTGTGCAGGGGGGTCGCGCTCGGATGTCATCGTCACCGAGGGAGGCGCTGTGTTCCTGCTGGAAACCAACACGCTGCCGGGCATGACGGCCACCAGCCTGCTGCCCAAGATTGCGGCTGGACGCGGTATCGACTTCCCGTCCTTGTGCGAGCGCCTGTTGCAAGGGGCCTGTCTCAAGGCTTAGAAGGCGCCCCCCTTCCGAATCCCCCTCGAAGTCTCGCGCCCCTCGTGTGTCTTGGGGCGCTACAGCAACGTGGCTGTCGCCAAAAACTGGCGTGGAGAAACATCCGCGCGCAGCATGCGTGTCACCGTTCACTCACCATGGCCTTTGGTCGAAACAAGAACCGCCGCCGTCAGGACGCCGCCCAGCGAAACGAGGCGGTCAAAGGCGCGGTGCGTTCGAAGGGACCGGGCGTGATGAAGGTGCTGGCGCTGACGCTGGCGACGGGGCTGTTGGTGTGGGGCGGGGTGGAGCTGAGGCGCTGGGCGCTCCAGTCTCCGCGGTTCGAGCTGGCGGCGGTGTCGTTCTCCGGCCTGCAGCGCGCCTCGCGCGTGGAGTTGCTGCGGCTGGCGGCGCTGACGAAGGGGCAGAACCTGTGGGCGTTGGACGTGGGGGCGCTGGAGCGCACCATGCTTCAGCACCCGTGGGTGAAGAAGGTGGAGGTGTCCCGGCGTTTCCCCAACCGCGTGTCGGTCGCGGTGACGGAGCATGTGCCGGAGGCACTGGCGGTGCTGGGCGAGCTGTACGTGTTGGACGAGGAGGGCGAGCCCTTCAAGCGGGTGACGCCAGGGGATGGACTGGACCTGCCGCTCGTCACCGGGGTGGACCGGGAGGGCTACGTGGCGGACCCGGACCAGGCGCGCCAGCGGTTCCAGGCAGCGCTGGAAGTGGCTCGGGCGTACACGAAGGAGGCGGTGGCGGGCAAGCCCGAGCGGCTGTCCGAGGTGCGGATGGAGGGGCGGGACGTGACGCTGGTGGCGGCTTCCGGCCAGGAAGTGCGCCTAGGCGAAGGAGATTCCGAGGTCAAGCTGCAGCGGTTGGCCCGTGTCCGGCGCGAACTGGGCGCCAGGGGGCTTGCAGCGGAGATCATTCACCTGGATAACCGGGCCCGGCCCGGTTGGGTGGCGGTGAAGATTTCGAGCCCCGTGTCCGAGAGGAACGGGAGCGCGAAGCAGTAAGAGGACGCCCCTTTCACGAGAGTGGGGGGCCTGGGAGGGTTGTCATGGCGAAGCAGAAGTCGGGGGAGATTATTGTCGGCCTCGACATCGGCACGACGAAGATTTGCGCCATCGTCGGGGAGCTGACCGACAGCGGTATCGACATCATCGGTATCGGGACGCATCCGTCGAAGGGGCTGCGTAAGGGCGTGGTGGTCAACATCGAGGCGACCGTCTCCTCCATCCGCCGCGCGATCGAAGAAGCGGAGCTGATGGCGGGCGCCGAGATTTCCCATGTCTACACGGGCATCGCCGGTGGCCACATCAAGGGCTTCAATTCCCAGGGCATCGTCGCGGTGAAGGACAAGGAGGTCCGCGAGGCGGACATCGCCCGCGTCATCGACGCGGCGAAGGCGGTGGCCATTCCCCTGGACCGGGAAGTCATCCACGTGCTGCCCCAGGAGTTCATCATCGATGACCAGGGCGGCATCAAGGAGCCCCTGGGCATGGCGGGCGTGCGCCTGGAGGCCAAGGTGCACATCGTCACGGGCGCCGTCTCCAGCGCGCAGAACATCGTCAAGTGCGCGAACCGGACGGGCCTGAATGTTTCGGACATCGTCCTGCAGCCCCTGGCGAGCGCCGAGGCCGTGCTGGGCGACGACGAGAAGGAGCTGGGCGTCTGCCTCGTCGACATCGGCGGCGGCACGACGGACATCGCCATCTTCTCGGGTGGCTCCATCGTCCACACGGCGGTGATTGCACTGGGTGGCAACAACCTCACCAGTGATATTGCCATCGGGTTGCGCACGCCGGCCCACGAGGCCGAGCGCATCAAGCAGAAGTACGGCTGCGCGCTGGCGTCGCTCATCAACAAGGACGACACGCTGGAGGTGCCGAGCGTGGGCGGGCGTCAGCCTCGCGTCCTGGGGCGGCAGATTCTCTGCGAGATTCTGGAGCCGCGCGTCGAGGAGATCTTCCAGCTGGTGCACCGGGAGATCCAGAAGTGTGGCTACGAGGACCTGCTGGCCTCGGGCGTCGTGATCACCGGTGGCTCCACGCTGCTGGCGGGCATGCCGGAGCTGGCCGAGGAAGTGCTCGGGTTGCCGGTGCGCCGGGGCATGCCGCGCGGCATCGGCGGCCTGGTGGATGTGGTGAAGAGCCCGATGTACGCGACGGGCGTGGGCCTGGTCGTCTACGGCGCCAAGCACCTGGACCGTCGCATGTTCCGCATCCGCGAAGAGAACGTGTACAAGAAGGTGAAGGGCCGCATGCGCGAGTGGCTCGAGGAAATCTTCTAGCGCCGCGAGGACGCGACAGCGTCCCGGTGCAACGCGAGGGGCCCTTCCATCCGGAGGGCCCCCTTTGTTTTTGGGCGCACTGCGTCACGGGTTCCGTGGACCGGGGGAGCCGGGCTGACGCGTCAGGGCGGGTGCGCTTCCCCGGATTGACGGGTCAACGAAGCCCAGAACGGGCACTGGCTGGGGTGGCAAAGGATCCGGTTTCCAGAATCCGGATCCGTGATTCGGATCCTCGGGGGGAAGAGTCCAGGAGTTAGCGCGAGAACGTCCCGGAAGGATGTGTGCCGATAACTGGACGAGCCCTGGCGCCGGGATTGCTATGTGCACTACCAGCCGCCGGCATTTCCCTCTCCGTGTGGCGCAAGTCCTATGAATCCGAACTTACAAAATCCAGATTCGCTCGATGTGGCACGGAGTGTACGGGCCCGGTTGCCCGTCGCGGCGCTGCTGGCGCTCCTGTGCACCGCGTTGATGGCGCCTTCCACCGCACGGGCCGCGGCGGACACCTTCCACCTGGGCGATGGCTCGGATGGGGCGCTCACGGTCAATGCGCCGGACACGGTCATCAACACCTACACGCAGGTGTCGGCCGCGGTTCCGGCGAACCAGGCCTTCGTGAATGTCGCGTCGACGGCCGGGTTTGCCATCGGTGACCTGGTGCTGGTGTTCCAGACCGCGGGATTGACGGCGCCGGCCTCGGGCAGCCAGACCCCAGTCGACCTGAACGTCGCGGCGAACATCGGGGTGGGGCGCTGGGAGTTTGCTCGCGTCTCGGCCCTGACGGCCACGCGCCTTACTTTCTCGGCCCCCCTCACGGTGCCCTTCGCGGCCAACGCGACGCAGGCCATCCGGGTTCCCGAGTACACGACGGTGACGGTGAACGCGGCGGGCAGCATCGTCGCTCAGCCCTGGGATGGGGTGACCGGTGGTGTCGTCATCTTCCTGGCCAGGAACGCCGTGACGAACGCGGGGGCCATCTCCGCGAGCGGCGCGGGCTTCCGTGGTGGCGTCTTCGCGAACGGCGACGGCGATAGCTGCACGGGCGTGGACGAGGACTATCCGGGTGGTGCGCCCAAGGGCGAGGGCGTGGTGCTGGCCGCCTATGACATCGAATACCCGTTTGATGCCAGCACGACGGGTTACGGCAACATCGCGAACGGTGCGGGCGGTGGCATCTGCCACAACTCAGGTGGCGGTGGTGGCGGTAGCGCTGGTGCGGGCGGCAAGGGTGGTCGCACCTGGAGCGGTGACGCGCCTCCGTCGCGTGACGTGGGTGGTCGAGGTGGTACGCAGATGAACTTCACCGCCCTGAACCACCTGCTGTTCGGTGGTGGTGGTGGTGCAGGGCACAGCAACGATGACTTTGGCGGTGCGGGCAGTGCAGCGGGCGGCATCGTGTTCATTCGTGCGGCGTCGCTGTCGGGGGCGGGAACCATCTCCTCCAATGGCCTGGCGGGCCTGAATACCAGTGGCGTCGGGAACGACGCGGCGGGCGGTGGCGGCGCGGGTGGCACCCTCTACCTGCGCTTTACCGGGAACCTGACCTGCAACGCGAACCAGGTCTCGGCGCGCGGTGGAAACGGTGGCAGCACCGTCTACGCCCAGCACGGGACGGGTGGCGGCGGCGGTGGCGGTCGTGTGCTGCTCCAGGGCAGCACCGTGGCCTGCTCGCCCAGTGTCTCGGGCGGTATTCCAGGAACCCAATCCGATGCGGCGGCTGTGGATGGTCCCTCCTACGGAGCCATCGCGGGCAGCCCGGGCGTTGTCGAGCCCATCGCGGGTGGCTTCGAGACGCCGACCGCGCCGACCGTGGTGACGCCGGCCAACGGCTCCATCACGGGCGCGCGTCCTCCCATCTCGGGCACCGCGACTCCGAACTCCACGGTCATCCTCTACGTGGACGGAGTGGAGCTGGCCCGGGTCCCCGCGGATACCAACGGGAACTACACGTACACGCCGGTCGCGGACCTGACGGTGGGGGCGCACACGGTGAGCGCCATCTCCGTGCTGAACGGCGCATCCAGCGTTCGCAGCAACACGAACAACTTCACGGTGCAGAACTCCCTGCCGCCGCCGGTCATTGTCAGCCCGGCGAACAACGCGGTGCTGACGACGTCCCCGACGCAAATCACGGGTACGGCATCCGGTGGCGCGACGACGGTGGTCGTGACGCTCAATGGCACGACGTATGCGTCCGTTCCTGTGACGGGGGGCAACTGGACCTTCACGATTCCCGCCACCCTGGCGGATGGGGTCTACAACGTGTCGGTGGTCGCCCAGGACGCGACTCGCACGAGCACCGCGACGACCTCGACCTTCACGGTGGACACGCAGACGGCGGTGAGCATCACGACACCGGCGGAAGGCGCCGTGCTGACGAACGGCGTGGTGACGTACGCGGGTACCGCTGAGCCGGGCGCCGTGGTGACGGTGACCGTGGACGGCACGACGGTGGGCACGGTGACGGCGGCCGCGAACGGGAGCTGGTCTGTGCCCGTGGCCGCGCCGCTGGCGAACGGCCCGCACACGGTGACGGCCACGGCGGAGGACGCCGCTGGCAACACGGCGACGGACACGAACAGCTTCACGGTGGACACGGGAACCTCCGTCAGCATCACGACGCCCGCGGAGGGCTCGGTGCTGCCGAGCGGCGCGGTGACCTACTCGGGTACCGCGGAGCCGGGCGCCACGGTGACGGTGACCGTGGACGGCACGACGGTGGGCACGGTGACCGCGAACGCGGGTGGCGACTGGTCCTTGCCGGTGGCCGCGCCGCTGGCGGATGGCCCGCACACGGTGACTGCGACGGCGCAGGACACCGCTGGCAACACGGCGACGGACACGAACAACTTCACGGTCGACACGGGGACCTCCGTCAGTGTCACGACGCCCGCAGAGGGCGCGGTGCTGACGAACCCGGTGGTGACGTATGCGGGCACGGCGGAGCCGGGCGCCACGGTGACGGTGACCGTGGACGGCATTCTCGTGGGCACGGTGACCGCGGCCGCGAACGGAAGCTGGACGCTGCCGGTGGCGGCGCCGCTGGCGGACGGTGCGCACTCGGTGACGGCGACGGCGGATGACGGCCGGGGCCACGTCGCTTCGGACACGAACGCCTTCACGGTGGATGCCCAGACGGCGGTGAGCATCTCGGGTCCGGCGGAAGGCTCGACGTTGACGAACCCGGTGGTGACGTACACGGGTACGGCGGAGCCTGGGGCCACGGTGACCATCACCGTGGACGGCACGGTGGTGGACACGGTGACCGCGGGCCCGGATGGCTCCTGGTCGCTGCCGGTGGCGACGCCGCTGGCGGATGGGCCGCACACGGTGACGGCCTCCTCGCGCGACATCAACGGCAACACGGCGACGGACACGAACAACTTCACGGTGGACTCGGGCACGGCGGTGAGCGTCACGACGCCGGCGGATGGCTCGGTCATCACCAACGGCGCGGTGACGTACACGGGTACGGCGGAGCCGGGCGCCACGGTGACTGTGACGGTGGACGGCAACCTCGTGGGCACGACGACGGCGGCGGCGAACGGCTCCTGGACGGTGCCGGGTGTCTCGACGCTGGGCGAGGGCCCGCACTCGGTGACGGCCACCGCGGAGGACGCGGCTGGCAACACCGCGACGGACACGAACAACTTCACGGTGGACACGACGACGTCGGTGACCATCACGACGCCGGTGGATGGCTCGGTCATCAACGACGGGGTGGTGACGTACACGGGTACGGCGGAGCCGGGCGCCACGGTGACGGTGACCGTGGATGGCACGGTGGTGGGCACGACGACGGCGGCGGCGAACGGAAGCTGGACGGTTCCGGGCATCGCGACGCTGGGCGAGGGCCCGCACTCCGTGACGGCGGATGCGGAGGACGCGGCGGGCAACACCGCGACGGACACCAACAACTTCACGGTGAACACGCAGACGTCGGTGAGCATCACGACGCCGGCGGAAGGCGCCGTGCTGACGAACGGTGTCGTGACGTACGCGGGTACGGCGGAGCCGGGCTCCACGGTGACGGTGACCGTGGACGGCAACCTCGTCGGGACGGTGACGGCGCAGCCGGATGGCTCGTGGTCCTTGCCGGTTCCCGCGACGCTGGCGGATGGCGCGCACTCCGTGACGGCCACGGCCGATGACGGGAGTGGCAACACCGCTTCGGATACGAACACCTTCCGGGTGGATACGCAGACGACGGTGACCATCACCACTCCCACGGACGGCGCGGTGCTGACCGATGGCGTGGTGACGTACACGGGAACGGCGGAGCCGGGTGCCACGGTGACGGTGAGCGTGGACGGCAACGTCATCGGGACGGTGGTTGCGGCCGCGGATGGCAACTGGATGATGCCCGCGCCCGCGGCGCTGGCGGATGGTCCTCACTCCGTGACGGCCGCGGTGGAGGACGAGGCCGGCAACACCGCGACGGATACGAACAACTTCCGGGTGGATACGAGCACGTCGGTGGACATCACTTCTCCGACGGAGGGTGAGGTGCTGACGAACGGCGTGGTGACGTACACGGGAACGGCCGAGGCGGGTGCCACGGTGACTGTGACGGTGGACGGCGTCTCGGCGGGCACGGTGACGGCGGCGCCGGATGGCACCTGGTCGTTGGCTGTGTCCACGCGGCTGCTCGACGGAGCGCACACGGTGACGGCGACCGCCGAGGACTCCTCGGGCAACACGGCCACGGACACGGTGAACTTCTCCGTGGACACGGTGCCGGACACGCAGATCACGCTGAGCCCGCCGGCGGCCTCGACCACCGCGAGCGCGCGGTTCGACTTCGTCTCGACCCCTGGCGACAGCCGCGACACCTTCGAGTGCTCTCTCGATGGCGCCGCCTTCACGGCCTGCACGGGGCCCATCGACTACGCGAACCTGGCGCAGGGCCAGCACACCTTCCAGGTCCGCGCGGTGGACTTCGATGGTGACGTGGACGCCACGGCCGCGAGCTTCACGTGGACCATCAACCTCACCGTCGACACCGACGGCGATGGCTTGACGGACGAGGACGAGGTGACGCGGGGCACGGACCCGAACGACTCCGACACGGACGACGACGGCATCCCGGATGGCGTCGAGGTGAACGTGGGCGGGACGGATCCGCTCGACGACGACACGGACAACGACGGTCTGCTCGATGGCACCGAGGACAAGGACCACGACGGCGTCGTCGACCCGGGCGAGACCAGCCCCGTGTTGGCGGACACCGACGCTGACGGCGTGCAGGACGGCACGGAGCTGGGCATCACGCAGCCTGAGGGGACCGACACCGACACCACGGTCTTCATCCCGGATGCGGACCCGACGACCACGACGGACCCGCTCAACGTCGACACGGACGGTGGCAGCGTGCGTGACGGCATCGAGGACGCGAACCACAACGGCCGCGTGGACCCGGGTGAGACCAACCCGAATGTCGCCGCGGACGACACGGACTCCGACCTGGATGGCATCGACGATGCGACTGAAATCGAGCTGGGTCTGGATCCTCGTGACCCGGACACGGACGATGACGGCGTGCCCGATGGTCAGGACGGCATCACCGACACGGATGGGGACGGCCGCATCGACGCGAACGACCCCGACAGCGACAACGACGGGGTGAACGACGGCACGGAGCGCGGTGTCACGCGTGAGACGGCGCCTCCGGGCACCAACGTCGACTCTCCCAACTTCGTGCCGGACGCGGATCCGTCCACCACCACCGACCCGAAGCGGGCGGACACGGACGGGGACGGCCTCAAGGACGGTGAGGAGGACGCGGACCACAACGGCCGCGTGGACGCCACGGAGACCAACCCGAACGACGCGGACACGGATGACGACGCGCTGCCGGATGGCGTGGAAGTCCGGGGCTCCAATGCGACCAACCCCCTCAACCCGGACACGGATGGGGACGGGCTCAAGGACGGCACGGAGGACGCCAACCACAACGGTGGTGTCGACAACGGCGAGACCGACCCGAACGACCGTGACACCGACCGCGGTGGCGCGAGCGACGGGGAAGAGGTCACCGGAGGCTCGAACCCGCTCAACGGCAATGACGACTTCGTGGTCGTCGGCCGTGGCTGCAGCACGGGCGGGGCGGGGACCTTCGCGCCGCTGGCGCTGCTGCTCCTGGCGGTCCCGATGATGCGCCGTTTTCGCCGCGCGACGGAGCGTTCGTCGCGGGGCCTGGCGGCGGGCATCGCCGGGGGCCTGGCCCTCGGTGGGATGATGGTGGCGCAGCCCGCGCAGGCGCAGGTGGTGGCGCCCTCGGGGGCGTCGCAGTCCATCGACGTGCAGCGCTTCAAGCCGGGGCCGGGCGCCGAGGACATCCTCGGCATCCACAGCGCCCGTGTGCAGCGCCACCTGGGGTTGAACCTGGGGGTGTCGCTCAACTACGGCAGCAAGCCGCTGAACTTCATGGACCCTCGTTCGGACCGGTTCATCACCGCGTTGGTGAGCCGTCAGCTGGGCGTGGACCTCATGGGCGCGGTGGGTCTGTTCGACCGCTTCGAGCTCGGCATCGTGTTGCCCGTGACGTTCCAGGACTCGGACCCGGCGCCGCAGGTGGACTCGTCCTTCTCGAAGGGCGTGGGCTCCGGTGGCATCGGTGACCTGCGGCTCGTGCCGAAGGCGCGCCTCTTCAACGCGGAGAGCTTCGGCCTCGCGTTGGTGGTTCCGGTGTCCCTGCCCACGGCGGGCGGCAACGACTTCCTCGGGAGCTCCGGGGTGGGCGTGCAGCCCAAGCTGGTGGCGGAGTACGGGGAGAACGTCCGCTTCGCGGCCAACGTCGGCGTGGACATCCGCGAGAAGCAGGTGCTGCGCAACGTGACGGCGGGCAACGCCTTCACGTATGGCCTGGGCACGGAGATTCCCTTCACGCTGGGCCGGTTGCCGCTGTCCGCCGAGGCGACGGTGATTGGCGCCATCGGTCTGGATGAGCAGGACACGGAGGAGACCCCGCTGGAGGTGCTCGCCGCGGTGAAGTACCGCGCGCCGAGCGGATTCACCGCGCACCTGGGCGGTGGCCCGGGCCTCACCCGTGGCTACGGCACGCCGGGCTACCGGCTGCTGGCGGGGTTCAGCTACAGCCCGCCGGTGGAGCCGCAGAAGGCGGAGCCGCCTCCTCCGTTGGACTCGGACGGCGACGGCCTCTACGACCGCGATGACCGCTGCCCGAAGCAGGCCGAGGACAAGGACGGCTTCGAGGACGCGGACGGCTGCCCGGACCCGGACAACGACCAGGACGGCATCCTCGATGGGGCCGACCAGTGCGTGAACCAGCCCGAGACGTCGAACGGCTTCCAGGACGAGGACGGGTGCCCGGACGAGGCTCCGCCCGTGGACTCGGACGGCGACGGCCTCATGGACCCGGATGACCGTTGCCCGGCCCAGGCCGAGGACAAGGATGGCTTCGAGGACGCGGACGGCTGCCCGGACCTGGACAACGACAAGGACGGCATCGCGGACGTGGCGGACAAGTGCCCGCTCGAGCCCGAGGTCATCAATGGCGTGACAGACGAAGACGGCTGCCCGGACAAGGGCAAGGTGAAGGTCCAGGTGGAGGGCGAGCGTGTCGTCATCCTGGAGAAGGTCCACTTCGCCACGGGCAAGGACATCATCCTCCCGCGCTCCTTCCCGCTGCTGAAGCAGGTGGCCGCGGTGCTGCGCGCCAACCCGCAGGTGGAGCTGCTGCGGGTGGAGGGCCACACGGACAGCGACGGCAACGACGCGGCCAACCTGGACCTGTCGCGCCGCCGCGCCGCCAACGTGCGTGAGTTCCTGCTGAAGGAGGGCATCGCCGCCGCCCGCCTGGAGTCGCAGGGCTACGGTGAGACGAAGCCGGTGGACACCAACAAGACGGTGAAGGGCCGGGAGAACAACCGCCGCGTGGAGTTCACCATCCTCCGCGTGGGCAAGGTGGAAGTGGAGCGCGAGAGCCCCTGATGCGCTCGCGCCACCTCGGGCGCCCACCGTGGCGCCTGGAGGCTGACATTCGCAGTCGCTGATGCGAGGGTGGTTCCGGAAGGTCGTCCGGGACCACCCTCGGTTTTTGGAGCAGGGGCCGCCCATCACCTGAGGTCAAGGGGGCGAGACGGCCCGTGAAGACCTCGGGCGTGGGGGGATTTCCGGTACCCATGCCGTGAGGCAAACCCGCCAGGGGGCGTGGCATTTCGCGAGTCAAGGGGCCAGGTGGACCCACCGTGCCGCGCTGCTTGCTTTCGACGCCGCCGTGTAAGTCCGCGTCAGGACTCGGCGCCGCGTCATCCCGCTACATGTGCGTAGCGGAATACTTGCCAAAGATCTGGACTTGCTGATGATGGTGGAGGTTGGAGGCCCGCGCGCTGCGTCGCGCGACGCCTGCCGAAAGGACCGCCATGGACCAGTTTGATCAGAGCAAGCAGGCCGCCAAGATTCGGGTCGTCGGGGCGGGCGGGGCCGGCTGCAACGCGGTCAACACGATGATTCTGTCCAAGCTGGACCGGGTCGACTTCATTGCCGCCAACACCGATATCCAGGCGCTTGCCGCGAGCAAGGCGCCCACGCGACTTCAGTTGGGCCAGACGCTGACCAAGGGTCTGGGAGCCGGGGCGAACCCGGAGATGGGCCGCGAGGCCGCCCTGGAGTCCAGGGACCAGATTGCCGCGGTGCTCGAGGGCGCCGACATGGTCTTCGTGACGGCGGGCATGGGTGGTGGCACGGGCACGGGCGCCGCGCCCATCATCGCGGACATCGCCAAGAGCCTGGGCTGCCTCACGGTGGGTGTCGTCACCAAGCCGTTCCTCTTCGAGGGCAACAAGCGCCGCAAGCAGGCCGAGCAGGGCATCGTCGAGCTCAAGGCCGCGGTGGACACGCTCATCACCATTCCGAACCAGCGCCTGCTGTCGCTCTCCAACGCGCCCATGCCGCTGCTGGAGACGTTCAAGCGCGCCGACGAGGTGCTGCTCAACGCCGTGCAGGGCATCAGCGACCTCATCCAGTACCACGGCTACATCAACGTCGACTTCGCCGACGTGAAGACCATCATGAGCGACAAGGGGCTGGCGCTCATGGGCACGGGGCACTCGTCCGGGGAGAAGCGCGCCCTCACCGCCATGCAGCAGGCCATCGCCAGCCCGCTGCTGGAGGACGTCTCCATCGACGGCGCCACGGGCCTGCTCATCAACATCACGGGCGGCCGGGACATGACGCTTCAGGAGGTCAACGAGGCGCTGACCCTGGTCCACGACGCGGCCGACAGCGAGGCGGAGATCTTCGGCTCGCTCATCGACGAGAACATCCAGGACGAGGTGAAGATCACCATCATCGCCACGGGCTTCGTCCACCGCGACGCGCCCAAGGTGCGCCAGGTGGTGCCGGTGGTGCAGGTCCCTTTGGCCCGTCCGCCGCAGCAGTCGGTGCTCATCGGCGCGCGTGAGGAAGTGGCCAGCCTGGTGCCCGCGAAGGGGGGCGCGCCGCGTCCCCTGGCCTCGGTGGAGGCCAACAAGGCCATCAGCAACCGCACGGCCGTGGTGAAGGACTCCGCGCTCCCGCTGGACGAGGACCAGTTCGACATCCCCACGTTCCTGCGTCGCCAGGGGCAGACCGAGCTCCCGTAAGGGGCTCCTCCCAAGACGTTTCGAAGCGGCTAGCGGGCGGGAAGTCGCGCCACGCTGGCCTCGTCGCGTCCGGCGAGCTTGTCCGCGCGGGCGAAGAGGGTGTCCAGCTCCGTGTAGAGCGCGTCGATGCGCTCCAGGAGCCGGGGCGCCGGAATCACCCCGTCACCCGCCAGCTCCTCCAGCCGGGCGCTGGCGCGCTGCAGGAGTTGGAGCGCCTTGAGCAGCGCCAGCCCGCGGCGGGTGCCTTCCTGGGTGAAGAGGGTGCCGCTCTGCGTGAGCGCTTCGAGCGTGCCACGCACGCCACGAACGCGGTCCGCCTGGCGGCTGCGGTAGAGGTCCAACCGTCGCGCACGGCGGGCGCCATGGAGGTCCACCACGCCAACGTCAGTGCCTGGAAAAGAGGAGGGCTTCACGGTGTGGTAATGTACGACACGCCTTCGCGGAGCCGCAAATTTACTGGATTGTAGTGACATGTTGCACGCTCGGCCGCTCCCTTGTCAGGGCAGGAGGTGGGGGTTAGGTTCGCCGCCCTTCGCACCCGCCGTCGCTGCTTGAGGATCCGCGCCATGTTCCAGAAGCTGCTCATCGCCAACCGAGGTGAAATCGCGCGTCGTATCGGCGCGGCGGCGCGGCAGATGGGGCTGAAGACCGTCGCTGTGTACTCGGACGCGGACGCGGAGTTGCCCTTCGTGAAGGAGGCGGACGAGGCGGTGCGCATCGGCCCCGCACCGGCGAAGGACAGCTACCTGAGCATCCCCGCCATCCTGGAGGCGGCGAAGAAGACAGGCGCCCAGGCGGTGCACCCGGGCTACGGCTTCCTGTCGGAGAACGGCGAGTTCGCCCAGGCGTGCAAGGACGCGGGGCTCATCTTCGTGGGGCCTCCGCCGGAGGCGATGGCTCGGATGAAGGACAAGAGCCATGCGCGCAAGCTGGTGGCCGCGGCGGGTGTGCCCGTGGTGCCCGGCAGCGAGAACGTGGTTCCGGACGTGGCCACCGCGTTGGTGGAGGCGGAGCGCATCGGCTACCCCGTGCTCTGCAAGGCGGCGGGCGGCGGCGGTGGCATCGGCATGGCCGCGGCGAACAACCCCGCCGAGCTGGAGAAGGTGTTCCGCCAGTGCACGGACCGGGCGAAGGCCTCCTTCGGCCGCGAGGGTGTGTACCTGGAGCGCTACTTCCCCGCGCCTCGCCACATCGAGGTGCAGATCCTGGGCGACCAGCACGGCCACCTGATTCACTGCCTGGAGCGTGAGTGCTCCATCCAGCGGCGGCACCAGAAGGTGGTGGAGGAGGCGCCGTCCGTGCTCTTCGCGGACGGGAAGAACGCGGCCCTGGCGGACAAGCTCTTCACCGCGGCCATCGCGGCGGCCAAGGCGTTCGGCTACGCCAACGCCGGCACCGTGGAGTTCCTGTACTCGGAGGGCGAGGTCTACTTCATCGAGATGAACGCCCGGCTCCAGGTGGAGCACCCGGTGACGGAGCTCACCACGGGGCTGGACCTCATCGGGTGGCAGCTGCGCATCGCCGCGGGTGAGCACCTCACGGTGAAGCAGGAGGACGTGAAGCGGCGCGGGGCGGCGCTGGAGTTCCGCATCTACGCGGAGGATCCGGTGAAGTTCTTCCCGTCGCCCGGGCCGCTGAAGGTGTTCCAGCCGCCGTCGGGTGAAGGGGTCCGGCTGGATGCGGGCTACGTCGAGGGCAACACCGTCACGCCCAACTACGACCCGCTCATCGCCAAGCTCATCATCTCCGGCGCCACGCGCGCGGAGGCGCTCGAGCGCTCGGTGGCGGCGCTGCAGTCCTTCCGCATCGAAGGCATCAAGACGAACATCCCGCTCCACCTGCGAATCGTCCAGGATGCGGCCTTCAAGGCTGGCGACCTGGACACGCATTTCCTGGAGCACCACGCGAAGCCGGCGTAGAGGGATGGCTTCATCCCCATCATCCTGAGGAGGAACGGACCTATGGCGGACGTGGCGGCGCACATCACGGGCACGGTGTGGAAGATCGAAGTGAAGGTGGGCCAGCAGGTCAAGGAGGGCGAGACGCTCGTCATCCTCGAGTCGATGAAGATGGAGATGCCGGTGGACGCGCCCGAGGGTGGCGGCACCGTGAAGGAGATCCGCTGCAAGGAAGCGCAGTCGGTCAACGAGGGTGATGTCCTCGTGGTGCTCGAGTAGTCCGGATGGAGCCCTCGCTGGAGGTCGAGGACCGCGAGGGCGGCGTTCGGGTGTTGACGCTGTCCCATCCGGCCCGCCGCAACGCGCTCAATGACGCGTTGCTGGCCCGGTTGGATGCCGCGCTGGAGCCCGCCTCCCACGTCCGGGTGTTGCTGGTGCGAGGCGCGGGTGGCACGTTCTGCGCGGGCTATGACCTGACGCACCTGGGGCCCCCGGGCGCGGATGGTCGCCTGCCGGATGACACGCTGGTGGAGTGTCTCCTCAAGCTGGAGCGGCACGCGGTGCCCAGTGTGGCGCTGGTGCAGGGCGCGGCGGTGGGCGCGGGCTTCGACCTGGCCGCCTCCTGTGACTTCCGGGTGGGCGCGCCCGACGCGCTCTTCCTCATGCCCCCCGCGAAGCTGGGCATCGTCTACTCGCCGGAGGGACTGGCGCGAGCAACCCGGCTGGTGGGCCTGTCGCGGGCCAAGCAGCTCTTCCTCACCGCGAGGAAGCTCGACGCGCGCGAGGCGCTGGCGTGGGGGCTTCTGGACCTGTGCGAGGACGACGCGGAGGCGCGTGCCTTCGCGTTGTGCGAGACGCTCGCGGGCCATGCGCCCGGGGCCGTGTCTGGAATGAAGGAGTCCTTCGGGCTGCTGTCCCGTGCGCCGCTGGGCGACGAGGCGCAGGCGCGCCTGAGGGCCCTGCGCGCGAAGGCGTTTGGCAGCGAGGACGCGAAGGAAGGGCGCGAGGCCTTCCTGGAGAAGCGTCCGCCCCGCTTCACCGGCCGCTAGTCACGCGCGGCCGGCGAGGCGGTGGGCGTCATCAGGTGTCGCCGAACAGCTCGCCCATGCGCAGCTGGAGCGCCGAGGCAATCTTGTAGAGCGACGAGATGGACGCGGAAGACTCCGCGCGCTCGATCTGGGACAGCAGGGACACGGACAGGCCCGTGCGCCGAGCGAGCTGCTTGAGGGTGAGCTCCTGCGTCTTGCGCGCGTCGCGGATGGTGCGACCGATGGCGCGGTGCAGGTCGGCCTCCGGGTCCTGCGACAGGCCCTTCTTCTGGAGGGCGTTGCGGACCGCGGTGATGAACTGCTCGGGCTCCATGGGCTTCTTGACGTAGTCAGAAGCCTGGGCCTTGAGCGAGGCGACGGCCGTGTCCACCGTGGGGTACGCCGTGGCGACGATGACGGCCACGTCGGTGTCGTACTTGCGGATCTGCTCGAGCACCTCGGTCCCCGACATCTGCGGCATCATCATGTCGAGGATGACGAGGTGGAAGTCCGAGCCACGGAGGATCTCCACCGTCTGGGTGGGGTCCGTCGTGGTCACGACCTCATAGCCTTCGCGAGTCAACACCAGCTTGAGGTAGTCGCAGTTGTCCTGCTCGTCATCAACCACCAGGATGCGAATCTGCACAGCGTCTCCTCGCTGCAGGTGAACTTCGTCGGGCTGCGGGGCTCGGGGAGGGGGAGCGAGCGCGCACAGCCGATGGGGGGATGTCCGCCTCCCTTGGCCTACTTGGCCTTGGATTCGTCGTACGTCTGCAGCTGTGCCTCGACGCCCTTGCGATAGGGGTGATTCGCGGGGGCGAGCTCCAGGAACTTCCGGTAGTGCTTCGCGCCCTCGTCAATCTCGTTGAGGCGCGCCTTGGTGATGCCCATCAAGAGCTGGCAGTCCGGATTCGAGGTGTCCTTCTTCGCGCATTGCTCCGCGATGTTGAGGGCATCCCGATACTTGCCCGCCTTGACGAGGGCCTGGGACTTCTTGACCAGCTCGGCGGTCTGCTCGTCGAGAATCTCCGCGGGAGTCTTGGCGACAGGCTGTTCCTTGCCACCCGCGGGCTTGACCTCGGGAGGCGGCTTCGTCGCCGCGGCCTGCTGCGCCGCTGCCTCGGCCTCCGCGGTCAACTTCGCGAACCGAGCCTTCAACTCACCATGGCGCTTGGCGAAAACCTTGCTGCCAGCGGCGGAGTCGATGGGCCCACGCGCCTGGTCCAGGTCCCCATCCTCCAGCGCCTTCTCGGCGGCATCGAGCTGGGTCTTGTAGGTCCGCTCGGCCTTCACTTCCTCGCCGAGCGTCTTGGCTTCCTTGGTGAGCTGCCCCGTAGAGGCCATCTGCGCCGCGGTGGTCTCCGCGCCATCGAGGTCCTGTGCCGCGAGGGCCTTGCGCGTCTCCGCCATCAACTGCTCCAGCGAAGGCTTCGCCGGGGTGGGCGGCGTCTCGGGCGGCTTGGCCTCCGGCTGCTCCACCGGCGGCGGAGTCGGGTCGGGGTCCACCGCCGGCTTGGGCGGAGTCGCGGTCTGCGCCACCACCGGAGGCGTCTGACCCGGCTGAGGATTCGTGCCCTGGTTCTGCGTCAGGTTCCAGATGAAGAAGCCGCCGATGCCCAGTGCCAGGGCGATGATCGGAGGCACCACGAACTTCAACTTGCTGCCAGACGGCTGCTCGGAGTCCTCGCCCTCGTCGGCGGCATCACCCGCGAGCAGGAAGCGCAGCTTCACATGGCCCAGCTCGACGATGTCGCCGCTGCCCAGGGACGCTTGCGCGTAGCTCTCGCCGTTGACCGTCATCCCGTTGGCGGACTGCATGTCGATGACGCGCCACTCCCCACTCGCCTCGCGGACCAGCTTGGCGTGTGTGCGCGACAGCGAGCGATGATCCAACGCGATGTCGTTGTCGTCCGTGCGGCCGATGCGCAGCTCGGTCCTGATGCACGCGAACTCCTGACCTCGGAGCTCGTCGGGACTCAGGACCACGAGCCGGGGAGCATCGTGGGTCGGGATATCCTCCAGCTTCCGAGGACGATCCGCCTCCACATGGTCCAGCCGGATGATGGACGTGGAGTTCCGGCGCTTGTCCGCCGAATCCTGGGATGGGGGCGTGTGGTCATTTTCATCACCACTCCCTCCCCCAGCCTCGTCCTCATCCCGCGACGAGCGCGCGGGCTCGTTGGGCTCTGGCTCCGGTTCCTGCCGGCGCGCGGGTACCTTGGTAGTGATGGCGCCTATGGCGTTGGCGCCTTCGGCCTGGAGTGCCAGGTCGTAGTCGCCGATCTGGATCAGATCACCCTCACTGAGGGGTGACTGACCCGCGATTCGCTCGCCGTTGATCCGGGTGCCGTTATAGCTACCCAGGTCCTCCACCACGACATGGCCGTTCAACCGCACCAGTCGTGCGTGCCGACGTGACACGTTTCGTTCCGTCAGGCGGATGGTGTTTCCCTCCTGACGGCCGATGGTGATCTCGTCGCGCACGAAGGGAACAACGGTCTTGCGCCCCTCGTCGTCTTCGATGATGAGCTTCAGCACGGGTCCGATCCGCGTACAGTCATAGCAGAACGGCCTTTCGGCGCACAAGTCATGCATCCCCTTCAAATGACAGGACTTTCTCCCCGGCAAGTGGGGCAAACGGCCCTGTTGTCCATCGGTCAACCGGCCGGAGAAGGTGGGGTTCGGGTGATTCCCTGGGTCACCGTGGCCCTGGCGGGGGTCCTCGTGGGGCTCCACGGCCTCCTCTGGAGCCAGGGGCCGGTGGACGTGGATGCGCTGGTGAGGTGGGGCGCCAAGGCAGGTCCCCTGGTGTTGGAGGCGGGGCAGGTGTGGCGGTTGTTGACGGCCAACCTCCTGCACCGGGACGTGTTGCACCTGCTGCTCAACGTCACCGTGCTCGTGGCCGCGGGCAGCGCGCTGGAGCGGGTCTGCCGGCGAAGCGACTACCTCGCGTTCCTGGTGACGGTGGCGCTGACCACGATGGCCAGCTCGCTCGCCTGGTCCGGTGCGGTGAGCGTGGGCGCCTCGGGGCTCGTCTATGGATGTCTGGGGGCGCTGCTCGTGCTGGGCCGGCGTCACCGCTCGCTCTTCCGCGTTCGTTGGCTCTCGGGTGAGAGCGCGCTCCCCACGGTGCTGGTGTTCCTGTGGATGGGGTGGACCTCGGTCGGGGTGGACAATGCGGGTCATCTCGGAGGGCTCGTTGCGGGAGGGCTCGCCGGAGCCTTCCTGGAGCCGCGCGACCTGGCAGCGCGGCGGAGCTTGTCGAGACCGCTCGGTGGGGTTCTCGCCGCGGTGGTGGTGGCGGCCGTGGTGGTGACGGAGCGTTCGGCGTGGCGTGTGGAGCGCGATGACGGCTTCGGCATCTCGGTGGAGCTGCCGGAGGGTTGGCGCGGAGAGATGGATGGGCAGGGGCGGAGGACGTTCTCCAATGGCCTGCCGGGGCTCGGGCGCGCGACGTTCTCCGCGGAGGCCATCGAGACGGGCGAGCCGGTGGATGGCCTCGCGCAGGCGCGGCGCTACCAGGAGCAGACGCTGCCGCTGGGGGCTCCCGGCCCCGAGGGGCGGACGCTGTCGGTGCAGGGACCGTCGACGACGCAGGTGGGCGGACGCATGGCGCAGCGGCTGCGTGCGCGACTCGAAGGACCGGGTGAAGGACGGCACCTCGTCGCGTACTTCGTGCCTCGCGGTGAGTGGGTCTACCGACTGGTCTTCACCTGGCCCGCGCAGTGGCCCGCCTACCAGGATGTGGTGGGGCGCATGGTGGCGGAGCTGCGATTCGATGAGCCCTCGGTGCTGCGCGAGGCGCGCGGACGGGCCTTGTTGATGCCCGGAGCCTCGGGGCCTCGACGGGAGCTGGGCGCGGTGTTGCGCCGCCTGGGATATCCCCGGTTCGCCATCACTCCGCTCTCGGAGTCGGTGAGCCTTTCGCCGTCACACGTGGGAGGACGGGTGGAGCTGGCGCGCGCGCTGCTCGATGCCGGGAGGGTGGAGGAGGGATGCCACGCTGCGGATGAGGCCCAGGTCTACGGGCCCTCGGACACGGGCGCGCTGGAGGCGGGCGTGCGCTGCGAGCTGGCGCGAGGCGCGCTACCGCGTGCGCTGGAGCGACTGGAAGAAGCGCGGCGCGTGGACCCGCAGGATGCTCGACTGCGGGCCGCGGAGGCCGTGCTGCGGACGGTGATGGACGTCCCCCCACCGGAGCTGCCTCCGGCGGGGGGACCTGGCGTCAGTCCTCATCCTTGAGCAGGAAGTCGTTGTTGATGACCTTGAACGACAGCCTGCTGCCCCCGAGCGTGGGCGATGTCCGCTCCACGAGAGGGCGGATGACGATGCCCTCCTTGCGGTTCTTCGTGCCGCTGTAGAGCCCCTGCGCGAGCTTCAGGTAGTTCTCCAGGCCGTGGTCGAACGTCCGCGCGGCCTCACCCGTGACGACGTGTTCGACGGGCACCATGCGCAGCCCGAGCCGCTCACAGAACGCGAGGAGCTCCGCGTGGCCCAGGTACTGGCCGGTCCGGAAGTCGTGGACACTGAAGATGAACAGGTCCAGGGCGTCCAGTCCCAGCCGGTTCTTCTGGATGCCCGGGCCGCACAGCTCACCCTGGATGGCGAAGCCCGGAGGAAGCACGGTGGCCAGGTTGTACTTCTCGGCCATCTGCCACGTCCGGCTCGTGCTCGGCCGGAGCGCCCAGTTGCGCGAGCACGCCACCAGCGTTCCGTCGAGCATCCTGACGTATGTCGCCGAGGTGCCGTCCAGCTTGGTGGCGACGTAGAAGTCGTGGCCTCGAAGCTCGTCCAGCACGCCCAGGGCGGACTGCAACCGGATTTCATCTGTCTTCGGGACCTCGGCCGGGAAGGGCGCGGCGACGTCGCTGCCCTCGGGCGAGGTGGGCTCGAACTTCACCACGCCCAGGGGCTCACGGATGTCCGTGCCCACGGGGGGCGTCTCTCCCTCGAGAATCGATACAGGAAGAGCGAGCCCCTGGGACAGGACGCCCCGGAGCCGCGCGGTCTTCACCCGGAAACCTCGGGGCCGGAGGAACTCCGCCCAGTCCTTGCCCTCGGGAAGCTGGCTGTCGATTTCGAAGAAGACACAGGCGTCGCCGACGCGGAAGTCCCCCTTCTTCACCACCACATCCCAGCCCATCACCCGCGCCTTCAGGATGCTGTCAGCTCCGGGAATGTCCTCCAGGTGGTCCACCCTCTGAATCGAGACGAGCTTTCTCTCCATGGTTCCCTCCTTACTCCGCCCGGCAAACGCCAGCGCGGTTGGGACGAGGAGGAACGTCCCGGCTGACGCCGACCCTTCGTGACGCGGAGCCGCGCCGTCGAACCCGGGCCTGGGCCTACCACTTCGTGCTGAAGGCACGCACCACGAGGCCCGCGTCGAGCGTCCACTCATCGCGGAACGAAAGCCCCGCGTCCCCTCGGACGTAGCCCCCGGAGAGCCGCAGCGCGATGGGCTGGTCCGCCACCGCGAGGAACACGCGCTCCAGGGCCGCATCGGCCCGTGCCCGGAAGCGTGTCCCGCCGTCGATGCCCAGGTTCCACCCCGCGAGTCCCGTCGCGCGCAACGCCCACAGCCCGTCATCGCTCTCCAGCCCCAGGTCGACCATCAGCGAGGTGAAGGGGGACAGCATGTGCGTCGTGCCATCGCGGGAGCGTCGCAGGGTGTGGCTCGCCACCGGGCCAAGGCCCAGCCACGCCTTGCCTGTCTCCGAGCGCAAGGGGTCGATGAGGAGCCCCACGCGCCCGGTCTCCAGCGTCCACCCGGGGCCTTCCCACACGCGACGCTGCAGGTGGGCCGCGCGCACGGCCACCGTCACGTCGAAGGGGAAGGGGATGCGCACGGGCCTCGAGGTGGGCACCAGGATGAAGCCTTCCTCCAGGTGCCGGCGCAAGAGCCCGTCATAGGCGACGAAGTCCAGCCCGCGTTGGTCGCCGTCCCAGAGTTCCACTCCGAGGAGTCGATGGTTCGTGAACCACGGCGTGCCCTTGCTGTGGCTGCTGTACCCCGTGCGGATGCGGATGCCCGCGCGCAGGGACGCCGCCGTCGCGCCGCTGCGCCCCGTCAGGCCCGCGCCGACGAGCACCCCGTCTCCTGGGTCGAAGCAGACGGGATACCCCTCACCCGGCGTGTCCTCTCGGGTGCAGGGTGACGTGGGCTGCGCTCCCGCCGCAGGGGCCGAGGCCAGGAGCAATGCGAGTCCAAGGGCGAGCACGGCTTAGTTCCGAGCCTTGTCGGCCAAGGGCGCGGTGTGGCGCGCGGGGGCCCACAGCGAGAAGCGCAGTCCCGCGGACGCGGACCACTCCCAGCGCGTGGGCAGCTGGGGAATGTCGTTGCGCCATGCACCGCGCGCATCCGCCACCAGGCTCAGGGGTTGGTCGTTGATGGCCAGCAGGATGAGCTCATAGCCGGCGTAGACCTTCAGCCGCTCCGGACGCAGCGGGCGGCCCTCCACCCTGCCCGACAGCAGCACCTTCTCCGCTTCCGCGCCGAAGCGCAGGTGGTGGAATCCATCCCGGTCCAGCGTCAGGTCTCCCTCCAGCACCGCACCCGGCACCAACGTGCTGACGTTGTTCTTGTAGTCGCGCTCCGCGGAAGGGCCCGCGCGCACTCGCACGAAGGACACCCTGTCCTCCGAGTGCCACAAGTCCAGCGTGGCGTGCACGGTGGCCCAGGTGAGGAACCCGCCCTCGAGCTCCCCGCGCTCCAGTTCCTCCACGCGCAAGACTTCAATCCAGGTCCCCAGGTTGATGCTGATGTCGTGGCGGCGCGGCTCGCCGAAGAAGGTCGTCACGCGAAACAGCGGCTCATCGCGCTCGACGCTGAAGTCGTAGCGAAACAAGGTCGTGTCGAAGGACGGCTCGCCCAGGAACAGCTCCGTCTCCAGGATCCGCATGCGATGCAGGTGCTTCTCGCTGGGGACCTCCAGCGCGATGCCGAAGTCCAGGCGCACGCGGTTCTCCAGCACCTTGGACGGCGTCTGGAGCGGACTCCACGCGCCCCCGAGCCAGATGCGGCGGTGCAGGTCGAAGTTGAACTGCATCACCCGGCCGCGCTCATCGCGGTACCAGCCCGGGGGGGCGTCCGCGATGGAGGGCTCCATCTGATACGTCTTCAGGGACTCCCCCGGCACGGGCACGTGAATCTCGCTGACGCAGGCGCGCACCCGCTCCAGGGGACGCTCCGTCTCCTGGCCGCCCGCATCCAGCTCATGGCTGGGGGTGATGAGACAGCGCCGCTGCTCGTGGTCGCACTGGGCCCGCCACTTCCCCGAGGGCACCGACTTCGTCGGCCCCAGGTCGAGACACACCACGAGGCGCTCCGCGTCCTGCACGGGCAGCGGGTTCCTGGCCGGCTGAAGGACGAGCGTGGGGGGCTGGGCAGGAGGGCTGTCCTCGACCTGCGCGAGGAGCAGCGCGAACCCCAGGGTCACCGCTGAGACAAGCATGAAGCCTCCGAAACTGGACGGGGGGCTGCCCTTACAAGGCCCGTGCCCTCGGCTGCCCAGCCGGCGCGCTCATGTATGCCTCCCACCTTCGTGCAGGCTCTTGCACAATGGTGCGCACGCCGCCTCACGGGGGGCCTCCGGCGGAGGTCGACCCGAGGGGGAGGCGGGGATATAAGGCCGCGTCCTGCCCGAGATGCGCAGGCAACCGCCCGATACGATTCAAGGAGCCCATCACCCGTGGCGAGCGACGGCGAACAGCAGGAACAGCAGCGCGAGCAGACCTTCGCCGAGGCGGTCCTCGGCAAGGAGACCTTCTCCGCGCGGTGGATGCAGCGGTGGGCGGCGCTGTCGGACAGCGCGCGGGTGGTGACGGCGACGGCCTTCTTCGCGGCCTTGCTCTTCCTTCCGTACCTGGGCGCGGTGGGGCTCTGGGACTGCTGGGAGACGCACTATGGAGAAGTGGCGCGGAGCATGATCGTCCGCCGCGACTACGTGTTCCCCTACTGGGAGAACGCGTGGTTCTTCTCCAAGCCCCCGCTGACCATGTGGATGCAGGCGCTGGGCATGCAGGTGGTGGGCACCGTGCGCGCCGGCGACAAGCTGGGCCTGTACACGGAGTGGGGCATGCGCGTGCCCTTCGCGCTCTTGAGCATCACCGCGGTGGCGCTGCTGTCGCTGGCGGTGGCTCGCGTGGTGAGCCGCCGCGCGGGCCTGGCCACCGGCTTCGTGCTGGCCACCATGCCGCTGTACTTCCTGCTCACCCGCCAGACGGTGACGGACACGCCGTTCGTCACCACGTTCGTCTGCGCGATGGCGTGTGCGTTCATCGGCCAGCTCGATGACACGACGAAGCACCGCGCGGCCTGGTGGTACGGCTTCTACTTCTTCGCGGGCCTGTCCACGCTGGCCAAGGGCCTGCTGGGCGTGGGGCTCCCCGCCGTCATCCTCGTGCTCTACGCGGCCCTGGCGGTCATCCCGTGGGACGGGCCGAGCCTCGATGCGCACCTGCGCTGGCTGACGGATTCGGGCTTCCGCAAGGACGTGCGCGAGGGGCGTCAGCCCATGCCCGTGCTGTGGGCGCAGATGTTCCGCATGAAGCTGGGCTCCGGCATCCTCGTGTTCTTCGCGGTGGCGGCGCCCTGGTACATCGTGATGTCGCTGTTCAAGAGCGTGGACGATGAAGGCAAGCTCTTCTGGTACCGCTTCTTCGTCCACGACCACCTCAACCGCCTCACCGCGGGCGTGCACACCACGACGCCGGGCGGCACGTTCATCTACTTCATCGAGCAGGGCGGCTTCGGCATCTTCCCGTGGGTGGCGCTGCTCCCCGGTGCGTTCGCCATCGTCACGCGGCTGAAGCTGCGCTCGGAGAAGAAGTCGGACCACCTGGCCGTGCTCGCCGTGGTGTGGGTGGCCTTCTCCTTCTGGCTCCTGGCCTCCAGCGCCACCAAGTTCCACCACTACGTCTTCCCCGTGCTGCCGGGCCTGGCGGTGCTCATCGCGCTGTTCATCGACCGGCTGTGGGAGGACGGCATCCCGGCGCACGCGGTGAGCCTCATCTTCGGCCTGGTCCTCTTCGTCCTCGTGGGCAAGGACCTGGCGGAGAACCCCAAGAACTTCACGGACCTGTTCGTCTACAACTACGACCGGCCCTATCCGCAGGAGCTCGTCACCAGGCCCATCGCCTTCTTCTCGCGAGCGCTGTGGACCGGAGACCTGGTCACCCTGGTGCTGCTGGCCTTCGGCGTCTACCTCTCCTTCGAGGCGTTCTCCCCGAAGTCTCGCGACAAGGTGACGCCTGGCTCGCGCGCGGTGGCGGTGCTGATGCTCCTGGGCGGGCTGTCCACGCTGGCCGCCGTGACGTCCGGCGCGAAGGTGTCCGCCACGGGCCTCATCGGTGTGGCGGTCGCGCTGGCGGCGGGCTTCCTCGGCTGGCTGTCGACGAAGGAGAAGCCGGAAGGGCGCGCATCACTGCAGACGCTGGCCTTCGTGCTGGCGCTGGTGGGCGCGGTGATGGCGGTGCGCGGCTTCAAGAACCCCGTGGGCGAGGACTCGCTGCTGCGCTCGCTGTCGGAGCCCGTCAACGTCAAGGGCGCGCTGGGCTTCGTCTTCGCGGTGGCGGGCGCCCTGGCCGTGGTGGCCACGCTGATGCGCGCCCGGGTGATGCTGTTCGGCACGTTCTGGATGCTGGCCGCCAGCTTCGCGCTCTGGTTCAACTGGAACCACTGGGTGGACCTGTCCCACCACTGGACGCAGCGTGACCTCTTCTGGCGCTACTATGACCAGCGCAAGGAGGGTGAGCCCATCATCGCGTACCTGATGAACTGGCGCGGCGAGACGCTCTACTCCAGCAACACCGTGGAGCAGTACCGCGGTGGTGACTACAACGCGAAGCTGCGCTCGGCCGTCGCGCGGCCCGGGCGTGAGTGGGTGCTGGCCGAGCAGAAGATGCTCAACACGCTGCGCAACGCGGTGGGGCCCGACAAGGTCGTCACGCCCATCGACCGCGACATCAACAACAAGTTCGTCCTGGTGACCGTCGATTGAGCGGCATCGACGTTCGGGGATTGGGCAAGCGCTTTGGAAACCGCGTCGCGGCGGAGGGCTTGTCCTTCCACGTGCGGCCGGGCGAGGTGTTCGGCCTGCTGGGCCCCAACGGCGCTGGGAAGACGACGACGGTGCGCATGCTCACCGGCCTGCTGAGCCCCAGCGAGGGCGAGGCCGTCGTGTGGGGCCACCGCGCGGACCGCGAGGGTGAGTCGCTGCGCAAGGTGGTGGGGTTGCTCACGGAGCAGCCCGGCCTCTATGACCGGCTCACCGCGCGGGAGAACCTGCGCTTCTTCATGAAGCTGCATGAGCTGGACGAGGCCAAGGCCTGGCCGCGCATCCGGCACTACTTGGCCCGCTTCGGCCTGGCGGACCGCGAAGAGGACCCGGTGGGCGGCTTCTCCAAGGGCATGCGGCAGAAGCTCGCCATCGTCCGCACGCTGGTCCATGACCCTCGCGTCATCTTCCTGGATGAGCCCACCAGCGGCCTGGACCCCGAGTCCGCCCGCACCGTGCGCGACGCGGTGGCGGAGCTGGCGTCGGAGGGGCGCACCATCGTCCTGTGCTCGCACAACCTCGCGGAGGTGGAGCGGCTGTGCGAGCGGGTGGCGGTGGTGAAGCGCCGACTGCTCCTCATGGGGCCGGTGCGGGAGCTGCGCCGCGCCGGGCAGTCGCTGGACGTACGGGTGGAGGGGGAGGCGGAGCGCTATCGCAACGTGCTCGCGACGCTGCCCTTCGCGCCCAACGTGCTGGTGGAGGGCATGCGGCTGCGCGTCATGCTGGAGGATGACGCCCACGCGCCCGATGTGCTGGCGTGCCTGGTGGGCGCGGGGGCTCGCGTGCACAGCGCGGTGCCCGCCCAGCGTCCGCTGGAAGAGGTGTACCTGGACCTGCTTCGCGAAGGGGGAGCGTAGCCATGGCTTTTCGTCCTCGCCGGGCGCTGGCGGTGTTCTGGAAGGACTTCCTGGACCTGCGCAAGAACGTGGGCCTGCTGGCCTCCATGGCGGTGCTGCCGACCGTCCTGGTGGCGGTGCCCATCGGGGTCGTGTGGACGTACGTCAACACGCCTCATCAGTCGGACCTGCGCAGCGTGGCGCAGTTCTATGACCCCTCGCTGCCCTTGGGCGCGAGCGCCGGGCGCTTCCTCATCGACAAGACGCTGACGGACTGGTTCGGCCTGTTCCTGGTGATGCCCATCTTCGTCCCCATCCTCATCTCCTCGCAGAGCGTCGCGGGGGAGAAGGAGCGGCGGACGCTGGAGCCGCTGCTGGCCTCGCCGCTGACGGCCGCGGAATTGGTGGCGGGCAAGAGCCTGGCGTCGCTGGTTCCCGCCGTGTTCATCACCTGGGTGGCCTTCGTCTTCTTCTGCGTGGGCGTGGACATCGTCGCGTGGCCGCTGGTGAAGGCGCCGCTGATGCCCAACGCGCTGTGGACGTTCGGCGTGCTGGTGATTGCGCCCCTGTTCGCCTTCTTCGGCAACGGCGTGGCGGTGCTCATCTCTGCGCGGGTGAGCGAGGCGCGCATGGCGCAGCAGATATCCGCCCTGGTGGTGCTCCCGCTGGTGGGAATGGTGGGAGGGCAGGTGGCGGGGCTGCTCAAGGCGGGGTTCGCCTTCTACGCCCTCCAGGGGGCGGTGGTGCTCGTCCTGGACCTGTTCCTCCTGTGGGCGAGCATCCGCCTGCTGGACCGTGAGCGCCTGGTCAGCCGCTGGGGCTGAGCCGCCCTCCCGCCTGTTCACCCGGAGGCCGGCCTTCCGGGCGAGCGGCTAGGCAATCGCCAATGAAACTGGCATGTTGCAGGGAAGGCTCCGGGGGGAAAGCGGGCGCGCTTTCGCCTCGGACGCCATGTTCTTAAGAGGGTCGGATGTGGGGGCGCGGATTTGCCGGCCGCCATGGCGGCCACGGAGGCGCTGACTAGCAATGGGTATCTTCGACACCATCAAGGGTGAGGCGAAGCGCAACTTCATCGCCCGCGCGGACACGGCGAAGGGTCAAATCATCTACAAGTATCCGGAGAACAACATCCGGATGCTCACCCAGCTCACCGTCGACGCCGATGAGGTCGCCCTCTTCGTCAAGGACGGCAAGGTGGAGGGCAAGCTGGGGCCGGGCCGCCACCAGCTCGACTCGAACAACATCCCGTTCCTCTCTCGCTTCGTCGAGAAGTTCACGGGCGGCAACCTCTTCATCACCGAGGTCTACTTCGTCTCCGTCCGCGAGTTCGCGGGCGTGAAGTTCGGGGGCCCCATCGGTGACGTGAGGGACCCGGAGACGGGCCTGGGCATCGGCACCATGGTGTACGGCGACTTCTCCATCCGCGTGACGGACCCGGAGAAGCTCGTGGTGGGCCTGGTGGGCATGGGCCGCTCCAGCAACGAGGAGCTGCTGGGCTGGTTCAAGAACCAGGTGCTCAAGGTGACGCGGGACCGCATCGCCGAGCTGCTGGTGAAGAAGCGCTGGCCGCTGCTCGACGTGACGAGCGGCGCGTACACGGAGGAGATCGAGACGGAGGTCATCGCCGGCCTCAAGCCTCACGTGGACGACTACGGGCTCACCGTGGTGCGCATGGGCAACTTCCACGTCAGCATCAAGGAGGAGGACGAGGGGACGCTGAAGAAGCTCTCCAAGGACGTGGCCTACTCGCGGCTGGCGGGCGGCTTCCAGCAGTACGCCCAGGGCCAGGCGATGCTCGGCGCGGCCGAGGGCATGGCCAAGGGCGGCGACGGCTCCGGTTCCGGCAACGCGCTGGGCGGCATGGGCATGGGCATGGGCTTCGGCATGGCCCAGCAGTTCATGAACAACCAGCCGCAACAGCAGCAGCGTCCCCAGGAGCCCGCTCCCCAGGCGGCTCCCGCCGACACGCGCAGCCCCGCGCAGCGCCTGAAGGAGATCAAGGAGCTGAAGGACGCGGGCGTCCTCTCGGATGACGAGTACAACGCCAAGCGCGCGGAGCTGATGAAGCTCCTGTAGTCCTTCGCGCGCTCCACGGCGCACGACACCAGGGCCTCCGTCCTTCCCGGGCGGAGGCCCTTCGTGTTTCTACGGCGCGGGGGGCGCGGTGACGCCCTCGGGGCCGGGCGCGGGGATGGGGCCGGGCTCCTCGCCCTGCATGTCCAGGCGGATGGGGACCTGGAGCGTGGTGCCCAGCCGCAGGAGCAGCACATCCGGCTCGATGCCCTTCTCGCCGATGGCCTGCGCCACCTCGCGCGCGGACAGCGCGTTGCCCTGGGTCCACAGGCCCTTGAGGAACTCACCCGCCTGCGGCGCATGCCACCAGGAAGGGCCGAAGCGGGCCTTGAGCTGGGCCTGGAGCTGGCCCGCCAGGAACCACGCCCGGAAGCTGTCCGCGGACTGGAAGAAGTCCTCCTGGTCCACGAGGTAGCGCTCCGCGTCCTCGTCGGTCATGGGGATGTCGTCGGTGCGCGACAGGACCTCGCGGTAGAGCACCTTGGGGTCCACCTCCGTCGTGCGCCGGTGCAGCTCCAGCTGGTACAGCAGGCGGCCCGCCGCGCGGCGGATGAGGTACAGCTTGTGCGCGCTGGAGGTCGCCAGGTACTTCGCGCGCTCCTCGCCGCTGACGCCCGCGTGCTCCTCCAGCCACACCGGGTCCTCGAGCAGGTCCTCGAAGAGGGACGAGTACGCCTCGCCCACCGTGGGGTTGCCCAGCCGCGCCAGCTCGAAGCGCTTCTCCTGCGTGAAGGCCAGGTGCAGCGCGTGACCGAACTCGTGCAGCACGCGCGCCTGATGCAGCACACCCGAGCCCGGCTTGAAGGACACGCGCACGTCGTCGGGCACGCGCACGGCCAGCGCCAGGGGGCGGGTGTTCTTGCGGGGCAAGTCCCTCGAATCAATCTGGACGTTCTTCAGGGCGGCCAGGTCCAGCTTCATCCCGGCGAGCGTCGCCTGGGCCTTGGTGAGTGACTCGCCCTTGGGGAAGGCATCCTCCACCTCGCGCGCGCGGAACAGGCGCGGGATGTCCGCGCGGGTGATGTCCTTGAAGGCAACGCCCAGCTCCCGCTGCGCGAGCCGCTCCATCACCACGCGGTAGGGCGCTTGCGTGGCCTGCAGAATCTCCTCCGCGAGCACGCTCAGCTGGGCCAGGTCCGCCTGCCGCAGCTCGCCGCCGAACGACTCGTAGGAGGCGAAGCCCAGCTCCTTCACCAGCTCCTCGGCGCGCACCTCCTTGCGGCGCAGCGTCTGGTTGAGCCGCTCCAGCGAGGGCGTGGCCGCGGCGTAGAGCGCCTTGCGCCGCGCGGCGTTCCGCTCGTTGGCGAGCAGGCGCTCCAGGTCCCGGTAGCGCAGCTCCCGGCCTTCCACCGTGAAGGTGAGCGACGCCTCCAGGTTGGCGGACGCGTCGTTGTATTCGGCCAGCGCGTGCGACAGGTACTCGCCCGCGAAGTGGGAGTGCAGGGCGGTGAGGGCTCGCACCTCCCGAGGGTCCTTCGTGAGTTGCCGCAGCCGGTCCACCTTGCGGATGTTGTCGAGGGTGAAGAGGTCCTCCTGCCCCGCGTACGTCGCGGAGACGTCCACATGACGCCCCTCCGTCCAGAACACCCAGACGAGCTGGTGCTGGGCCTCCAGCAGCGCCTCGGCGCGGGAGGCAAGCGAGCGCACGTCCGCCGTCAGTCGCTCCGCCTCGGTGGGAGGCGGCGGCAGGGAAGGCGCGGGGGGCGCTTTGTGGCAGGCGCCCAGGCAGCAGGCGACAGCGAGGAGAAGGGGAATCCTTGGGAGCATGTCGACCCCCATGTTACTTCCGCCTCGCGCATGCCCAACCTTTCTCAATGGCGGGCCGCCCGAGGGCGCCAGGCCCTCTACTCCGCCCTGCGACGTTTCTTCACCGCGGAGGGCTACCTCGAGGTGGAGACACCGCTGCTCATCCCCACGCCGGGAATGGAGCCGCACATCAACGCCTTCGAGGCGGGCTTCATCCCGGAGACGGGCGTCGGCACCGCTCGCCCCCTCTATCTTCACACCAGCCCCGAGTACGCCATGAAGCGGCTGCTCGCGGATGGCGCGGGCCCGTTGTTCCAGCTGTGCAAGGTGTTCCGGAACGGCGAGGTCTCACAGACGCACAATCCCGAGTTCACGATGCTGGAGTTCTACCGGCCGGACGCGGACTACCACGCCATCATGGCGGACGTGGAAGGGGCGTTGGCGGAGGCGGGGCGCAGCGCGACGGAAGGAGAGCCCGGCGCGGACCCGGCGTTCTTCACCCGCACGCCGTACGAGCGCATCACCGTGCGGGACGCCGTGCTGCGTGCGACGGGCGTGGACATCCGCGTGCACTCGGACGGGCCGTCGCTCAAGCGGGCCGCGGATGCCATCGGCGTGTGGACGGGCGAGTCGGTGACGTTCGATGACGTGTTCTTCCACCTCTTCCTCGAGCGCGTGGAGCGGGGCCTGGGCCATGAGCGGCCCACGTTCCTCATCGAGTATCCCGCGTCGATGGCGGCGCTCTCGCGGCTCAAGCCGGGAGACACGGCGGTGGCGGAGCGGGTGGAGCTGTATGCGAAGGGCTTGGAGCTGGCGAACGGGTTCTCCGAGCTGACGGACGCGGCGGAGCAACGGGCTCGACTGCTCGAGGAACAGGACCTCCGGCGAAAGCTGGGCCGTTCCGTGTATCCTCTGGACGAGCGGTTCCTCGACGCGGTAGGTCGAATGCCACCCTCGGCGGGTATCGCCGTGGGGCTCGACAGAATCCTGATGCTGCTGCTCGGGGTCCAGCGCATCACGGACGTGCTCCTGTTCCCTGCTCACGAGTTCGTGTGATTCGAGACATCGTCCGGACAGCGTTCGCGGGTGTTTCGGCGGTGGGGTTGACGGGGGTGTTCTCGTCGGTGGTGTCGGCGCTCTCCCTGGGAGGGGCCCACCGCGAGGCGGACAAGGCCCTGAGGCTCTGGGCGCGCGGCGTGTTGGGGGCGGCGGGCGTGCGCCATGAGGCGGTGGGGTTGGAGAACATCCCCACGGAGGGCCACGTCGTCTTCGTGTGCAACCACCAGTCCCACTACGACGCGCCCTTGCATCTGGCGTACGTGGAGAAACACACGCGCTACGTGGCGAAGGCGGAGCTGTTCAAGATTCCCGTGTTCGGCGCGGCACTGCGTCGCGCGGGCAACATCCCCGTGGCGCGCAGCGGTGGAAGCGAGGACCGAGGCAGGATGGAGGAGGCCGTCTCCGCGCTGCGTGAGCGGGTGAGCGTGCTCTTCTTCTCCGAGGGCACTCGCAGCGACGACGGACGGCTGAGGCCGTTCAAGAAGGGGGCCGCGGCGCTCGCGATTCAAGCGGGTGTGCCGGTGGTGCCCATGGCCGTGTCAGGGACGCGGCTCATCCTTCCCAAGGGAGGACGGGCGGTGCGGTGGGGCCAGCGCGTGTCGCTGGTCGTGGGGAAGCCGATTCCCACGAAGGACCTGACGCTTCAAGACCGCGACGCACTCACGCGTGAGCTGGAGGACGCGGTCGCTCAACTCTATTCCGAGGCCTGCATGCGCTCGGGAGATGTACCGACATGAAGAAGCCAGCACCCCAGAAGTCATTCGCGTCACATCCGTGGCATGGCATCACCCCGGGCGACAACGCTCCGGAGACTGTCACGGCGTACATCGAAATCGTCCCCACGGACGCGGTGAAGTACGAGCTGGACAAGGAGTCCGGCATCCTGATGTTGGACCGGCCGCAGCGCTTCAGCAGCCAGTGTCCCACTCTGTACGGCTTCATCCCGCAGACGTACTGCGACGAGCTGGTGGCGAAGCGCTGCGCGGAGCGCACGGGCCTGCGCGACGTGAAGGGCGACGGCGACCCCATCGACATCTGCGTGCTGACGGAGAAGGTGGTCAGCAACGGCAACCTGCTGGTGCGCGCGGTGCCGGTGGGCGGCTTCCGGATGGTCGACGGCAACGAGGCGGATGACAAGATCATCGCGGTGCTCGAGTCGGACCTGGTCTACGGCGAGCTCCAGCACATCGCGCAGCTCCCGCGTCCGCTGCTGGACCGCTTGAAGCACTACTTCCTCACGTACAAGCAGATTCCCGGAGAGGGGAAGCGCAGCGTCGAGATCGCGGAGGTCTATGACCGGCCGGAGGCGCTGGAGGTCATCCGCCGCAGCATGAAGGACTACGACCGCGTCTTCCGGCAGACTCCGTCGACGCCGGTGCGCAGCCGGACCCGGCGGCCCGCGCGGAAGTCTCGCGCGTCCTGAGTGACGCCCAGGGACTTCGCGGAGCGGAATGATGTCCGCTCCGCGGTCCTCGCCGAGGCATCGGGGTCGAGCGGCTTCGCTGCTCCCCCGAGGACTCGTTCCTGTTTCATCTGTTGACCTCCCGCCATCGACGCGCGCGCCCTGTCGGGGTGTGCTGATGGCGAACATCTGGACCGTTGAAACAGGACGCCCGGACGCTGGCGCGTGGCCTCGCGTTTCGGGAGACGGACACTCCCGGCCCGCCCCCATGGCTTGTGACGACAGCGATGTTCGAAAGGAAGGGTGCGGCCAGGGGGCCGTGGTTTCAACGGAGGTTCTGCTCGATGCGTGTTTGTTCCTGGTGGGCGCTGTGGACGTTGGGGGTGTCGTTATCCGCGGGGGCGGCGTCTCCCGTGGTCGCGGGTGGCGTCGGGGCCGAGGGGCTCGTTCCTCGGGTGTTCATCGACGATGTGTCGTACTTCCAGACCGATGATGAGTTTCACGCCTGGCTCGAGCTGCGTCGCAAGCTGAAGCAAGACTTCGACGACATCTGCGGCGATACGTTCTGCGAGGGGGATTACTCCAACATCGAGTCCATCATCTTCCGCTGCTCCGTCGACCAGGGCTCGGGGCGCATCGGACAGTGCTACTGGGTGTTCGGCGGGAGCTATGAGTCCATCGACTCCGCCACGGGGAAGATTGCCGTCGAGGCACGAACGTGGGCCTGCAAGAGCCCCCTGGCGCGCGGCACGACGATACAGGCGTTGATGAAGGCGCTGGAGGGGCCGAACCCCATGAACACGCCGCTGCCCAAGACGCGCAAGACGCTCTACGACGGGCTGATTGACTGTCTCTAGATTTCAGCGGACCTCGATGAGGCGCACGCGCTTGTAGATGCGCTTGTCGAGCGGCAGCCGGGTGTCGATGAAGCCGAGGGCTTCGTCGAACTCGAACGTGAAGACGGGGATGGGCGGGCTGATGGAGAGAATCAGCTCGAACTCCCAGAGGCTGACGATGCGCTGCCGGCCCCCCACGGCGTCCGGGGGTGGGGGAGGGAGCTTCTGTGCGGCGGCGCGGACGTCCTTCATCGCTTCCTGGTCCACCTCGAGCTGATGGCTGGGCTCCACGAGCACCACGTCGAGCAGGTGTCCGTGGCGGTCCTGGATGACGCGGATGAGGGCCCGGCGGGTGGAGCGGAACTCCTCGCGCATCTTCTCGCGCAGCTCGCGGCGCATGCGCAGGGAGGAGTCCCCGACGGTGCTGAGCGGACGGCGGCGGTCTTCCTCGGGCTGGTTCTTCGCGGCGAAGGCGCCCGAGGAACCATACTGCGCGGCGCGCTCGCTCCAGACGCGCCCATAGGCACGGGTGCGCTCCAGGCCCATGTCGAAGTAGCCCTGGAGGCCGTGCTCCTTCACGGAGCGGTCCGCGTCCCAGAGGTTCACCAGCGCCTTGCCGAGCTGGGTGAAGTAGGGATGCACGAGACCTCGGTCCACCTTGCCGCGTCCCACGCTCTCCGCGACCAGGTCCTCCACGAGCGCTTGCGGCGTGGGAGGGGCGTAGGTGCCTCGGACGCCTGGCTCCGCTCGCGGGGGCGGCGCTCCCGAGGTGCTCGCGGCCAGCACCCGTCCTCCGGAGACGGGCAGCTCCGTGGCGATGAGGCTCGCCCGTGGAGGCCTCGCGAAGGGGGCATCCCGCGCGAGAGGTTCCGCCCCACGCGGAGCATCGATGGTGTCCGTGCGAGGCGCGTCCGAGGCGAGGTCTCGAGGGGCATCGGCGACGTTCACCGCGTCCGGCGGAGGTGCTTCGTGGTGTCGGGCGGAGACGCGGGACGCAGGGGGCTTCGTGCGACTCGACGGTGGCGTCCTGGGCTCTGGCGCCGGGGCGACGGGCTTGGAGACCGCCACGTCCATCCAGGTGAGCCCGATGGTTCGGGGGGACTCCTCACGAGGGAACGCACGCCGAGCCGGTTGAGGAACCGCGTCGAGGACCCACCCCACGAGCCCATGCACGGCCAGGCTGATGGCGAGCGTGGGCAACAGGCGTCGGGGGGAAGCCGGCGGCATGGCCGCTGTTTCTAATCCCGCCGATTCAGCATGCCCGGGAAAGCGTGGTGGAAGGGTAGGAAACCCACCAGCACCCGCGTAGTCTCAAGTGACATCGGAGGAAGGCACCCAGGATGGCGACCTCGCTGCTCGCGACGGATGGCTACAAGTTCAGCATGGCGGAGGCGGGCTGGCCGCTTCGCCGCGAGACTTTCTATTACTCCCACCGCAGGGGTGGGCTCCAGGTCATGCCCCTGGACCTCGCCGCCTACGTGCGCTCGCTCCTTCCCGAGCCGAAGCCCGAGGACTACGACTACCTCGCCCGCTTCGATTACGAGATGGGCGTGGGCTTCAAGGCGGCCATCCTGCGCAAGGAGCGGCTCTCCGTCCGCGCCATCCCTCGCGGTGCTCACTTCTACTCCCGCGAGCCCATCCTCACCGTCACCGGCCCCTCCGCGCTCGTCTCATGGGTGGAGCCCATCCTCCTCCAGCTCAACTTCCGCGTTCAGGTGGCCACCCAGGCGCTCCTGGACCGTGAAGGGCTGGCCCGCGCGCTGGCTCGCGTCACGTGCGAGGAGCAGAAGGCCATCGTGCTGGAGACGCTCGACGCGGTGGGCGTCAAGCCGGTGCCGATGACGGTCGACACGGAGGGCTACATGCGGCGCGTGCGCGCCACCGTGAAGGAGCTCATCGACGCGGTGGAGGACCCGGCCCGCATCTTCGAAGTCGGCCTCCGCGCCGCCACCTGCCTCCAGCAACATGAAATCGCGTTGCAGGCCTGCAAGGACATGGGCGTGCAGCGCACCAGCAACGTGGAGGGGGCTCGCAAGCTGGGGATGATTCCCGTCGGCACGATGGGGCACGAGCACATCCAGCGCTATGGCTCGGACGATGCCGCGTTCCGCGCGATGCGTGAGCGGCGGCCCCAGCGCTCCAGCTACCTGCTGGACACCTTCGACACGCTCACCTCGGGCATCCCCGCCGCGTTCCAGCTCATCCGCGACGAGCCGGGGGCGGGAGACTCCATCCGCTTCGACTCGGGCAACAAGAAGCTCCAGTACCTCTACGCGGTGACGCGGGCGCGCGACATGGGCATCCGTCCCGTGAACATCCTGGAGGACGGCCTGGACGCCGAGGCCACGCGCGAGTTCGAGGAGCTCCGCCGGCAGGTGGGGTGGGACCCGAGCGCGCAGTTCTACGGCTACGGCGGCCACATCGTCGCGCGCACCATGGAGTGCCCCTTCACGCGCGACAAGGTGGCGGCCATCTACAAGCTGTCGCAGACGGGCCCCCAGCCGGTGATGAAGTTCGGCAACGAGCTGGCCGAGGGCAAGCAGAGCATCCCCGGCGTCCCCGTCCTCTTCCGTCGCCGTCATGGCTCCGGGCCCATGGGCCTGGTGGGGCAGGAGGGCGAGCCGGTGCCGGAGGGCTACTTCCCGCTGTTCGAGGCGGAGCCCGAGGTGCCTTCGCTCGTGGGAGCGCAGGAGGCCGGCGCGGAGAACGCGAAGGTCGCGCTGACGCCCACCACGCGTGCGCTCGTCGATGAGCTGACGCGCCGTCACTTCCCCAAGGGTCGTTGAGTCGAGGGACTCCGGAGGACGCCATGCCACTGCCCATTCCCCGCTTCCATGACGATGCTCGCGCGGGCCAGCTCTACCTGGAGCGCACGGGAGAGGTCGCCGCCGAGGCCCGTCGCTACGCGGTCGAGCACGGCCTTCGTCCAGCGCGAGAAGACCGCGTGCGTGTCGCTGCCTTCGGCATCGACGTGCAGGTGGGCTTCTGCATCCCCGGCGCCAGCCTCTTCGTCCCGGGCGCGGTGGAGGACACGCAGCGCTCGCTGCGCTGGCTCTACTCGCACCTGGACCGGCTGACGGAGCTGGTGTTCTCGCTCGACACGCATCGCGTCTTCCAGATCTTCCACCCGGCCTGGTGGCGGGACGCGGAGGGCCATCCTCCCGCGCCCTTCACGAACATCTCCGCGGCGGAGGTCCGTGCTGGTCGCTGGCGCGCCACGCGCTTCCCGGAGGAGAGCCTGGAGTACTGCGAGCGGTTGGAGGCGCAGGGGCGCTACGTGCTCACCGTGTGGCCGTTCCACGCGCTGCTGGGCGGCGTGAGCCACGCGCTGGTGCCGGCGTTCTACGAGGCCAGCGCGTTCCATGCCATCGCGCGAGACACGGCGACGCACTTCGAGCTCAAGGGCGAGCATCCGCTCACGGAGAACTACTCCGTGCTCTCGCCCGAGGTGACGGAGGTGAAGGGGCAGCGCGTGGGTGAGTTCAACACGCGCCTCTTCGAGCGGCTGATGACGTTCGACCGCATCTACGTGTTCGGTCAGGCCAAGTCCCACTGCGTGCTCTCCACGCTGCGGGACTTGCGGACGCACATCGAGAAGACGGACCGCTCGCGGATGGGGCGGGTCCACATCCTCGTGGACACGATGAGCCCGGTGCCCGCGCCGCCTCTGGACCCGCTGCCGCCGTCGGTCGACTTTCCCCGACTGGCGGACGAAGGCATCGACGAGCTGCGCCGCGCGGGGATGAAGGTGGTGCGCACGACGGACCCGCTCGACGTCTGAGCGCGCGGCACGTCGACGGCGGTGGCGCGCGGACATGAAGGGCTCAGGCAGCGCGCGCGTCTGTCAGCGCGCCGTCTTGAGTCGTGTTCCGTCCATCGCACTACGACGTCGCGACGCGCGTCCACGGCGGTGGCGCGCGGACGTGATGGGAGCAGGCCGCTCGAGCGGCCGTCAGCGTGTCGTCTTGAGTCGTGCCGCCGTCCATCGAGCCACGGCGTCGCGCAGCACGTCCGCGGCGGAGACGCCCGGACGTGCCTGGGTGCTCAGGTCCACCACCGTGTGGAACAGGTCGAGCTCCAGCCCGTCATCGCGCCGCACCGAGCCCGCGAACAGCTCCACCGGCGTCCCGTGCTCACGCGCCAGGCGCGCCAGTCCACCCGGGCCCTTGCCCAGCGAGGTCTGCCGGTCGAAGCGCCCCTCGCCCGTGAGCACCACCTCCGCGAGCAACACGCGCCGCTCCAGCCCCAGCGCGCGCGACACCAGCTCATAGCCCGGCACCAGCCGCGCCCCCGCGAGCGCCGTCAGCCCGAAGCCAAAGCCTCCCGCCGCACCCGCGCCCGGCCAGCCGGAGCTCGTGTCTCCCGCCACACTCGCGAAGTGCGCCAGCGCCGCCTCCAGCACCTCCACCGTCGACGCGTCCGCCCCCTTCTGCGGACTGAACAGTCGCGCCGCGCCATCCGGGCCCAGGAGCGATGACGTGACATCCGTCGCGCCCATCAGCTCCACCTGACCCAGCCGGGGATGACGTCCCGAGGCATCCACTCGCGCCAGCGCGGACAGGGCCGCGCCGCCGGGCGGGAGCGGATGGCCTGCCTCGTCCAGGAAGCGGTAGCCCAGCGCGGTGAGCGCGCCCGTGCCACCGTCCGTGGTGGCGCTGCCCCCCAGGCCCACGATGAGCCGCTCACAGCCCGCGTCCAGCGCGGCGCGCATCAGCTGCCCAGCGCCGTAGGTGGAGGCCCGCCGCGCGTTGCTCGGCGTGGGCTCCATGTGTGTCAGGCCTGAGGCCGCCGCCATCTCCACCACCGCCGTGCGCCCGTCCTCCAGCAGCGCCCAGGCGGCCTCCACGAGCTGCCCCAGCGGCCCATGCACCTGGCACACGCGGCGCTCACCTCGCGTGCCTGACAGCAGCGCATCCACCGTGCCCGGCCCTCCGTCCGCGAGCGGCGCGATGTCCAGCACCACCTCGGGGGAGACCTCTCGCACACCCTTGGCCATGGCCTCGGCCGCTTCGGTGGCGGTGAGGGTGCCCTTGAATTCCTGCGGCGCGACGAGCCAACGAGGAGCAATCACGACCGGGACACCCGGCCTTCCAGCGACTGCCCTCGATGACCTGTTGCCCTCGTCGTCCTACTTCTCCGCAAGCCCACGCCTCCCAGGTCGATTCGTGGACCAATCATTGCCTCGTCAGCGCGTGAGTTCACGCTGATACATCCAGGGGCACGCGGGAAGAGTTCTCGATTTACGGCGATGGCTCGACTCAAAGAGCCGGATTCCGGTGCAGACCGGGCATGGAGCACCCATCAGCGCGTCTTGCGCGCCGAGGCGAGGGCCTCCGCATGCCACTCCAGCAGCGGGCGAGGGCCTCGGAGCGAGGGCTCCCTGCGCTGGGACGCCCACTCCAGGCGCTCCAGCAGCGTACCCACCGTTTCGGCGGGCTGGCGCGCGGGGCCTCGGATTCGTTCACAGAAGAACGTCCGGCAGCCGAAGGGACGGTCCGCGTAGACGGTGCAGCGCAGCCCCGCGGTGTCCAGGTACGGACAGCCTCCATCCTCGCGAGGAGGAGGCAGGGGGCGGCCCTTCGTCAGCAGCTCCCACTCCGGGAGCCACAGCCACGGCTGGCGTCCCGTGCGGGAGAGCTGGCAGCACTCGCCGCTGGCCGGACACGAGAAGGGGGCATAGGCCGCGTCCGCCTGACGGTAGATGGCGCGCACCTCCTTCAGCGCGCGCTCACGCACGTGCGTGCCGCCTGGAGCGGGCGAGTCCTCCTGCTCCTCTTCGTCGTCGCCCCAGTCGTGCGTCCGCATGTCACCGCCTGACCTGTGTCGCGGTGCCCTACAGCACGCGCAGCACGAAGCACTTCAGGTAGCGGGTCTCTCGCAGGTTCAGCAACACGGGGTGGTCCTTGCCCGCGCCGCGCCGTTCGATGATTTGCAGTCGGCGGCGCGCGTCGGCCGCGGCGGAGGCGAGCATGTCCTCGAAGGACTGCTCGTCCATGTGGTACGTGCAGCTCGCGGTGATGAGGATTCCGCCCGGCCGCAGCAGCTGCATGGCGCGCAGGTTGATTTCCTTGTACCCGCGCACCGCGGCGGCGATGGCGTCCTTGTTCTTCGCGAAGGACGGCGGGTCCAGGACGATGGTGTCGAACTTGCGACCCTCGTCCACCGCGTCGCGCAGGAAGTCGAAGGCGTTGGCCACGACGACATTCACGTTGGTGAGCTTGTTGGCCGCGGCGTTCTCCCGAAGCTGCCCGGAGGCCAGCTCGGAAATCTCGACCGCGGTGACGCTCTTGGCGCGCGAGGCGAGCTGGAGCGCGAAGCCTCCCACGTAGGAGAAGCAGTCCAGCGCCTCGCCGTGGGCGTACTGCGCCGCCATGACGTGGTTCTCCCGCTGGTCCAGGAAGGCGCCCGTCTTCTGGCCCTCCAGCAGGTCGGCGCGCACGCGCACCAGGCCCTCGTCGAAGGAGATGGGGCCGGGGAGCTGGCCGCGCAGCAGGCCCTTCTCCGGCGTGAGCCCTTCCAGGTTGCGCACGCCCACGTCGGAGCGGTTGACGATGCCGCGCGGCTTGAGCAGCTCCTCCAGCAGGTCCGCGATGAGCACCTTGCGCTGCTCGGTGGCGGGCACGAGGAACTGGACGCTGAGGTAGTCGCCGTAGCGGTCCACCACGAGGCCGGGGATGCCGTCCGCCTCGCCGTGGATGAGCCGGTACGTCGTCTCACCCGGGAGCGCGCGCTGACGCAGGTCCAGCGCGGACTGGAGCTTCTGGCGGAAGAAGTCCGCGTCCACCGCGACGTCGTCGTAGCTGAGCCAGCGCAGGGAGATCTTCGACTGGCGTGAGTAGAACGCCTTGCCGATGAACCAGCCACGCCCGTCCGTCACCCGGACGACTTCTCCGCCCTCGAGTCCCGGGTCGCCGTTGAGGTCCGCCCGATAAATCCAAGGGTGGCCCGCCTGCCAGCGCTCGACGCCGCGGCGCAGCAGGGACACCTGGGGGACACCATCCGGCCCCAAATCGGGCGTGGTCCGGTCCGGCGCGGGCTTCTCCGGACGCGAGTGGGGGCGGCCGCCCCGCTGGGACGAGGACTGCGGGGGGGAGGGCCTGCCACCGCGATGGGGGCCAGAAGGGGGCTTGGATGAGGTGGGCATGACGTTGGGCGGCGTATACTCGCAACCCGCGTGAGATACGAGTTGCTCCTACAGACGATGACGCCGGGCACGCCCTACGAGGCGGCGCGGGTGGATGGCCTCCTCTCGGAGAAGCGGGTGAGCGTCCGCGCGGACGGCAACCGCCTCTGGCACTTCCAGCACGGGGACGTGGAGGTGGGGGTGCTGCGCGAGGGCGGCCAGGTGGTGGCCACCGAGCTGCGCATCCCCCTCTCCGAGCGGACGGACCTGGTGCGAGAGGTGGTCGCCGAGGCGGCCCTCCTGGCGAACAGCGCGGGGGCCCGGCTGGTGGACCCCCAGCTTGGCCGCTCCCTGTCCGCCAACGACGACGGCATGGTGGTGGACCAGTACCTGCGCACCGTGCGCTACGCCGGCGAGGTCGCCGGTGTCCCCGAGGCGATGAGCACCTCGTACGGGCTGAGCACGAGCGAGGGAGCACGCGGCTTCCAGCCCGGGGTGAAGTTCTTCCTCCTCGCACTCGGGGTCTTCTTCTTCCTGTACCTCTTGGTGGACTCGCTGACGACGAGCCTCGGAGGACGGTGAAATCCAGGGGGCGGGCGCGATGGCGCCGCCCTTTCCGCCGGGTTGTCCGGGCACGAGGCGCCAGGCGGCGTTAGGTTGAGGGTGTGTTCAAGTACCTCCTGTTCGCACTCATCGTCGTCCCCTTCGTGGAGCTCTACCTGCTGGTCGCCATCGGCCGGGAGGTGGGCTTCGCGCCCACGCTGGGCCTGGTGTTGCTGACGGGGCTGGTGGGCTCATGGCTCGCCCGGCGCGAGGGCTCGCGGGTGATGCGCCGCTGGCAGACGTCCCTGGCCCTGCGGCAGGTGCCCGAGGAGGGGCTGTTCAGCGGCGCACTCATCATGCTCGGCGGCGTGCTGCTGGTGATTCCGGGCGTCCTCACCGACGTGGCGGGGCTGTTGCTGCTGCTGCCTCCCGTGCGGCGGTTCGTGACGGTGCGCCTGCGCCGGGCCGTCGAGCGGCGCATGCGCGAGGGCTCGCTGCACGTCACCACCATTGGCGGCATGGGCTTCCCGGGCCCCTTCGCGGGGACGCCGCCGTCGGAGGGGACTGCGTTCCCCCGCTCGTGGGAGCAGGACGCGCAGGGCCCGTCGGCGAGGATTCGCTCGGGCGCGTCGCGGTCCGAGACCGACGCGGAGTTCACCGAGGAAGAGCCCCGCCACTGAAGCGGGGCCGTGTGACTCAGGCCCGAGGGCTCATCCGCGTGCCGCCGATGCTGGCGTTCAGCGTGGTGGAGCCCGCTCTCCACGGGCGGGCCTGGTCCGTCACCCAGCGGCCCACCTTCGCCACCACCGCGCAGACCCCGAGCAGGGCCGTGGCCACGCCCAGGGCGGCGGGAGCCCCCAGCGTCGGGCCCACCCGCGAGGCGAGTCCGGCGATGTCCGCCCAGCCGTACACCACGGGCAGGTGCAGGACGTAGATCCACAGCGACAGCCGCCCCAAGGGCGCCAGCAAGCCACTGAGGCGCGTGGGGGCCAGCGTCACCACGCCCAGGACGAGCAGCCCCTGGCCCACGCGATACGCGACCATCCACGCGCTCGCGGGACCCCAGTCGGGCACCAGGAGCAGCTGGGTGAGCGCGAGCAGCCCCGCGCCCACCGCGAGCAGCGAGAAGCCCTGCGGCAGTCCCGGGCGCAGCACGTTCAGCAGGGAGGCGGCGAAGGCTCCGGCGAAGAAGAAGCCCGCCCACGGGAAGAACGGGAAGCGGCTTCCCTCGGCGCTGCCCAGGAACTGCTGCACGGGCGAGGGCAGCCCCCCGCCCAGCTTCCACATGGCCGCGCTGGCGACGGGGACACCGACGGCCAGGGCCATCAGGACCAGCGGACGCCCGCCGCGTGCGGGCACGAGCGCGAGCAGCACGGAGCCGATGAGCAGCGCGAAGCCGATGCACTGGAGCGCATCGAAGGCGAAGACGCGCGAGAGCATCGCGTCCGTCCAGCCCATGTCCCGCACCGCATGCCATCCAGGCCAGTGCAGCAGGTAGCCGAGGAAGAGCAACAGCAGCGAGCGGCGGACCCGGCGACCCAAGGTGTCTCGCGCGCTGGTGGGCTTGCTTCCCAGCGCGGCCACCACGGCCCATCCACTCACCAGGAGGAACAGGGGGGCGGTGACGCCTCGGAAGGCCCAGTAGTGTTGCACCCACGGGTGCAGACGCGCTTCGGGCGACAGCAGCGCGTCCAGCGTGTGTCCGAGCACCATGGCGAGGACCGCCAGACCGCGCGCTCCGTCGAGCCCGGGGTGCCGGGTCGATTGCTGCTGGAAGGTGAACGAGGGGCCGAGTCGTTTCACGCGACCCGGAGCATAGGCCGAGCGGCTGGCCGCGTCTCGAAAACACACGGAGCGAGAGGGTTCGGCTTGCTCCCGGGCATCCCACCTGGACGGTCCGTGGGATGCTACATCCCTGGACATGCGGCCCTCCTCCCCCTGGCTCCTCGTCCCATTCCTGGTCCTGGCCCCTGTCTCGGGCGCACATGCCTCGTCTGGGGATGACTGGCTGGGCCCCGACAAACCCAAGCACTTCGCGGCGTGTTTCGCGCTCGCGGGCGTGGGCTACGGCGCGGGCGCGCTCCTCTTCGATTCACCCGAAGCGCGGCTGTGGAGCGGCGCGGGCCTGTCGCTCGGAGTCGGTGTGGGCAAGGAACTGTACGACCTGGGGCGAGGCACCCGCTTCTCGCTCAAGGACCTGGCGTGGGACGCGGCGGGAGCGGCGACGGGGCTCGGCGTGGCATGGCTCGTCGACCGGCTCGTGTTCGGACCGCCATCAGCTCCGCGTGTGACTCGAGTCATCGGGTTGCGAGAGGCTCCGCTCGTCGGACTCCTCCCGGGGGGACAGGAGGTCTTCATCGGGACGCGCTCGCGCTTCGATGAGTCGCATCAGCTTCTCGCGCTGAAGGAGCGGGTCCACCGTCATGAGCGCGCTGCCCTGTCGGCCGCCGCCGCCGGTGACGAGCACGGTGACCTGGTCGCGAGGACACTGCCGCAAGCAGCCCGTGGGCATGACGCGGACGTGGTCGGCCAGCCCTCGCTCGCTCAGCGTGCGCTGGAGCCAGCGGGGCAGCTCGGCGCCTCCCGTCCGGGCGCCGCCGCGCATCAGACACTTGCGGCAGACGAGCACCTCGACGTCTTCGTCCCCACCGCGTTCATCTCGCATCCATCCTCCGGGTCCGGGGGGCGGGGCACCGCGCTGGCTCGCCACGGAGCGGATGCGCCGCTGCGTGGCCGCTGATGCGTGCTCGACATTCCCGGCGGGGCTTTCGTCCCTCTCCGTGAACAGTCCCAGACAGTCTCAAGGAGGTAGTCGCCGGAGCGCAGCCGCGCAGCCCGTGCCGGGACGTCCGAGGGGCGAGGGGGCGACGAGGGGCCCGCTGACGCCCGTCTGATGGACGCTGGAAGCGAGGGTGGGGTGCGTCATCAAGACGCGCACGCCCTCTCGGAGTCCTGCTGATAGCGTGTCACCCCGGCGCACACTCTCGGAGTCCCTCATGTCGCGAACCCGGTTCTACTCATTGCTCACGCTGGCCTCGTTGGGGGCCGGTGGACTCGTGGCCTGTGAGCGGAAGCAGGAGCCGGTGGTCGCGCCCGGGGTGGAGGCCGAGGCGCCGAAGCCCCGCGCACCCAAGCCGCTGACGCCCGACCAGCTCGCGCACTTCTTCCGGCCCGTGCCGCCCGCCAAGGACGCGAAGCCCGCGCCCAAGGACACGCCTTCCCAGGTGGAGCTGGGGCGGATGCTCTTCTTCGAGCCGCGCCTGTCGAAGAACCACGATGTCTCCTGCAACACCTGCCACGGCCTGGGCACCTACGGCGTGGACAACAAGGCGCTGTCGGATGGGCACAAGGGACTGAAGGGGGCGCGCAACTCGCCCACCGTCTACAACGCCGCGGGACACATCGCGCAGTTCTGGGACGGGCGCGCGGACACGCTGGAGGCGCAGGCGACAGGGCCCATCCTCAACCCGGTGGAGATGGCCATGCCGGACGCGCGCCGTGTGGTGTCGACGCTGTCCTCCATGCCGGAGTACGTCGCGCGCTTCCGCGAGGCCTTCCCCGGCGCGAAGAAGCCAGTGTCGCTGGAGAACGCCGCCAAGGCGCTGGCCGCGTTCGAGCGCGGCCTCACCACCACGTCGCGCTTCGACCGGTTCGTCGCGGGAGACTCCACCGCGCTGACCGAGACGGAGCAGCGGGGCCTGCAGCTCTTCGCGAACACGGGCTGCACCACGTGCCACAACGGACCCACGGTGGGCGGGCTGTCCTTCCAGCGGCTGGGGTTGGTGGAGGACTACCCGGGGCTGAAGGACGCGGGCCGCTTCGACGTGACGAAGAACGAGGACGACCGGGGCAAGTTCCGGGTGCCCACGCTGCTCAATGTCGAGCGCACGGGGCCGTACCTGCATGACGGCAGCGTGAGTGACCTGCCGACGATGGTCCGGTTGATGGCCCGGCATCAGCTCGCGCGGACGCTGACGGACGCGGAGGTGGATGACCTGGTGGCCTTCCTCAAGAGCCTCACCGGGGAGCTTCCGCCCGCGGAGCGCATCGCCGCGCCCGCGCTCCCGCCGAGTACGAAGAAGACTCCGAAGCCGGACCCGTCTTGAAACGTGCTTCCCGCTGTACCCGTTGGTAAACCGCGAGGCCTCATGGAACGAATCTTCTTCAATGCCCACTCCGGACTCCGCTACCTGGTGCTGCTCGCGGGCGTGCTGGCCATCGCCTACTTCGCCTTCGGGCTCGCCACGAAGCGTCCGTTCGACAAGGGCGGCCGCATCCTGGGCGCGTCCTTCGCGGGCCTGCTGCACCTCCAGGTGCTCCTGGGCATCCTCGTGCTGGTGACGCGCTTCTACTACCCGGCGCTGATTGGCCACATCGTGATGATGGTGGCGGCGGCGGGCGTGTCCCAGGCGCTCATCTCGGTGAACCGCCGCAAGGCGCAGCCGGGCTACGGGCTCCCCCTGGCGGGCGTGGGGCTCGCGGTGCTCTTCATCATCGGTGGCATCATGGCCATCGGCCGCGGCGTGTTCACCTCCACCGCGATGTGAGCCGCATCCACGCGGGTCGAGCCTCGTGCTCCCCGCACCGACGACGCCCATGCCACGAGCGACCGAAGCGCCCATGACGACGGCGGCGTGGCAGGGCGTGGGCATGACCCTCTACCGACAGCGGCTGGAGGGAGGCGAGCATCACCACTCGCCCCTCCAGCTCTTCATGTCCCTGGGGCGCGGGGACGTCCGGGGGCACTGGCGGACCTCGGGGCGGCTCGTGGACCTGCGCCTGACCCGCGGCGAAGTCGCGGTCGTCGGCTCGGACCTTCCGCATGCCTTCTCCTGGGGCGGGGGCACGCAGGTGGCGTCCTTCTTCCTCGACCCGCGACGACTGGCGTCGCTCCACGGTGAGCCCGCCATGGAAGAGGCCCTGCGGCGGCTGGGTCCCTCGAAGCTGCGCGACCCGCTGGTCCGCGAGCTGCTGCGCGCCAGCGGTGAGGCCTTGAGCGACGACAGCGCTCCCTCGCGAATCGAGGTGGAGACCCTGGCCACCGTGCTGGCCTCGCGGCTGTTGCGGCTCGACGGTCAGCGACTTCGCGCCCGGAGCCTCTCGGGAGCGCTCGCGCCCTGGCAGGTCCAGCGCGTCACGGACTTCGTGGAGGCGCACCTGGAGGAGCCGCTCGGCCTGGAGGCCCTGGCCGCCGTGGTGGGCCTGAGCCCGTCGCACTTCACGCGGAGCTTCAAGCGGGCGACAGGCACCACGCCGCACCAGTTCGTCCGCGTCCGGAGGCTCGAGCACGCGCGGGAGCTGCTCGCCACCACGGCCCTGCCGCTCGCGGACATCGCGCAGCGCGCGGGAATCTCCAGCCAGAGTCACTTCACCGCGCTGTTCCGCGCGCACTTCTCCGTGACTCCCGCGCGATTCCGCCGCGCCACCGCCGCGCGGTTTGATGATGCGTGACGCGCCGAGCGTCTAGCGCGCTTCAACGTCTGCCCATGGAGTGAACGTTCGCTCGCTCATTTCAGGAACGCGCCCAAACGATTGCAACGCTCCTGAAACTATTTCCGAATCTCGACTCATTGTTCGTCGAGCAGAGGCGCAAGCCTTTTCCACCTCAAACCCTCCAGAACGAGTGTTCTCGAGGGGGTGACATGGTTTGCCTTTTTGCGCCAGGAAGAGCCCGAGGGTGTCCATGGGATGTTCCGAACCTGGAGACCAGAAAGGCCCTGGAGCGCGAGTCCCGCGCGGAGCGATGTCATCGATATGGCGCCTCCAGGAGAGCGTTCACCGTCCATGGTGTGTAGGGGCTCGAAGACCTCGACAGGTCCCCGCCGACTTCAGGAGGAGCGCGGCGCCGACGGCTCGTTGGCGCCCCTCTGATTCGCCATGACGCGTGGTTCGACGCAGCGACAGCCGTCACCCGGTCGGGAGCTCGACCGAGCGAGACTCGCGCACGTCCAGCATGCCCAGGGTGGTGCGGCCTCCGCAGTGCTGCCGGGTCTTCTCGCCGATGAGCGAGACGAGCCCCTGGAGGTCCTCGGTCGACACCGCGGCGGAGGGCGCCTCGACGAAGAGGATGATGTCGCGCGAGCTGGCCTCCACCTTGGCGTGGTCGCAGTCGCGGAAGTTCCACCGCCGGGTGAGCACGCGCGCGTCGTCCGCGTAGACGACCTCGCCCTCGCTGGTCTGCTCCACCTCCGTGCCGCCGATGGGGGTGAAGGACTCGGAGCCCGGTGACAGACGGAGCTGGAGGTCGCCCTGGAGCTTGTCCAGGGTGTAGCCGCCCACGGGCAGCAGATAGAAGAGCTCCGCGAACAGGTACGCGTTCACCGCCTTGTTGATCCACGGCACGGGATTCCCGTTCACCACCCGGCGCAACAGCGCCTCCGCGCTGGGACGCGCCTTCTTCGGGTTGACGCCGAATCGCTGGTAGGCCTCCTGCCACGCGGCGATGCGAGGGTCCGCCGCCAGGGCCGCGAGGTCAGGGACCCGCGCGCGGAAGTCCGCCTCCGCCGTGCGCAGCTCCGCCTGGAGCGCGGGGCTGTCTCCCGTGTTGTCCATTCCTCGCACCGCGATGAAGCTGATTCGCAGGTCAGGGAAGCGCTGTGCCATCTCCTCGGAAATTCTCAGGTGCATGGGATTCTCCAGATGAGGGTGTCCCTACCATTTCCCGTCGTGAGTCACCAGGGTTGGGTCGCGCCGTCTCAGTGAGAGGCGTTGGGGGGCTCGGAGCCGACCCGATGTCAGAGGTCATTGTTACGTTCCGAGAATGCCTGGATAGTGCGCGCCGCTTCGGTTACCAGGAATGCAGTTGTTGAACAGGTGTTGGGCCAGGTGGTGGGAGTCCGTGAACACGGGCTCTGCTTGGCGCCGTCAACGGGAATGTCTTGCCATGATGAATGAACCGCGCCAACGAACAGGGGAGTCGTCTGTCCCGGGTGTGCCTCGGGGGCAGGAGGTGTGGGAGCTGCGGGAGTTCCTCGCGGCACAGGGCGGAGGGGCAGACACATTGGAGGCACTCCAGGTCGCGAGACCTGTTCGGGCGCTGCTGGAGATTGCGGAGACGTGGGCGCTCATTCTCGGCGCCTGGGCACTGTGTATCTATGTATCGTGGCTGCTCTTGCCCGTGGCCCTGGTCATCATCGGGTCACGTCAGCGGGCGCTGGGGAATCGATTGCACGATGCGGCGCACGGGAACATATTTCACGGCCGGGCGCTGAACCAGCGAGCGGGCGCGCTCCTCTGTGGACTGGCGCTGTTCGAGGACTTCGAGCTGTACCGCTCGGAGCACTTGAGACACCACGCGTACCTGGGCCACCCCGAGAAGGATCCAGACTACCTGGAGGTGCCCGCGGGGGACGGGCGGCGGCACACCACGTGGAGTCTGTATGTATTCTACGCACGCGACGCGAGGCTTTGGCGCGCGTCGCTCCTGGCCACGTTGCTGCGGGCCCCCGTTGCACACCGGTGGCGCGTGGCGCTGTGGTGGGCGGTGGTCCTGGGGATGTTCTCCTGGCTGGGGGGCGCGTGGGCCGCGCTGTCCTTTGCGCTGCTGTGGTTGATTTCCAAGATGACTGTGTATCACCTCATCAAAGTCTTCGCGGAAATCTCCGACCACATCGGGTTGCCGCCAGGGACGGTGTTGGGTTACACGCGGAACCACCCCTCCAACGTGTTGTCATTCTTCCTGCATCCGCATCACGACAACTACCACGTGACACATCATCTGTTCCCGCGCGTCCCGTTGGCGAATCTGTCACGGATGCATGAACTCCTGTTGCCCGCGCCGGCGTATGCGCAAGCCCATCACTGTGAGAGTTATTTCTGGGGGCCGCGCTCGTTGGTGAAGAGTTGGCTCCATTTCCAGGCCGGGCCCGGGCCCGACGCCACGCGCTCCTGATTCCCTGCGACCATGCTGGACACCCAACGTCTGATTGCCACCGGGGCCTTGGCTCCGCTCTGGGCCGGCCTCCAGGCCGCCCGACCCTATGGGCCGAGCCAGCAATGGCTGCTGGACAACCCGTACCATCGCCCCACGGCCCTCTCCGAGCTGTCGTTGGCTTCGCTGGAGGAGCCGGTGCGGGGCGATGCGCTGTTCACGCGCCGCTCGCTGGTCCTCCAGCGGCTGCTCTTCAACGCGTACGAGCAGAACAACCTGTACCTGCCGGCCAAGGCCTTCACGGACGCGGAGCAGCGCGCGTTCCACGACTTCTATGAGCCGAGCTTCGTGGCGGCGAACGCGATGCTGCGCCCGGCGCTGGAGCGCACCTGCTTCGAGTTCCTGACGGAGGAGATCTCCGTGGACGGGCCGTGGACATTGGGGCACCTGGAGGAATACTGCCAGCAGCTCCTGACGCGCTACGAGGCGGCTCCCAGCGAGGTGTGCCGGAGGGTGCAGGCGGCGACGGCGCCGGGCCTGGCGGCGAAGCTCTTCATCCTCCAGGTGGCGCCGGACTTCCTCTCCGAGGCGTCGCAGATGGCGCGGGCGCTGCCGGGCAACTTCGGCCCGGTGCACTCGGAGCTGATGAAGATCTTCATCGACGAGTTCGGGTACGGGGTGCATCCGCACAAGCACTCGACGCTGTTCGAGCGGCTGCTGGAGTCGCTCGGGCTGCGCAGCGACATCCACGCCTACTATCACTGGTACTTGCCCAGCTCGCTCCTGATGACGAGCTACTTCCACTGGGTGACGAGCCACAAGCCGCGCTGGTTCGAGTACGTGGGGGCGCTCTGGTGGATCGAGGCGGTGGTGCCGCACTTCAACCGCCAGTTCAGCAAGGTGCTGCGGGCGGTGTTCGGGCGGGACGGAGTGGACACGCTCTACTTCGATGAGCATGTGGGCATCGACATGCACCACCGGCGGATGGCGCTCGACAAGCTCATCCGGCCGATGGTGCAGCGCTATGGCGAGGGAATCATCCCGCAGATGGTGCGTGGCATCGAGGCGAGCCGCCTGCTGGGAGACCTGGCGGAGCGGGACTATTTCGAGCAGCTCGACTTCTGCGAGGCGCTGCACACCGGGCGGGCGCTGACGGGCGCGGCGGTGGAGGCGGGGCGCTCCACGCCGAGGGCGATGGGGACGTTCCTGGCGCCGGACATCTGCGACGTGCGGACGGTGCTGGCGGTGACGGCGGGCGCGGTGGAGGTGGACGCGGGCTACTTGTCGCCGCGGGTGCTCCGTGCGGGAGAAGCCGTGGTCGTGCCGGCGGGTCGGATGGTGGGGGCGCGGGTGGTGGGCGAGGGGACCTCGCTGTGGATGGGGCCGGCCGGTGTGGCGCCATGATGCTGGAGCTGGAGGCGCGGCACTGGAGCCAGCTGCGCGTGGAGGACGAGCGCTACCTGTGCCTCCAGTTGGGGACGCGGTGGAGCGTCATCCTGGACCGCTGCAAACATAAAGGCGGGCCGCTCAGCAAGGGCACCTGGGACGAGACCACGCGGAGCATCCGGTGTCCGTGGCACGAGCTGATCAACGGGCCCAGGGACCTCGCGCGCCAGCAGGTGCCGTCGGTCCGGGTCGGGTCGGTGGTTCGCTTCTTCGTTCCCGACCCCGCGCAAATCCAACCTGTTCCTCACGGCGGACATGCCATGGCCGAGGTCGTCTCTTCCGCTGCACCGGTGTCGCTGGCGCCTCCTGTCCGACAGGAGGGCGAAGGCTTCCAGCCCCTCAGCCATGCGCAGCAGCGCATCTGGATGACGGAGCAGCTCCACCCCGGCACCGCCTTCGCGAACCTGGGCGGCCTGCTGGAGGTGCGCGGGCCCGTGCGGCTGGACCTGCTGGCGGAGGCGCTCCAGCGCTTCGCTCGGGGCACGGAGGCGCTCCAGTTGGAGCTGCGCATGGAGGCCGGGCAGGCCCAGCAGCGGCGCGGGCAAGGGCACGTGCCTCGCGTGGAGACGGTGGACTTCTCGTCGGAGGCGGACCCTCGCGCCGCGGCGGAGCGCTGGTGCACGGAGCGGATCCGCGCCCCGTTCCCGCTCACGGGGGGACCGCTGTACCGGCTGGTGGTGGTGAAGCTGGGCGAAGGGCGTGGTGGCTACTTCGCGTGTGTACACCACCTGGTGGGGGATGGGTTCTCGCTGGGGTTGCTGGTGCGGTCGGTGGGGCGCCTCTACGCGGCGCTGGTGTCGGGAGGCGCGGCGGCGGTGGGGCAGGAGCCTTCGTATCTGGCGTATGTCGCGCGCGAGCGGGCGTACCTGGAGTCGGAGGAGCGCGAGGAGCACCGGAAGCAGTGGCACGCGCTGCTCGCGGGACGGGACGGCGGTGGGTTGTTGCGCGCGGCGGGGACGGCCTTCGATGACACGCGCGCGGTGCGGCACACTCTGACGCTGGACGAGGAGGAGACGCGGGCGGTGGCGCGGGTGGCTCGGGGGGCGGAGAGCACGGTGCCTCGGCTGTTCACCGCGCTCACGGGACTCTTCGTGTCGCGGCTGACGGGGCAGCGGGATACGTGCCTGGGGACGTTCGTCCACGGCCGCACGGCCCGAGAGGACCTGCTCACGTTCGGCATGACGGTGGGCACGGTGCCGCTGCGCTTCGACGTGGACGGGTCGGCGCCCTTCGCGTCGCTGCTGCGGACGGTGGGTGCGGCGCAGCAGCGGTCGCTGCGCGGGCAGCGCTACCCGTTCGACCTGCTCTCGCGGGAGTTGCGGGTGGGAGGGCTGGAGGGGGCTCCGCTGTTCGACGTGCTGGTCTCGTTCCAGAACGGGCGGTTCGACGCGGAGCTGGGCGGGCACCCGGTGGATGTCACGTGGCTGTTCAACGGGCACACGCCGTACTCGCTCACGGTGCACGTGAGCGACCGGTTGGGGCAGGGCCGGCTCACGGTGGACATGGACTTCCGCGAGAGCGCCTTCCCGGCGGAGCTGCCGGCCGTGCTGGCGGAGTCCTTCCGGCGGCTCGTGAGCGAGGTGCTCCGCGAGGGTGACGCGAGCGCCGTGTCCCGGCTGTCGCTGGTGAGCCCGGAGCAGGTGGCGCGGCTGGCGGGGTGGAACCCGGAGCCCGCGCCGTTCCCTCGCGACCTCAATGTGGCGGCGCTGCTGGCGGAGCAGGCTGCGCGGTCGCCGGAGCGGGTCGCGGTGCGGGATGGGAAGGCGGGCATCACGTACGCGGAGCTGGAGGCGAGGGCGATGCGGGTGGCCGCGGCGCTGCGCGAGCGGGGCGTGGGGCGCGGGGCGGTGGTGGGGCTCCTGACGGCGCGGACCGTGGACCTGCTCGCGGGGCTCGAGGGCATCCTGCTCGCGGGGGCGGCTTATCTGCCGCTGGACGGGCAGCAGCCTCGAGAGCGACTGGCGCTGTTGCTGGAGGACGCGGGCGTGCGCCACGTGGTGGTGGACGCGAGCGGCGCTCTCACGGTGGACGGGCTGGCGGTGGAGAAGGTGGACGTCCGGGGGACGTTGCCGGAGGGTGTTGGTTCTACCGACAGGCGCGCGGTGGAGGCGGTGGCCTCACCCGAGGACGTGGCCTACGTGCTCTACACCTCGGGCTCCACGGGCCGCCCCAAGGGCGTCCAGGTGCCCCATCGGGCCTTGGCCAACTTCCTGGCCGCGATGGTGGAGGCGCTGCCCCTCTCGAGCGAGGGGCTGCGCGTGTTGTGCACCACCACGGCGACGTTCGACATCTTCGCGCTCGAGACGCTCCTGCCGCTGTGGCTGGGGCATGAGGTGGTGCTGGCGGACGAGGCGTCCCAGCGTGCCCCGGAGTTGCTGGGCAGGCGCATCCAGGAGACGGGCTGCCATGTCGTGCAGCTCACGCCGTCGCGCCTCCAGTTGCTCCTGGAGGACCCCGTGGGGCGGGCCGCGCTTGCGAGCGTGAGGCTGCTGCTCGTGGGCGGCGAGCCGCTTCCCGCGCACCTGCTCGCGCGTGCGCGTGAGCTGACCTCCGCGCGCATCTTCAACCTGTACGGCCCCACGGAGACCACGGTCTGGTCGACGGCCAGCGAGCTCACGCACAAGGTCGCCGTGGACGTCGGGCGGCCCGTCCTCAACACCCAGGTCCTGGTGCTGGATGTGGCCGGAGAGCTGCTTCCTCCCGGCGTCATCGGCGAGCTGTGCATCGCGGGTGAAGGACTGGCCCGTGGCTACCTGGGCCGCCCGGAGCTGACCGCGGAGCGGTTCGTGGCCTCCGCGCTCGCCTCGGGCGGTCGCCTGTATCGCACGGGTGACCGCGCCCGCTGGCTGCCCTCCGGTGAGCTGGAGCACCACGGTCGCACCGACCTCCAGGTGAAGCTGCGCGGTCATCGCATCGAGCCGGGCGAGATCGAAGCCTGCCTGGTGACGTCCGGACTGGCCTCGGCAGCGGCGGTGGTGGTGCGCAACGACGCGAACGGCGGACCCGTGCTCGCGGCCTTCTACGTGCCTCGCGAGCCCCAGCGCTCACCCCGCGAGGTGCTGGCGCGGCTGCTGCCAGATGCCCTCGTCCCGACGTACTTCGTCCCGTTGACGACGCTCCCCACGCTGCCGAGCGGGAAGGTGGACCGCAACGCGCTGGTGCTGACGCCCGGACAGGGTCGCGAGGATGCGCCGCGCGTCACGCCTGCTACGCCCACCGAGTCGCGGCTGCTGCCGCTGTTCCAGCAGGTGCTGGGCACGGAGTCCCTGGGCGTGACGGACTCCTTCTTCGAGCAGGGCGGACACTCGCTGCTTGCGGTGCGCCTGGCCCATCGCATCTCGGAGCTGACGGGGCGCCGGGTGTCGGTCGTGGACGTGTTCCACTCGCCCACGGTGCGCACGCTGGCGGAGCGGGTGGACGCGGCGGCGCCGGCGTGGGGCTCACTGCCTCGCGTGGCGGAGGCCGGCGGACATCACCCCGTCTCCGCGGCCCAGGCCTGGCTCTACGTGCTCCAGGCGCAGGGGGGCACAGGCGACCTGCGTTACCACATGACGGGCGCGCTGGAGCTGTCAGGGCCGCTCGACGCGGGTCGGCTGGAGGCGGCGCTGCGCTCACTGGTGCAGCGGCACGAGGCCTTCCGCACGTCGTTCGTGCTCGAGGACGGAGAGGTGCGTCAGCGCGTGGCCGCGTCGGTGCCCTTCACGCTGGAGCGGTTGCGCGCGGCGGGAGAGGACTTGCCCGAGCTCGCGCGTCGCTTCGTCCGGCCGTTCGACCTCGCCGAGGCCCCGCTGTTCCGGGCGGCCCTGGTGGAGCGGGAGGGCGGCGCCGCGCGGCTGCTCGTGGACATGCACCACCTCATCTCCGATGCCGCATCGGTGGAGGTCGTGCTGCGCGAGTTGGTCGCGCTCTATGCGGGGGAGTCCCTGCCTTCGCCGGGCCCGGGGCCTCGCGATGCCGCCGCGTGGCAGCGGGAGCGACTGGAGTCTCCGGAGCTGCGGGCGCAGGCCGAGTATTGGCGACGCGCACTCTCGCCCACGCCGCCTCCGCTCGACCTGCCCGCCGACGGTCCTCGGACGCAGGCCGCGTCGCTGGACGCCGAGGCATGGACCGTGGAGCTTCCCTCGGCCCTCTCGAACGGGCTCCGTGAGCTGTGCCGGCGTCAGGGCACCACGCTGTTCAACGGCCTGCTGGCCGCGTTCACGGTGCTGCTGTCCCGGCACGGTGCCACTCGGGATGTGGCGGTGGGCGCGCCGGTGCTCGGCCGCGGACATCCGGACCTTCGAGACGCCGTGGGCCTGTTCATGGACACGGTGGTGCTGCGCAACACCGTGCGCGAGGAGGAGTCCGCGCTGTCGTTCCTGGCGCGTGTCGCTCGCACCACCGAAGGGGCGCTCGCTCACCAGGAGTTGCCGTTCGCGCAGGTCGTGGCGCAGGCCCAGGAAGGTGCTGGCGCGGCGCGCGGTGCCCTGTTCGACGTGCTGTTCAGCCTCCAGGATGAAGGCCCTCGGACGTTGGGAACGGCCTCCGGGCTGAGGCTGGAGCGGCTGGAGTCGCCCCTGCCCACGTCCAAGGTGGAGCTGACCCTGACGGCCCAGGTGGGGGATGCGGGGCCCCTCCGGTTGGAGTGGAGCTTCCGCCGCGCCCTCTTCACCCGTGAGCGCATCGAGCGGCTCGCGGAGCGCTACGTGTCCCTGCTGGAGGCGTTCGTTCGGCGGCCCCAGGCGGCGCTGCGCGACCTGTCCCTGTTCCCTGGAGACGAGGAGGCGCGGCTGCGCGCGGGCTTCAACACCGCGCACCACGACTACCCGCTGCACCGGACGGTGGGGGAGCTGTTCTCGGAGCAGGCGGCGCTTCATGCCGAGGCGCTGGCCGTGTGGCACGAGGGCCAGGGGCTCACGTACCGGGAGCTCGATGCGCGCAGCAACCAACTGGCGCGGCGGCTGCGGTCGCTGGGCGTCGGGCGCGAGTCGGTGGTGGCGGTGCTGTCGCGGCCCTGCGTGGAGCTGGTGGTGGGCATCCTCGCGGTGGTGAAGGCGGGCGGCGCGTGGCTGCCGTTGGACCCGTCGCATCCGGCGGAGCGCGTGGCGCTGTTGCTGGAGGACGCGGGCGCGCGCTGGTTGTTGGAGGACGTGGAGCACCCGGCCGTGCGCTTCGCGGGGACGCGGCTCCTCCTGGACGGGGCGGCCGATGAAGCTGCCGCGCCGCTTGCGGTGGAGAGCCAGCCCGATGACTTGCTGTACGTCATCTACACGTCGGGGACGACGGGCACGCCCAAGGGCGTGATGATGGAGCACCAGGCGCTGTGCAACCAGGTGCACTGGCTGCGGCGCATGTTCGCTCCGGCGGAGCGGCTGCGGCACATGCTGCTGGTCTCGCCCGCGGTGGACGTCTCCGTGCACCAGCTCTTCCTTCCGCTGATGCGGGGCGATGCGCTGTTCCTCCCCACCTACGACACGCTCGTGTCGCCCGAGGCCCTCCACACCTATGTCGTGGAGAACCGCATCGACGTGGTGGACTCGGTGCCGGCGCTGCTCAAGGGCCTGCTGGAGCAGGGCAACACGCGGGAGAAGCTGAAGGTTCCGTACCTCTGCTTCGGCGGCGATGTGCTCAGCGCGAGCGTGGTGGAGTTGGTGGAGCGCCACGCGGACGTCTCCACGCTGGTCAACTACTACGGGCCCACGGAGGCGTGCCTCAACACCACCGCCCTCTTCACGCGTGACTGGCGGCGGTACACGCAGGTGCCCATCGGGCCTCCGGTGGACAACTACCGCGTGTACCTCCTCGACGCGCACCTCAACCTCGTGCCCCCGGGGACGCCGGGGGAGCTGTGCGTGGGCGGCGTGGGGCTCGCGCGCGGCTACCTGGGGCGCCCGGACCTGACCGCGGAGCGCTTCGTTCCGAACCCGTTCGCGCCGGGCGAGCGCATGTACCGCACCGGCGACCTCGCGCGCTGGCTCCCCGACGGACAGGTGGACTTCCTGGGCCGCGTGGACCAGCAGGTGAAGATTCGCGGCTTCCGCGTGGAGACGGGGGAGGTGGAGGTCGTCATCGGCCGGCTGCCTGGCGTGGCGGACTGTGTGGTGGAGGCGCTGGACGACGGTCGGGATGGCAAGCGGCTGGCCGCGTTCGTGGTGCCGCGCGCGGGGGCTCGGCTGGAGCTGGCGCAGGTGCGCGAGGCCCTCAAGGCGAAGCTCCCCGCGTACATGGTCCCGTCCCTGCTGGTGCCGTTGGACGCGCTGCCGGTGACGGTGAGCGGGAAGACGGACCGCAAGGCGCTCGCCGCGCTCGCGTTGGCGCGGGCCTCCGAGCCGGAGACCTTCGAGCGTGCGCTCTCCGAGCGTGAGCAGCAGGTGGCGCGCATCTGGTCCCAGGTCCTGGGCGTGACGGTGGCGCGGCCCTCGGAGGACTTCTTCGACTTGGGTGGGCACTCGCTGCTCGCCACGCAGGTGGCCTCGCGGCTGCGGGCGGAGTTGGGGCTGGAGGCTCCGCTGCGGCTGCTGTTCGAGCACCCGGTGCTGGAGTCCTTCGCTCGGGCGCTGGAGGGCGTGGTGCCTTCGGCGCGGGCGGTGGAGCACATCCCGGCCGTGCCGCGCACCGGACCGCTGGTCGCGTCCTCCGCGCAGCAGCGCCTGTGGTTCCTGGACCAATTGGAGCCCGGCAGTCCCCTCTACACCATCGCCGGCTCGGTGCGGCTGGAGGGCCGCCTGGACGTCGATGCGCTGGAAGCCGCGTTCCGCCGGCTCGTGGCGCGCCATGAGGCGCTGCGCACCACCTTCGCCGTCAGCGAGGGGCGCTGCGTCCAGGTCTTCCACCCCGAGATGGACTTCGCGCTGGAGCGGGAGGATGTCCCTGGCGGCGCGCTGGAGCAGGCCACGCTGCGGGACGCGGCCCGGCGGCCCTTCAACCTCGCCACGGGGCCGCTCCTTCGCGCGACGCTCTATCGCCTGTCGCCGGAGCGCCACGTGGTGCTGGTGGCGATGCACCACATCATCGCGGACGGCTGGTCCATCAACCTGCTCCTCCAGGAGCTGGCTCGCACCTACGAGGCGGAGGTGACGGGGACGAGCGCCGCGCTGGCTCCGCTCCCCATCCAGTACGCGGACTACGCCGTGTGGCAGCGGCAGGGCGGGGGCGCGGAGACGCTGGAGTCCGACCTGGCCTTCTGGAAGGCCCATCTCGGTGAGCGTCCTCCGCCGCTGCGCCTGCCCACGGACCGGCCTCGCCCGGCGGTCCAGACGACTCGGGGCGCGCTGCTCGTGGGGACGCTGCCCGGGGCGCTGGCGCGTGGACTGGAGGCGCTGGGACGCGAAGAGGGCCGCACCCTGTTCATGACGCTGCTGGCGGCCTTCCAGGCCCTGCTGCATCGCTACACGGGGCAGCGCACCATCATCGTCGGGACGCCCATCGCGAACCGCACGCGCCAGGAGACGGAGGGCGTGCTGGGGTGCTTCGTCAACACGCTGGCGCTGCGCGCGGACGTGGACCCGGAGGAGCCCTTCCCGGCGTTCGCAGAGCGGGTGGGGAGCGCCGTCCTCGCGGGGTACGCGCACCAGGCGATGCCCTTCGACGTGCTGGTGGAGCGGCTGGAGGTGGAGCGGGACCTGAGCCAGTCCCCGCTGGTGCAGGTGCTCTTCGTGCTCCAGAACGCTCCGGGTGGCGTGGTGGAGCTGCCCGGGCTGCGGATGGAGATCGAAGAGGTCTCCACCGAGACGGCGAAGTTCGACCTCTCCCTGGCGATGGCCGAGGTGCCGGCCGGGCTGGAGTACACCTTCGAGTACAACACCGACCTCTTCACGTCCGTCACCGTGGAGCGCCTCGCGAAGAGCTTCCAGGTGCTCCTGGAGGGGCTGGTGGCCCGGCCGACCGCGCGCCTGCGCGAGCTGCCCGTGCTGCCTCCGGAGGAGGCGCGTTTCCTCTCCTCGTTGAACAACACGGCGGCGCCGGTGGCGCCTCGGCTCGCGCGCGAGCTGCTGGAGCGGCAGGCTCGGACGCGGCCGGACGTGCCCGCGCTGGAGCACCGGGGCGAGGTGCTGACGTTCCGTGAGTGGGACCAGCGGGCGAACCAGCTCGCGTGGGCGCTGCGTGAGCGCGGCGTGGGGCCGGAGAGCGTGGTGGGCCTCTGCCTGGAGCCGTCGCTGGACGTGGTGGTGGCGATTCTCGGCATCCTGAAGTCGGGGGCGGCGTACCTGCCGCTGGACCCCGACTACCCGGCGGAGCGGCTGGCGTTCATGCTGCGCGACTCCGGGGCGCGGGTGCTCGTCACGCGCGAGCCATTGCTGGGCGCGACCTCCCCGCCGGAGGGCGTGACGTGTTTCCTCTGGGAGCGCGAGGCTCCGGCGATGGCGCGCCAGTCCGTGGAGGCCCCGCCGATGGAGGGTGAGGCCGACTCGCTCGCGTACCTCATCTACACCTCGGGCTCCACGGGCGTGCCCAAGGCGGTGATGATCTCCCAGCGCGCGTTGGTGAACTACAGCGACGCGGCGGCTCACGTCTATGGGCTGAAGGCGGAGCACCGCGCGTTGCTCCTGTCGTCCATCAGCTTCGACATGAGCGTGGAGCAGCTGTTCCCGTGCCTCTTCGTGGGTGGGACGCTGGTCATCCGCGAGCCGGACACGCTGGACACGATTCATGGCTTCGCGGCGCGGCTCGACGCCTGGCGCATCGGGTACCTGAGCACTCCCGCGGCGCTGTGGGCGGAGCTGACCGCGGAGCTGGCTAGGGGGACGCTGACGCTGCCGTCGTCGGTGCGCGTGGTGGTGTCGGGTGGAGAGAAGATCCTCCCGTCGCGCGTGCTGGCGTGGCGCCGCGCCGTCGACCCGTCGGTCCAGATGTTCAACTCCTACGGCCCCACGGAGAGCACGGTCATCGCCACGTCGTGCAACCTGAACCCGCTGCCCACGGAGCTGCTGGAGACGCACGAGGTGCCGCTGGGTCTGCCCATCCCGAACATGCGGGTGCACGTGCTGGACGCGTACCTCCAGCCGGTGGCGCGAGGCGTGGCCGGTGAAGTCTTCATCGGCGGAGTGGGCGTGGGCCGGGGCTACCACCGACGGCCCGACCTCACGGCGACGCGCTTCATCCCGGACCCGTTCTCTCCGGAGCCGGGCGGTCGGCTGTACCGCACGGGCGACGTGGCCCGCCGTCTGGAGAACGGCATGGTGGAGTACCTGGGGCGGAGCGACCACCAGGTGAAGCTGCGCGGCTTCCGCGTCGAGCTGGGGGAGATCGAGACCGCGCTCAGCGCGCACCCGGACGTGAAGGACGTGGTGGTGACCGTGCGCGACGAGCCCCCCACGGGCAAGCGGCTGGTGGCCTATGTCACGCCTCGCGCGGACGTGCGCCCCACGGGGACGGTGCTGCGGGCGTTCCTCAAGAGCCGACTGCCGGACTACATGGTCCCGGCGGCCTACGTGTGCCTGGACGCGCTGCCCATCGCGCCGGGCGGCAAGGTGGAGCGCAGCAGACTGCCAGCACCGGAGCGCGCGGCGGACGAGGTCTTCGTCGCGCCTCGAGGCGAGCTGGAGGAGTCGCTCGCGCGCGTCTTCTCGGACGTGCTCGGGGTGGAGCGGGTGAGCGCCACGGATGACTTCTTCGTGCTCGGGGGCCACTCGCTCCTGGCGACGCAGTTGGTGGCGCGGCTGCGTGACGCGCTGGGGGTGGATGTTCCGCTGCGCGCGGTGTTCGAGCACCCGACGGTGGAGGCGCTCGCGAGCAAGGTGGCGACTCTGCGCGAGGCGGGCGCGGCGGGTGAGGAGCGCATCGGGCGCGCATCGCGCCAGGGTCGGAGGGTCAAGCGGTGAGCAACGTGGAACCCCTCCCGGAAGAAGCGCTGGATGCGGACGAGGTGTTCGTCTTCCCGGCGTCGTCGGCGCAGCGGCGGCTGTGGTTCCTGGACCGGCTGGAGCCGGGCCTCGCGACCTACAACATGCCCTTCGCGCTGCGCCTGACGGGCACGCTGCGCGAGGATGCGCTGCGCGCGAGCCTGGATGCCCTCGTGGAGCGCCACGAAGCCCTGCGCACTTCCTTCACGGAGGAGGGTGAGCAGGTGGTGCAGGTCATCCACCCGCCTCGGCCCGTGGCGCCCAGGCGCGTGTCGTTGGTGGCGCTGCCCTCCGAGGAGCGCGAGGCGGCGTTGAGGGCGCTGTGCACGGCGGAGGCGGACGCGCCGTTCGTCCTCACGGAGCCGGGGCTCTTGCGCGCGGTGCTGGTGGAGCTGGCCGCGTCCGAGCACGTCCTCCTGTTGGTGCTGCACCACATCATCGCGGATGGTTGGTCCGTGGGGGTGATGACCCGGGAGCTGGCCGCGCTGTACGGCGCGCGGTGCGAGGGCCGTCCGGACTCGCTGCCGGAGCCCGAGCTCCAGTACGTGGATTACAGCGAGTGGCAGGAGGAGTGGCTCCGCTCCGAGGCGCCGCGTCGACACCTGGACGCCTGGCGCGCGCGGCTGGGCGAGGGCGTGCGTCCGCTGGAGCTGCCCACGGACCACCCGCGCCCGGCTCGAGAGAACCACCGTGGCGCCACGCGGGCGTTCGCGCTGCCTCGCGCCGTGTCGGACGAAGTCCAGCGCTTCGGGAGGGCGGAGGGTGTCACGCCCTTCATGACGCTGCTCGCGGCGTTCGGGTCGCTGCTGCACCGCTACACGGGGGAGACGGACATCGTCGTGGGCACGGCCATCGCTGGCCGCACGCGGCGCGAGCTGGAAGGGGCGGTGGGCTTCTTCGCCAACACCCTGGCCCTACGGCTGTCGCTCGACGGGGCTCCGACCTTCCGCGAGCTGGTGCGCCGGGTGAAGGCCGTGACGCTGGAGGCCTACGCGCACCAGGACCTTCCCTTCGAGCAGCTCGTCGAGTCGCTGAGCCTGCCTCGCGACCTGGGCCGCAACCCGCTGTTCCAGGTGATGTTGGTGCTGGAGAACCAGCCGCCAGGGGAGCTGGTCCTGCCCGGGTTGGTGCTCCGGCCGCTGGATATCGACAGCCACTTCGCGAAGTTCGACCTGACGCTCTCCCTCCAGGAGACGCCTGACGGTCTGCGAGGGCACTGGGAGTACAGCCGCGAGCTGTTCGAGCCGGCCACCGTGGAGCGCTGGCTCACCCACTTCGAGCGACTGCTCGCGTCCGCGCTGGCGGCGCCCGAGCGGCGGGTGGATGCGTTGGCCTTGCTGCCCGCGTCGGAGGAGGCGCTGCTCCTCGACACCTGGAATCCCCCGGGCACGCTGCCGCGGGATGGGGCGCTCCTGCACACGCGCTTCGAGGCGCAGGCGCGGCGTGTCCCGGACGCGGTGGCTCTGGCGGATGCCACTCGGGCGTGGACGTATGCGGAGGTGGAGCGCCGGGCGAACCGGCTCGCGCGGTGTCTGGTGGCGCGGGGCGTGGGGCCGGAGGTGCGCGTGGGCGTGTGCCTGCGGCGCACGGTGGACCTGCCGGTGGTGTTGCTCGCGGTGCTGAAGGCCGGAGGGACCTACGCGCCGCTGGACCCGAACTACCCCGCGCAGCGGCTGGCGTACCTGCTGGAGGACTCGGCGGCGATGCTGGTCATCAGCGAGGGCGCGGTGCTGTCGGCGCTGCCGGAGACGCGGCCTCCCACGCTCGTGCTGGAGGAGTTGGAGGCGGAGCTGGCCGAGGCGTCCGATGCGCCCCTGGAGGCGCGCTGCCTGCCGGGGAATCTCGCGTACCTCATCTACACGTCGGGCTCCACGGGTCGGCCGAAGGGCGTGGCCATCGAGCACCGGAGCGCGGCGCTGCTCTTGACGTGGGCCCTGGACGTCTTCCCTCCGGAGATGCTGGACGGGGTGCTCGCGTGCACGTCCGTGTGCTTCGACCTCTCCGTGTTCGAGATGTTCGTCCCATGGGCGCATGGGGGGCGGGTGCTGGTGGTGGGCAGTGTCCTGGACCTGCCCGCGTTCCCTCGGCGTGACGAGGTGACGCTGGTCAACACGGTGCCGTCGGCCATGGCGGAGCTGCTGCGCGTGGGTGGACTGCCGCGCTCGGTTCGAGCTGTGAACCTGGCGGGCGAGGCGCTGCCTCGGCGCACGGTGGACGGGCTCTATGCGCTGGGGCACGTGGAGCGGGTCTACAACCTCTATGGGCCGTCGGAGGACACGACCTATTCGACGTGGGAGCTGATTCCCCGAGGCGAGACGCGGGGGCCGACCATCGGCCGGCCGCTGGAGAACACGTCTGGTTACGTCCTGGATGCGTCGTGGAGGTTGATGCCGCTGGGCGTGCCGGGGGAGCTGTACCTCGCGGGAGATGGACTGGCGCGGGGCTATCTCCTGCGGCCGGACCTGACGGCGGAGCGCTTCGTTCCGGACCCGTTCTCTCGCGAGCCCGGGGGCCGGATGTACCGGACCGGGGACCGCGTGCGCCTGATGCCCGATGGGCGGCTGGAGTACCTGGGGCGGCTGGACCATCAGGTGAAGGTGCGGGGCTTCCGCATCGAGCTGGGGGAGGTCGAGGCGCGGCTGCGAGCCCTGGCGGACGTCGCGGATGCGCTCGTGATGGCCGGCGAGGATGCGACCGGAGGCGCGCGGCTCGTGGGCTTCGTCGTGCCCCATGAGGGGAAGACGCTGGCGCCGGCTGCGTTGAGGGCGGCGCTCCTGGAGCACCTGCCGGAGTACATGGTGCCGTCTCGCTGGTCGGTGCTGCCGAAGCTGCCGCTCACGCCGAACGGGAAGGTGGACCGCGCTGCCTTGCGCTCGGCCGGGCTCGCTCCGGAGGGTGACGCGGGGGAATCACAGCAGGCTCCGAGGACGCAGACGGAGGAGCGGCTGTGTGCGCTGTGGGAGGAACTGCTGGGCGTGCCGGTGCGGGACGTGCGGCGGAGCTTCTTCGAGCTGGGTGGGCACTCGCTGCTGGCGATGCGGCTGCGCTCGCGGGTGGAGGCGTTGTTCGACGTGTCCTTGCCGCTGCGAGCCCTCTTCGAGGCGCCGACGGTGGAGGAATTGGCGGCCCGGTTGGATGCGACGCGAGGTGCGCTTCGCCTGCCTCCGGTGGAGCCTCGGCCTCGCGACATGCCGCTGCCGCTGTCGTCCGCGCAGCAGCGGTTGTACTTCCTGGAGCGGCTGGAGCCGGGCAGCGCGTTCTATACGATTGCCACGGCACTTCGGCTCACGGGACCGCTGGATGTGGCGGCGCTGGAGCGGACGCTGCGTGAGCTGACGGCGCGCCATGAGGGACTCCGCGCGCGCTTCGCGCTGCTGGACGGCGAGCCTGTCCAGACCTTCGTCCCGGTGGACTTCACGCTGGAGCGAGTGGATGTGCCCGGCCACGCCTCCGCGCTCGTGGCGCTCGAGCCCGCGCGGCGCATGGGGGCAGAGCCCCGGAGCGCCTGGGTGAAGGAGCGCGCCACGCGCTTCGTGCGCCGGCCCTTCGACCTGGAACGCGAGGCCCCCTTCCGTGCCCAGCTCTATTCCCTGGATGCACGCGAGCACTGGCTGGTGCTCGCCATGCACCACCTCGTCGCCGATGGTGGCTCCATCGCGGTGCTGCTGCGCGACGCGGCGGCGCTCTATGCCTCCGAGCGCCTGGGCCTGCCAACGCGCCTGCCCGCGCTGCCGTACCAGCCCGCGGACCATGCGGCGTGGGAGCGGCGTGTGTGGGCAGAGGACGCGCTCCTGCCGCAGCTCGCCTACTGGGGCTCGAAGCTGGCCGGGCCGCTGCCCGTCATGGAGTTGCCCGCGGACCACCCGCGCCCCGCGCAGCGCTCGGACCGGGGCCGCACGCTCCACTTCGAGCTGCCCCCGGCGCTCGCGGCGGAGGTGCCCGTGCGCGCTCGCGGATGGGGCGCCACGCCCTTCATGGTCCTCCTCGCGGCCTTCCAGGCCGTGCTGGCCCGGCACGCGCGACAGGAGGACATCCTCGTGGGCACACCCATCGCGGGGCGGAGCGCGCTCGGGTCGGACGCGCTGGTGGGGTGCTTCGTCAACACATTGGTGCTCCGCACGGAGGTGTCTCCGGCGCTGAGCTTCGAGGCGCTGGTGCAGCGCGTGAAGACCACGTGCGTGGAGGCGTTCAGCCACGCGGACGTCCCCTTCGAGCGCCTGGTGCAGCACCTCCAGCCCCCGCGCAGCACCGCGCACACGCCGCTGTTCCAGGTGATGTTCGTGCTCAACGAGCAGCCCTCGGGGCAGAGCGCCTTCGCGGACGTGGGCGTCGAGGAAGTGGCGCTGGAGGCAGGCACCTCCACCTTCGACCTCACCTTCACCGTGCTCCAGCGGGAGCAGGGCCTGGGGGTGGCCATCGAGTACTCCACGGACCTGTTCGAGCCGGAGTCCATGGCTCGCTTCTTCGACGCCTACGAGTCGCTGCTGAAGGACGCGCTCGGGCGGCCCGGCTCTCGGCTGGACACCCTTCGCCTGCTGTCTCCGGATGCGCACGCCCGACTGGTGGCGAAGTGCGCGCCTCGCCCGCGCGCCCTGTCCGCGGATGCGACCGTGGTCTCCCGCATCGAGGCGCAAGCGACTCGCGCGCCCGAGCGCACGGCGGTGGTGGCGGTGGACCGGACGCTGTCCTACGGCGAGCTGCAAGGAGAAGTCCTGGCCCTCGCGGCCCGGCTGCGCGCGCAAGGCGTGAGCCGAGGTGACCGCGTGGGCGTGTGCCTGGAGCGGACGCACCGGCTGCCCGTGGCCTTGCTGGCGGTCCTTCGCGCGGGAGCGAGCTACGTCCCGCTCGACCCTCACTTCCCCCGCGAGCGGCTGGCCTTGATGGCCGAGGATGCGGGCCTCCGCCTCACGCTCACCGAGCAGTCCTGCGAGTCGCGGCTGGGACCCGAAGCAGGGCCGCTGTGGAGGCTGGACGAGCCCGGAGACGACGTGGCGATGGACCTGGGACCGGGGCCCCTCGGCTTGGACGAGGCCTATGTCCTCTACACGTCCGGCTCCACGGGACGCCCCAAGGGCGTGAGCGTGCACCACGCGGCGCTGGAGAACTTCCTGGCCTCGATGGAGGAGGCGCCGGGGCTGACGGCGGATGACGTGCTGGCGGCCGTCACCACGCTCTCCTTCGACATCGCGGGGTTGGAGCTGTACCTCCCGCTGCGGGTGGGGGCGCGCATCGAGCTGTGCACGCGCGATGAAGCCCAGGACGCGCTGCGCCTCGCGGAGCGATTGGAGCGCGCGGGCGTCACGGTGATGCAGGCCACGCCGACCGCATGGCGCATGTTGCTGGAGTCGGGCTGGACCAACCCGAGGCGGATGGCGGTGCTCTGCGGCGGCGAGCCTCTTCCCACCGACCTCGCCTCGCGGCTCGTCGCCACGGGGGGCGCCCTGTGGAACCTCTACGGCCCCACGGAGACGACGGTCTGGTCCACGGTGGGGAGAGTCCCGTCCACGGGCGGTCCGCTGACGGTGGGCCGCCCCATCCTCAACACGCCCGTGTATGTGCTCGACGCCGGGCTGGAGCTGGTGCCTCCGGGCGTGTGCGGTGAGATCTACATCGGGGGCACGGGCGTGGCCACCGGCTACGTGGGGCGCGCCGCGCTCACGGCCGAGCGCTTCATTCCGGACCCGTTCAGCACCGTGCCCGGAGCACGGCTCTACGCCACCGGTGACGTGGGGCTCCTGCGCGCGGATGGCCTGCTGGAGGTGCGCGGGCGCGAGGACGCGCAGGTGAAGGTCCGCGGGCACCGCATCGAGCTGGGCGAGGTCGAGGCCGCGCTCCGGAGCATTCCCGACGTCAAGGACGCGGCGGTCGCCGTGCGCGGAGCGTCGCCCGGTGTGGCGCGGCTGGTGGGCTACGTGGTGGCTCGGGCGGGCGCGAGGACGTCGCCGGATGAGCTCCGGATGGTGCTGGCGTCACGGCTGCCGGCGTACATGGTCCCGTCGACGTTCGTGGTGCTGCCGACCCTGCCGACGACGCTGAACGGCAAGGTGGACCGCAAGGCGCTCCCGGAGCCTCCGACGGAGGTCTCCACGGGTCGGGCGCCGACAAGCCCTCGCGAGCAGCTGGTGGCGCGTGCCTTCGCGGAGGTGTTGGGCCGGGAAGCGGTGGGGGTGGAGGACGGCTTCTTCACGCTGGGCGGAGACTCCATCGCGGCGATGCGGCTCGTGTCGAGGCTGCGGCGGGAGGGCTTCGCGTCCTCGCCGAAGCAGCTCTTCGAGCACCCCACGGTGATGGCGTTCGCCGAGCAGCTCGCGCCCCTGGAGCAGCGGCCCGCCGTGGCGCTGGCTCCGGAGGACGCCGTCCCGCTCACGTCCATGCAGCGCGGCATGTTGTTCCGGGCGCTGTTCTCGCCCGCGTCGCGCGACTACTTCGAGCAGGTGGGCGGGCTCCTCCCCGAGGACCTGGACCCGGTCGCGTTCCGGTCCGCATGGCAGTCGGCCGTGGAGCGACACGCGGTGCTCCGCACGGTGTTCGACCTGGGCGGCACCGGACAGCCCACGCAGCGGCTCCACGAGGGCTTCTCGCTGCCGTTCTCCCTCCTCGAAGGCGATGACGGCGCCGGGGTCTCCGATGCGGACTGGCAGCGCTTCCTCGACGAGGACGTGCGGCGGGGCTTCGCGCTGGAGGAAGGGCCGCTGCTCCGGCTCGCGCTCGCCCGGACGTCCTCGGGGGCGTGGAGGTTCGCGCTCTCCTTCCACCACGCCATCCTGGATGGCTGGAGCCTGGGCCTGCTGCTCGCGGAGGTCGCCGAGCACTGCGACGCCCTGCGCGCTGGAAGGCCACCGTCCTTCGAGTCGCCGCCGGACTTCCGCCATGTCGTGCGCCACGAAGAGGCGCAGGACCTCACGCCGGCGCGCGCTCTCTGGACCGAAGCGCTCCGGGGCTTCGACACCCCCACGCCCTTGCCCCATGGGGAGCAGGGCTCCTCCGGGGCGGGCACGGAGCCGCGCTACGCACGCCACCTCGTCACGCTGGATGCACGTGAGACGGGCGCGCTCCAGGCGTTCTGCGCGCGTCACGGACTGACGCTCGGCACGCTCGCGCAGGCGGGCTGGGGGCTCGTGCTCGCGCGGTACGCGGGGACACGCGAGGCCGTGTTCGGCGCGCTGGTGTCGGGTCGCTCCGCGCCCGTCGAGCGCGTGACGGAGCAGGTGGGGCTGCTCATCAACACGCTGCCGGTCCGCGTCCACGTGATGCCCGGCCAGCCCGTGCTCGCGTGGCTTCACGCCTTGCAGCGACAGCAGGCCGAGCTGCGCGAGCACGAGCAGGTGCCGCTGGAGCAAGTGCAGCGCTGGAGCGAGGTCGCGTCCGGGCGGCTCCTCTTCGAGAGTGTCCTCGTGGTGGACCCGTGGCCGCTTCGCGGAGGCGAGCGCGGCGTCTTCTCCGCGGGCGTCGAGGAGCTGGGCCTCCCACGCACGGGCTTCCCGCTGCACCTGGCCCTCTACCCGGGGGCGAGCCTGGGCATGGCGCTCACCTACGACGCGAGCCGGTACGGCGAGGAGGCCGTGGCCCGGCTGACTCACGGCCTGCGCATGCTCCTCGCGGCGATGGTCGCGGAGCCTGGACAGTCCGTGGCGCAGCTCCCGCTGCTCGGGGCCGACGAGCGCACGCACCTCTTGAGCGCGTGGAACCCGACGACCCACGTCTTCGAGACCCCCTGCCCGCTGCACGTGCTGTTCGAGCAGCAGGCCGCGCGCACGCCCTCCGCCATCGCGCTCGAGTGGGAAGGGCGGACGATGACGTACGCGGCGCTCGACAGCCGGGCGAACCAGCTCGCGCACCGCCTGCGAGCGGAAGGCGTGGGGCCCGAGGTGCTGGTGGGCGTCTTCCTGGAGCGCTCGCTCGACATGGTCGTGGGGCTCTACGGCGTGCTCAAGGCGGGTGGGGCCTATCTGCCGGTGGAGCCGAGCCTGCCGCCGGAGCGCGCACGCCAGATGGCGGAGGACGCGCGTCCTCGCGTCACCCTCACGAGCCGCGCCCTGTCGGCGCGTGTGCCGGAGGGCGCTGGCACGGTGCTGGTGCTCGACGATGAGGCATGGACTCATGGGCTTCCCCCGTCCGCGTCCGAGCGTCCGCCCCTGGCGGGAGCGGCGCTGGAGCACCCCGCGTACTGCATCTTCACCTCGGGCTCGACGGGGCGGCCCAAGGGCGCGCTCGTCACCCATCGCGGCATCCACAACCGCATCCTGTGGATGCAGGCCGCCTACGGCCTGGGGCCCGAGGACCGCGTCCTCCAGAAGACGCCCTTCAGCTTCGACGTCTCCGTCTGGGAGTTCTTCTGGCCGCTCGCGGTAGGGGCCCGGCTGGTGGTCGCGCGCGCTGGCGGACACCAGGACCCGGCCTATCTGGTCCGGACCCTGGCCACCGAGCGCATCACCACGGTGCACTTCGTCCCCTCGATGCTCCAGTTCTTCCTGGAGGAGCCAGGGCTGGAGTCGCTCACATCCCTGACGCGCGTGGTCTGCAGTGGCGAGGCGCTCCCGTCCGCCCTCCAGCGCCGCGTCTTCGAGCGACTCCCGCACGTCTCGCTCTACAACCTCTACGGCCCCACCGAGGCGTCCGTGGACGTGTCCCACTGGACCTGCCGCCCCAGCGACAAGCGGACCACCGTGCCCATCGGCGCGCCCGTCTTCAACACGCGCCTGCTCGTGCTGGACTCGGACCTCAACCTGCTGCCCACCGGCGCGCTGGGGGAGCTCTACATCGGCGGCGTGCAGCTCGGCCGCGGCTACCTGGGCCGTCCGGGACTGACCGCCGAGCGCTTCATCCCCGACCCCTGCGCGACGGAGCCGGGCGCGCGGCTGTATCGGACGGGCGACCTGGCTCGGAGGCTGGAGGACGGCTCGCTGGAGTACGTGGGCCGCGTGGACAGCCAGGTGAAGGTGCGCGGCTTCCGCATCGAGCTGGGGGAGATTGAAGCGGTGCTGCTGGGCCTGCCCGACGTGGCCGAGGCCGCGGTGGTGGTGCGGACGGCCCCCGGTGGTGAGTCCCTGCTCGCGGCCTACGTGGCGCCCCGCGGCGGCCATGCTCCGGAGCGCTGGAGCGACACCTTGCGCGAGGCCATGGCGCGGGTGCTCCCCGAGTACATGGTGCCGGGCCGCTTCGCGGTGCTGGAGCGGCTGCCGCTCACGTCCAGCGGCAAGGTGGACCGCCGCGCGCTGCCTGCCTTGGCGGACGTGGACGCTGGCCCGAAGGGCTCGCGAGTTCCTCCGCGCAACCCCCGCGAGGCCATGCTGGTGGACCTCTTCGAGCGCGTGCTGGGCATCACCGGCGTGGGCGCGACGAGCGACTTCTTCCAGCTCGGAGGCCACTCCATGCTCGTGCTGCGCCTGCTGTCCCGGGTGGAGTCCGAGCTCGGCGTCCGACTCCCGCTCGCGACGCTGTTCCAGACGAGCACGGTGGAAGGGCTGGCTCGCGCAGTGGAGACCGCTGGCGGCGAGCAGGGTGTGCTCGTGCCCTTGGGTGGGGAGGGGGATGCACCTCCGTTGTTCCTCGTCCACCCCGTGGGCGGCAACGTCCTCTGCTACCGGGCCCTGGCCGAAGGGCTGAAGGGTCGTCGCCTCCATGCCTTCCAATCCCAGGGGGTCACCGGCGCCACGCCGGACACGACGGTGGAGGCCATGGCGGAGCGGTACATCCGCGAGCTGCGCCGCGTGCAGCCCACCGGCCCCTACCACCTCTTCGGCTGGTCCATGGGCGGCGTCATCGCCTTCGAGATGGCGCGGCAGCTCGAGGCCGCGGGCGAGTCCGTGGGCGAGCTGTGCCTCCTGGACTCGACGCTGGAGGGCTTCGAGCAGCCGCTCGGGCCCGAGGACGACGCCGCGCTGCTGGGCGCCTTCGCGGTGGACCTCGGACTCGCCTCGGACCTCGTCGCGCGGGTCGACAGCCTGTCCGCGCTGTGGAGCGCCGCGCGAGCGGGTGGGGTGCTCCCGGAGGACGCTCCACTCGAGGCGCTGGAGCGGCTCCACGCCGTGTTCCGCGCGAACCTGGGCGCGCTGCATGCGTATCGCGCGGGCCCGTACTCCGGCGCGCTCACGCTCCTGGCCGGACAGGAGGGCGGCATCCAGGACGCCTCCACGCCGGACTGGGGCTGGGCGCGCGTCGCTCGCGGTGGCGTGCGGACGAAGCACCTCCCCGGCAACCACTACTCACTCTTGAAACCGCCGAACGTGGAGCAGGTGGGGCGCGCCATCCAGGCGCTGCTCGAAGACCACCGTGACTCCACCCCCCACGAAAGGAACGAAGGGCCATGAACTTCTACCCGAAGCACCTCTTCCCATTCATCCAGGAGCTCGAGGCGAACTACCCGGCCATCCGCGAGGAGGCGGAGCGGCAGATTGCCCTGCGCTTCAAGCCGTATGCGTACTCGGACGTGTACACGGCCGGCTGGACGACGCTGGACCTGCTGTACCACGACAACCGCCTGGACGTGCGCAACCGCCCGCGCTTCACGGTGTCCGACTGCACGGACCCGCTCCAGCTCTTCATGGTGCTGCTGGGCGACCCGACCTCGTTCGAGTCCCAGCTCCTCCAGGGGCGCCTGGGCGAGGAGACCATGCGCGAGCTGGCCTCGTACCGCTCACCCCATGACTGCACGCCCGCGATGATCGACAAGCTGGTGGGCGGAATGAACGCGCTGGTCGCGGACCCGGAGTTCTTCGTCGCGCATCAGCAGCGAATCGCCCTGGATGCGCGCGCCCCCCGCTCGCTCGAGCACCAGCGGAAGCTCGTGGCCCAGGGGCGGCTCGTGGAGCGCGACGGCCGCATCGCGTTGGGGGCGGTCGACGGGGACGACGCGCGGGACGCCCTGCGCTGGTTCCACGTCACGGTGCTGGAGGAGGTCATCTACCCGAGCTTCCTCAAGAAGGGCGGCACCACCGAGTTCAGGGATGTCACGGAGGCGTGCCAGGTGACGACGTCCATCGTGAAGAAGATTCGCGGCCTGCGCAGCGTGTGGTTCTCCTGCCTCGCGCCCGGCTCGCACATCAAGGTGCACACGGGCAACGACGCGACGATGCTCCGCTGCCACCTGGGCCTCATCGTCCCGGGCAACGCGGTGATGGCGGTGGGCTCGCACCTCGTGTCGCCCAACGACTTCAAGGACGTGGACAGCGTCCTGCCGCTGGTGGCCGCGGGCAACGACAGCCTGCCGGCGCGCCTGCTGCGCGAGGCCCTGCCCGAGGACGACCTGCGCGCGCTGCGGGGCTTCTCCTCGCTCACGCGGACGGACGACCCGGACGGCGCCTGGAAGCGGCTGTGGGCCGTCGCGGAGGCGCTCAACACGCGCATCGAGCAGCCCGGCTTCTGCCTGCCGTACCGGGACGCGGCGCCGCGCCATGCCGCGCCGGTGTTCGAGGAGACCTTCGCCCGGCTCCAGGCCGCGGGTGTGCTCACGGCGAAGGGCGAGGCGGCGCCTTCCGCGCTGGAGTCGGAGGCGGGCCGCGAGGAGCTGCACTACCTCAACACGCTCTTCTTCATCGAGCGCGCGTTCCCGGAGTTCCTCGCCAAGTCGCCGCGCGTGCGGCGTGAGTTCATCTCCTGGGAGGAGGGGCGCTGCTTCGTCTTCGACGACACCCAGTACCACGAGGTGTGGCAGCGGGCGGACCGCAACCGGGTCATCCTGAACGTGGACGTGGACCGGAGCACCTATGTCTGAGGGACGTCGCCGCCGTCCGGCGATGGCGGGGCGGTGGCGCGCGGGGGAGGCACCGACGTGACACGGTGGGCGTGGCCCGGAAGAGCGTGGTGGAGCGGGCTGGTGCTCGCGTGGGCGGCGCCCGTGTGGGCGGCGGAGGTCCCTCGTGCGACCTCCGCCTTCCGCGCGGTGCGCACGGACGCGTCCGTGTCGGTGGACGGGACGCTGGACGAGCCCGCGTGGGCCGCCGCGCCGGTGTACTCGGACTTCGTGCAGAGCTTCCCCTCGCCGGGCGCGGCGCCGGGGGAGCGCACCGAGGTGCGCATCCTCTACGACGAGCGCAACCTCTACGTGGGCATCACCGCCCATGACTCGCAGCCCGAGCTCATCCTCCAGAGCCTGGGCCGGCGCGACGACATCCCGCCCTCGGACACGGTGACGGTGATGGTGGACAGCTTGAGGGACCGGGCCACCGGCTACCTCTTCTCCATCAATGCTGGCGGCACGCTGCAGGACGCGCGGCTCACCGAGGACACCACCGAGGCGAAGGACTGGGACGCCATCTGGGAGGGCGAGGCCACCGTCACGAAGGACGGCTGGGTGGCGGAGCTGCGCGTTCCGCTCACCGTGCTGCGCTTCCCGGATGCACCGGTGCAGACGTGGGGCTTCCACGTGCGTCGGCAGATATCCCGGACGCACGAGCAGGTGGACTCCACCGTCATCCCGCGCGAGGCCAATGCGCTCGTGTCGCGCTTCGCGGACTTCCAGGGGTTGGAGGGCGTGCGGCATCAGCGGGCGCTCTCGCTGACGCCCTACGTGGCCAGCCGCTTCACCGCGAGCCGGGAGTCGGTGCCCCTGGGCGGCGCGGTGTCGCTGGAGCCGTCCGCGGACGTGGGGTTGGACTTCCAGGCCTCGCTCGCGAGCGACCTGTCCCTCACGGGAACCATCAACCCGGACTTCGGCCAGGTGGAGGCCGACACGTTGCTGGTGAACCTGAGCACGTCCGAGGTGTTCTTCCCGGAGAAGCGTCCCTTCTTCCTGGAGGGGCTGGAGCTGTTCCAGCCGGTGGGCGCGCAGGCGGGGCGTTCGGCGCAGACGCTCTTCTATTCGCGGCGCGTGGGGTTGGAGCAGCCGCTGCTGGGCGCGGTGAAGCTGGTGGGCACGGTGAGCGACGGCGTGCAGGTGGGGCTCCTGAACGCGGTGTCCATGGGGGCCCCGGCATTGGGGGGCGAGGCGGAGCGAGGCTACCGCTTCCAGTGGGAGCGCCCGCTGCACTTCGGCTCGCAGTCCGCGCTGCCGCGCGTGGTGCCGCCGCCGATGAACTCTTTCGCGGGCGTGCTGCGGGCGGAGGTGGCGGAGGGGCAGCAGCTCGGGTTGATGGTGACGGCGGCGACCCCGCTGTCCTCGAAGTGCCAGGGGCATCCCTTGCCGGACTCGCCGCCGTGTGTGGCGCGTGGAGGGCAGGCCGCGGCGGCGGACTTCCGGTTGCGCACGCAGGATGGTGTCTACGCGGTGTCGGGGCAGGTGGATGCGTCGCGGGTGTCGGGCGGCGAGGCGGAGGGTTATGTGCTGCGCGACGGGACGCGGCTGCGGCCCGGGGACATGGGCTTCGGCGCGTACCTGCGAGGCGGGAAGCTGGGCGGCGAGCCGTGGCGCGCGACGCTGACGTACGAGTACGAGTCCCCCACGTTGGAGCTGAACGCGTCCGGCTTCCAGCCGCTCCAGAATCAGCAGAAGGTGTCGGCGCATGTGCAGTACGGGCGGGGCTCGCGGTGGGGGCCCTTTCATGAGCTGTGGCTGGGCGTGCGCGGGCAGGGGGCCTGGTCCACGGACTCGCGAGGGTTGCCGCTGTCCCGTGGGGTGGACCTGACGCTGGAGGGCGTGCTGCCGGACTTCAGCACGGTGACGTGCGAGGTCGGCGTGGAGACGGGCCGCCGGGACCTGCGGGAGATTCCGGAGCGAGGGCTGGCGTATGAGCTGCCGAGCTTCCGCTTCGCCACGTGTGCGCTGGAGACGGACCCCCTGCGGCCCTTGTCCTTCACGCTGGATGGCTACGTGGACCGGACGTCGCGGAACGGGGTGTCACCTGGGCGGGTGGGGAAGTCCGTGAGCCTGGGCGCGTCGTGGCGGCCGATGCCTCGGCTCCAGACGGACGTGGACGTGTCCTATGAGGCGACGCAGGACGGACCGCGCTGGACGGGGGAGACGGATGACGGGCGGCTGCTCTTCGCGGAGCTGGTGCCGCGCTTTCTCACGTTGACGTTCAAGCAGCTCGTGGTGGTGACGCCGAGGCTCACGTTGCAGGCGCGCGTGCAGCTGCTCACGGGACTGGGGCCCTATGGGCCTTTCTACGCGGCGCGGATTCCGGAGGATGGGACGGTGCGGTTGACGGACCTCCAGCCGGTGACGGACGCGGAGGACCCGAGCTTCCACACGGCGGCGCTCAACCTGAATGTGGTGGCGCGGTGGGAGTACCGCGTGGGCTCCACGCTGTACTTCATCTACTCGCGGGCTCAGGAGGAGCCGTTGTTGGAGGGGCCGGAGGCGGCGCGCAGCTCGCTGCCGCCGCACGGGCTGGGACGGGGGCCTCGCTCGGACACGGTGCTCCTGAAGGCGAGCTACACATGGTGAGCGCGCGGCGGTGGGCAGGAGTCCTCGGGGTGCTGGGCGTGGTGCTGGGCGCCACCTGGGTGGCTCGCCGTCCGGTGGCGCCACTTCCGGCGAGCGCCGCGCCGGAGCAGTTCTCGGAGGCGAGGGCCCTGCCGCTGATGCGCGAGCTGGCGGGGGAGCTCGGGCCGCGTCCCCTGGGCTCGCCCGCCGCGGCACGGGCCGTCGTGTTGTTGGCGGAGCGGCTGCGAGCGCTGCCGGGCGTGGAGGTGGAGGTGCAGGATGTGACGGGCACCACGGTGGACGAGGAGGGGATGCTGGTCCTCTTCCGCGCGGTGAACGTGCTGGCGCGGTTGTCCGGAGAGGATGCGGACGCGGTGCTGCTGTCCGCGCACTTCGACAGCCCGGAGGAGAGCCCGGGGGCTGGCGACGACGCGGTGGCGGTCGCGGCGGGCGTGGAGGTGATGCGGGCGCTGAGCGCGGGTCCGCGGCTGCGCCGCACGGTGGTGCTCAACCTCAACGGAGGTGAGGAGGAGGGGCGCCTGGGTGCGACGGCGTTCCTGGGCCACCCGTGGGCGCGGGACGTGAAGGGGTTCATCAACCTGGAGGCTGTCGGAGTGGGAGGACGTCTGGTCCTCTTCCGAGCCAGCCCGGGAGCGGCGGCGCTGGTGGAGGGATATGCGGCCACGGCGCCCGCGCCACGTGCCTCGGTGCTGGGCCAGGACGTGATGGCGAGCGGCGTGGCGCCCTTCTACACGGACTTCGAGCAGTACGTGGGGGCAGGGCTCCCGGGGCTGGACCTGGCGCTGGTGGAGGGCGGCCACGTCTACCACACGGCGCTGGACCGGCCGGAGGCGGTGCCCGCGGGAACGCTTCAGCATGTCGGGGATACGGCGCTCGCGCTGGTGCGCGGGTTCGCATCAGCACCGCGCGTGGCTGCGGCACACGGGGCTCCGACGGCCAACCTGGTCGACGCGCGAGGACTCGCTTCTTCGCCACCTGTGGCCGCGGTGCACGAGGCCGCGATGACCACGTTCTTCGACGTGCTCGGCCTCGGGACGGTGGTGTACGGCCCCCGTGCCGCCACGGCGATGACCGTGGTGGCGGTAGTCCTGTTCGTCGCGGCCGGCGCGGTGGCGATGCGACGAGGGGGACTGACCTGGAGGGGATGGGGACGTGGCTTCCTCTGGACGGGCGTGGGAGGTGCCCTGGGGCTGCTGCTGCCGGTCCTGAGCGGTCTGCTGGTTGGTGTCGTGCTGCGGCGTCCGCAGGGCTGGTACGCCACCCCCTGGCTCGGTGTCGTCACCTTCGGTGTGCTCACCCTCGCGGGAGTGCTCCTCGGCGAGGCGCTGTGGGCGAAGCGTGCGGCCCGACGAGGAAGTGAGGCGCCCAGGAACATCGAGCGCTGGGCGGGCGCGCTCGCGTGGGGCGCGGCCATCGTCGTGCTCGGGACATGGGGAAGCGTGGGCGTGACGTATGCGCTGCTTGTCTGGCTCGTGGGCGGGGCCATGGGCCTCCTGGTGGCGACGAGGGTTCCTCGGTGGAGGGGCGCGGTGCTCGGGCTGGCGTTCATCCCGGGGCTGGTCCTCATGTCCCAGGCGGCATCCCTGTTGCTGTCGCTGGTCATTCCCCTGACAGGCCACCTGTTGGTGCCGTTCCCGCTGGATGGCGCCGTCGCGCTCCTGGTGGCGCTGCCAACTGTCGCGGGCGCGTGGCTGGTGGCGGACGTGTTCCCCTGGGCGGATGGAGGGCGTCCCGTGTTGACGGGGGCGCTGGTGCTCGCGCTGGGAGGACTCCTGGCGCTGGCGCTCGTGGCACCTCACGACGAGGCACATCCTCGGCGGCTGCGGGCCGTCGAACGGACCGACGCCTCTGGCCGTGCCCTCGTCCTCCAGAGCATGGATGGGCTGGCGCTCGGGCCGATGGTTCCCGAGCTCGCGGAGGCGCACGCCACGCAAGCACAGACCGCGCTCGCGCTGTCCGAACAGATGGCGAAGGAGACCTCGGGTCTTGCCGCCCCGGTCGTCACCGTCGAGCACGTCGCGCAACACGGGCCAGAGCGCGAAGTCTCCTTGCGGCTCACGGCCCCGGCGGGTGCCGCGCTGCGACTCGAGGTTCCGCGAGAGGCCCTCGCCTCGTGGTCGCTGGGCTCATCGCTCCCGAACCTCCCCGCGGACGCCACCGCCTTCCGAGCCCTCGCACTGTCTCCCCCCGCCGAAGGTTGGCGCGTGGGCCTTCGCCTGCGCGGAACCGCGCCCGTGCCCCTCCGGGTCCGTGCCTCGCGCGAAGGCGCGGTGACGTCCTCCCTCGAGGCCCTGCGCCGCTCACTCGGCCCCTCCACCACGGGCTCGTTCGCCGCGTCCCACACAGTAGAGGCGCGGCCATGAAGCCCACGGCCTCACCTCGGCGCGGGCAGCGCCGCGAACTCCTTCACCAGCCGCGCGGTGACGAGCGCGGTGAGCCGAGCCGTATCCAGCTCCGGGATGAACTCACTCACGTCCATGCCGACCAGCTCGTAGCGCCGAGCCAGCCCCCGCAGGAGCACGAGCAGCTCCCGGAAGGTGGGGCCACCAGGGTAGGGCGCCTCGACGGCGGGGACCTCGTGCGGCGCGAGCCCATCCAGGTCCACCGACACGAACACCCGCCGCACGTCGCCGAGCTGCGCGGCCATCATCTCGAGCACCGCGGGCAGTCCTCGCTCGACCAGCTCCGTCGCGGCGACGACGCCCGGCCTCCACGCGCGCAGTCCATCCCGCTCCCGAGCATTCACCTGCCGGACGCCGAAGATGCACGTCCGCTCCGGCCGGATGTGGGGCAACTTCCACGCGTGGTGGAGGATGGAGTCGAAGCCGAGCGCCTCGTTCTGTGCGCAGTCCGGGTGCGCATCCACGTAGAGGACGGCACAGTCCTCGAACACCTCGCTCACGGCCGACAGGGCCGCGTACTTGATGAAGTGGTCCCCGCCCACGCCGATGGCGCGCTGCCCCGCTCGGAAGAGCTCCACGAAGCGGGCATGCACGACCGCGAGCTGCTCGTTCGCCGCGAGCCCCTCCACCGGCAGGTTCCCCGCATCGAACAGCGAGGCCCCGTCCTCCAGCAGCTCCGTGAGCGACGGCGATTCGTTGTCCGCGTCTCGCACCACATCGGCGGTGAACAGCTTCCGGGGCGCATCCGACTTCCCCCGCGCGCTCTCGGAGAAGCCGGCCCCCTGGGTGTTGGCGCCGAACAGCACGGCACGGGCCTGGGACTCCTCGGGACACGAGGCATGGCGCATCCGGGAGCTCATGGGCGCACCTTCGCGAAGCACGACGGGAACAGGGCAGGGGACATCACGGCTCCAGACTCGAGGGACGCCGGGCCCGTGTCAGGGGCCCGGGGAACACGAACGGCTCAGCCCGCGCCGACCGCGCGCGGAGGAGTCTCGGGGGCGATGGTCTCCAGCTCCCTCGCGGGGCGGAACAACGCCAGCGCGACGCCGGCGACCATCGCCAGGAGCCCCATCAGCACCATCATCAAGGCGATGCCCCGACCCGGGCCCATCCCCAGCAGTCCGCCGAACACGGGGGCGAAGGTGCCGCCCGGGCGCATCCCCGGCTCGAAGACGTGGTCCGCGAGCAGCCCGCTGATGACGTACGCGACCGGGGTGGACATCCACGCCAGCGCCATCCGCGCGGCGAACACGCGGCCCTGGAGGTCCGCGGGCACCAGCGTCTGCCACAGCGCCTGGCTGCAGCTCGCGATGGGCGGGTTGAAGAACGTCAGGAGGAACGCCCCCGTCGCGATGAGCAGGAGCGAGGGCTGGAGCCCCGCGAGCATCAAGCTCGCCCCGTACAGGATGCCCGAGCCGACGATGCCCGTGAGCCGGCGCCTCGGCCCGCCCCACACGGTCATCAGCGCGCTCCCCGCCACCATCCCCACCCCGCTGCACGCGAGCACCTGCCCCAGCTCGACCATCGTGAACGACTGGAGCACCAGCGGCGTCACGAGGATCTCCGCCATCCCCAGCGTCAGGTTGACGACGGAGAAGAAGGCGATGAGCCCCACCAGCCCGGGGCGCCGGAAGATGAAGCGCACCCCGAACGTGAGGTTGGACACCCACCCCTCCTGCGCCTGCGCCGCTCCCTGCGCGCTGGGAGGCGGCGGGGGCACCCGCACCAACAGGTTCGCCACCACGGCCAGCCCGAACGCCGCCAGGTCCAGCATCATCACCGTGGACAGCCCCAGCTTCATCATCAGGAGCCCGGCCAGGGGCGGCGCGAGCGTGCGGCCCGCGGCCTGCGCCAACTGCAAGAGCCCGCTGGCCCGGCCCAGGTGGCGCTCGGGGATGAGCACCGTGGAGGCCGCGACGAACGCCGGCTCCTGGAAGGCGTCCGCCACCGCCGTCAGGCACACGCCCAGGTACACGTGCCACAGCTGCAGGTTGCCGCTGGAATACAGGAGCAGCATGCACAGGGTGCTCAGCGCGGCCACCGTGTCGCTCACCAGCATCACGCGCTTGCGGTCCCAGCGGTCCACCACGACTCCCGCCACGGGGGCCAGCAGCACCATGGGGGCCACCGCGCACAGGGTCATCGTCGCGAAGCGGGTGACCGAGCCCGTCTGCTCATACACCCAGATGCCCAGCGCGAAGGACGTCAGTCCCGAGCCCAGAATGGACACGAGCTGGCCGAACCACAGCACCGCGAACGTCGCCAGACCGCGGCGCGATGTCTCAGGACTCGTCATGAAGGAAGGCCGCTCATGTTGGCTCGCGAATTCGATGGACCTCGACTATGCCACACTTGTTTTGTTTGCCCATGTTGAACTGAATGTCTGACACGTCTGTGGTACTCAACGCAGGACTTCGCCCCGCCGCCAGCGAGGGCTGCGTCCCTCCCCCGCGCCCCCTCGCGCTACCAGGTGCTGGATATGTCTATTCCCGCTGAATCACCGCCGGTCTCACGTCTGTTCTCCTTCTACCTCCACGGACTTGCGTTCCTGGGTGGCTTCAATGTGATGTTGCTGGAGATGTGTGCCTTTCGGGTGCTCCAGACCACGTTTGGCTCATCCATCTATGTGACAGGGGTCCTGCTCGCGCTGGTGATGATTGCCCTGTCGCTGGGCTATTTCCTGGGCGGGCGGCTCTCGCAGCGGAACGCGTCGCTGGAGTTCCTGTTGGGAATCGTCGCCGTGGCGGCGGCGTATGTCTGGGTGACGGGGGGGCTGCTCTCCGAGCCGCTGCTCGACTTCAGCTTCGGCCTGCGCAAGGTGTTCACCAGCGGCCTCATGGGGCACGTGCTGCCGCCGGCCGTGGCCACGCTGCTCCTCTACATGCCCCCCATGCTGGCGCTGAGCCACGTGTCGCCGTTCCTCATCCGGGTGTTGGCCACGCAATCGCGAGGCGTCGGCGCGACGGCGGGCAACCTGATGGCGGTGTCCAACGTGGGGAGCATCGCGGGCACGCTCTTGCCGTCCTTCTTGCTCATCCCGCTGTTGGGGGTGTCCACGACGCTGGGCATCTTCATCGGGACGTTGCTCGTCATCGTGGCCGCGGGTTTCCTCCTCGTCCGCCGGAAGGTGCCGGCGACGGCGCTCGCGGGCGTGCTCCTGGCGGTGGCGGTGGCCACGCCCCTGGCGAGGGACGCCTGGGCGGCGCGCGCGCCCGAGCCGCGCCCCATCTTCGAGTCGGAGTCCCTCTACGGGAATGTGAGGATCTTCCGCTCGCAGGACGACGACGGCGACGAGAAGCTGGAGTTCATGCCGTCGCGGGACTACGTGCACTCCACCGTCTACCCGGGCCGGCCGTTGAAGGACCAGTTCACGACGGCCTACGCGAACGTGGGGCTCGCGCGCGGAGCGAAGCGCTACCTCATCCTGGGCACGGCGCTGGGCGGCGTGGTGTCCGCCATCCTGGAGGCGAACCCCGAGGCGCGCATCACGGCGGTGGAGATCGACCCGCTGGTGATGGACCTGGCGCAGCGCTACCTGCCGGCGATGCGCAGTCCCCAGGTGCGGCGGGTGGTGGAGGACGCGCGGCTGTTCCTGCGCGAGGACACGCAGGAGTACGACTACATCGTCGTGGACATCTTCTCCGGCGAGCAGATTCCCGCGCACTGCGTGAGCCAGGAGTTCTTCTCACTGGCGATGGCGCGGCTGGCGCCGGACGGCGTGCTCCAGATGAACACCAACCTGTGGGACTTCCACATCACCACGGGGCTGGAGCAGCCGGAGCCGTTCGTGCCGGTGCGGCACATCCACTCGGCGCTGCTGCGCGCGGGCTTCGCGTCGCTGTTCCAGAGTGACTTCTTCGAGCACGGCCATCTCTATGCGTTCCGTCAGTCGACCCCGCACGCGGAGGTGCGGCGGACGTTGGCCCGGGCGGCGCTGGACCCGGCGGTGGAGCCGCACCTGCGGGGCTCGTATGGGATGACGGCGCTCGCGCTGGTGCCCATCCCGGACGAGGTGCGGGCGCTGCGGCCCTTCACGGACCAGTGGCTGCCGGAGCACCTGTTGCACCTCAAGGACAACTTCGAGCTGTACCTGCGGGCGCTGGCCCGGGCGCGGGAGCTGCCCGCCTGGAAGACGGAGGTGGAGGCCGCGGGAGGGACGCAGCTGCGCCTCATCAGCGCGCGGCACTACGCGGAGGTGGGGGCGTCCGGCTCGCCGTCGTACGGCGGGTACCGCGCGTACATGAAGGGCGCGGGTGGGGAGGCCTACTGCAAGGAAGTGCTGGAGTGGGTGAGGAAGGCGCCCGCCGACACGATGTTCGTGGAGCTGGCGCGCTACCTCCACACGCGCGTCATCCGCGACTGCGACCGAGTCTTCGGCTCGGAGGCGAAGGACGCGCCGGACGCGAAGACGGCCGAGGGGGCCTTCCGCCTCTACGTCACGGGCGCGCTCCTGGTGGACGACAACCAGGGAGCGAAGGCGGTGCCGGCGTTGTCGGAGCTGCTCCAGGCCCAAGTGGCGCTCTGAGCCATCGGGTCTCCGCTCGAGGCGAGCCCCTCTCCGGATGAGCACCTTGTGCTCACGGGAGGGGCTTCGTCCGTTCATGGAATCAAGAAGAGCGGGTCGCCATCTTGGACGGCCGCCCGGGCACAAGCCGTCCGTTCGCGCGCGACCTGGCGCTTCGTGACATGGGCGCCGCGAAGACGTCCGAAGCGTTTCATGCGCATGTCAAATCGAACCTCGACGAGCTCGAGGCCGCGAGCCATTCATTGACGAGGGAGGACAGTCATGAGGGGCTCGTCGATGGCGTGCGAACGGCTGAGGGTCCGAGTCGGCGCGCTCGTGGAGGCTCGGGCGGTGAAACCCGAAGCGTGGGTTTCAGGTGTCCGTGAGCCCCCATTCGCGTCGGCTCCAGGGCACGAACAGGGCGCGCGGGAAGAGGGGCTTGGGAGGCTTCACCTCCGGCGTTCGGGCATGGGAGAGGATGTCGAAGGCGAACTTTCGCGCCGAGGGCATCGGGAGCTCGCCCTGCGCGCGCCCCTCGTCGCGCGCGAGGTGGAACTCCAGGCTCTCATCCACGAGGTGGCGAATCTGGAAGGGGGTGTAGATCGAATATCGAACCGCGCTGGAGAACGTCTCCATCACGGCCGCGGAGGCATTCATCAACAAGGAGAGGTCATCGGGCCTGCCACGCTTCGCGAGGGCGCGGAGGGCCTCTGCCGCCGCGAGAGGCGCATCGCCCCAGGCGGCATCGTCCGTCAGGGCTTGCTCCACACACGGCTGACCGGCCTCGGGGTCCACTTCGCACAGCCAGCGCAGGGCCTCGGCTCGAAGCCAGGGTTCGGGCGCCTCCCGGGCCAGCCGCACGAGCTCGGGCAGCTCCTCGCGTCTTCCTTCGCGGACCTGGGCCGCCACGGCGCGCACACGCAGACCCGGATGCGTCGACCGCGTCAGTGCCTCCACTCGCTCCCGCGCCGTGTCGCCCACACCTCCCAGCTCGAACAGCGCCTCGAGCGCGAAGCACGCGGCGACGTCGTCGCTGCCTTGCAAGACATGGAGGAAGAAGGGGCGCTCCTCGGGCCGGGGCTCCATCGCCACCTCCTGGAGCAGTTGGAGCACGAGTGCTGGCAGCTCCGCCGCGCCGAGTGACTCCCAAGCCCACTGAATGGCGGCCGGCCGGTCCACGAGGAGGAGCGCCGCGAGCAGGGCTCTGCGGGGATGTTCGGCCATGTCCGGATGGCGGAGCAGGCTCAGGAGCAGGGGCCTCTCCTCGGTCCACTCGGCCAGGAGTCTGGCGGCGAACGGGAAGTTCTTGCCGCGCTTCGCCGGGCGGTTGTCGTGCAGGAAGGTGAAGAGGTACTGGTGGGTCGCCGCGTGGCGCAGGCGCTCGCGCAGGTCGTCCACGGCGAAGTGGGCGCGCAGCTCGGGCAGCGGGAGGCGCAGGGCCTCGGCTGCTTGCTGGTACAGCTCGGGGCGCAGTCGCGCCCATCGGACGAAGGCTTCGGTGGGAAGTCCCCTGCGCAGGTCGTCCATCATCTCCTCGGAGACCTCCTCGTGGGCGAGACGCGCGAGGGCGTCCCAGGCGCTCGGGTGCTCCCAGGTGGCCACGACCGCCGCGATGTCGAAGCGCGGGTCCGGGAGGTCGCGTTGAATCACCTCCCGGTCCTCGGCGAACCAGCGCGCGAGCAGCAGGTGCCGGAGCCGCGCGTGCAAGGGGCGGCTCCGCGAGCGGCCGAGCACCTCGAAGCGCGCTCGCGCCGTGGCGCGGGAGAGGGCCTGCTCGGCGATGGCGCAGTCCTCCTCCGTGCGAGCCAGGGAGAGGATCACGGCCAGGTCCAGCTTGCTTCCCCCATCGCGAGCCGAGAGGGCCTCGTCGAGGAGCCCCGCGAGCTCGCGCGGAGACAGTTCAATCCCCAGGGTGTGAGCCCCCTCCAAGGCGAGTCTCCGGGCGCCGGGTGTCTCGCGGTCATCGAGGAAGAGGTCGCGCAGGGCGTCACGCTGCGCCGGGCCCGCGAATCGCGCCAAGAGGTCGATGCAACGCTCCCGCGTCTGGTGTCTCCAGGGCGGCTGGGGATGCTCGAGGCGGTAGAGCGCTTCCTTCCGGGAGTGCTCGTTGGCGGAAGTGCTCTCGTGGGGATGCGGTCCATCGAGCGGAATCGACTGGAGGACCGACAGCAACTGCGCGCAGAGGCTCTCGCGCGAGGACCACTTCAGCTTCAGGAACGGAGACACAATGGACGCCGAGTTGGGGCCGGCTGGCGAGACCGACTGCGAGGATGCAGGTACCTCCAGACGTTATCCGTGGTTCGGTGCTGTTGCAATCCAGATGTAGCTCCCGCCAGGTCAGTCCTGCCGCCTCTGCGTGCTCACGTCACGAGGGGCCATCCCCCGTGAGGTGTTTCATGGACTCCTGGGGCGGAGGAGACACCCCTCCCTGTGTCTGCCCGACCCGGGAGACGCGCTTCCCGGCGACTCACCGCCTGAAACGCACAGCTCACCGACGCTTTGAGGGGTTTCGCAGATTCGCCCAGCGAGTGGGCGGAAGACTCGGGAATCCTCCCTCGCGTGGCGGAGCGGCTCGATGGTCATTCCTCCGACCCTCCATGCCCCACCCGCGGCGAATGATGTGTCGATGGCCGACGCGGGCCACGGGGATGTCTGTGATTGGATTGGCGCGGCGAAAGAAACAGGGCTGCGGCGTGCGGAATGGAGAGGGGGCGGGTGGTGAGCGCGCCCAGGCGCTCGAGGCCCAGAAAGCAGCCTCGGAGTCTGTTCTCCCACCGCCGCATCCCGGCGTGCCCCGACAACCGATGCGTCAGCCCGTGAGCAGACTTCCTCGGCCTCGAGTCGAAGCTCCTCGCGAATGGCCTCCCAGCGCTCGCTTCGAACCCAACGGCCATGGACCGCGTGAGCGGCCTTGGCACCGCCTGGGGTTCGACTGGATTTGGCCCAGCACACCCACGGTGGGTGCCTCACGTCGAAAGAAATGATTGAGCGTTGCGACCTTGGAAGCAGGGCTCCGTTATTCCGATACCGCCCATGGGGTTTCTCCACATGGGGGATGTGTCTACTCTGGGGGGACTGGTGAAGTGTCCAATCATTCGTCTCCGCCGGAGCTTCTCTTTGCACGGTGGCTGAATGCATTTCAGAACAACTCCAGGTCTCCTCTCCCTCGTTCGAATCTCCGTCCTCCTTGGCTCCTGTGCCCTCGCCGCGTGTGGAGCGGACAACACGCCAACACCAACTCCAACTCCAGAGCAGCCTCTGCCGCCGCGGACGAATGAGGCCCCGGTCGCGGCGGTCTTCGCTGGAAGCTCGCATGCGTGCGCGCTCTTTCCAGATGGGCGCGTCAAGTGCTGGGGCAATGGCTCGAGTGGTGCGCTCGGGAGCGGGCGGGAAGATGACCAGGGGGGCAGGCCAGGTGAGATGGGCGCCGCGCTCCCCTTCGTGGGCCTCGGCACGAAGCAGAAGGTGACGACGCTCTCCATCGGAGGCAGCTTCACCTGCGCGCTCCTCGAGAGCGGCGTGGTCAAGTGCTGGGGGCGCAACACCGAGGGCCAGCTCGGACTCGGCGACACGGTGAACCGCGGAGCGGGTCCCAGAGAGATGGATGACGCGCTGGCCTTCGTGGACCTCGGCGTGGGGCGGGTCGCGAAGGCGCTCGCCACGGGGTACGAGCACGCGTGTGCGATCCTCGAGGATGGGGCCGTCAAGTGCTGGGGCTACAACATGAATGGGCAACTCGGGCTCGGCGTCCGCTCCAACCATGGGGATTCGCAGGGGTCGATGGGCGACGCGTTGCCCACGGTGAACCTCGGGACGAAGCGGACCGCGAAGGCAATCACCGCGGGGCGTGCGCATTCATGCGCCATCCTCGACGACGGCGCGGTCAAGTGCTGGGGCGGAAACGAATACGGCCAGCTCGGGCTCGGCGACAAGGCGTCCCGCGGAGTGGAGCCGGACGAGATGGGTGATGCATTGCCCGAGGTGAAGCTCGGCGTGGGGCGGACCGCGACCGCCATCGCCGCCGGCAATCTCCACACGTGCGCCATCCTCGATGATGGCGCCGTCAAGTGCTGGGGCGACAACGGGTATGGTCGCCTCGGGCTCGGCGACAAGTCGGGCCGCGGAGATGCTCCGGGCGAGATGGGCGATGCGTTGCCTTCGGTGGACCTCGGCACGGGGCGGACCGCGAAGGCGATCTCCTTGGGCTACTACTACAGCTGCGCGCTCCTCGATGACGACACCCTCAAGTGCTGGGGGTTCAACGATGGCATCCTCGGGCTTGGTGACATGGAGAGTCGTGGAGAGCGCCGGGGGCAGATGGGCGAGTCGTTGCCTCGGGTGAACCTCGGCACGGGACGGACCGTGAAGGGGCTCGCCGCGGGTTCGCATTCCATGTGCGCGCTCCTCGATGATCGCTGGGTCAAGTGCTGGGGCACCAACTCCTGGGGCCAGCTCGGACTCGGCGATACGAAGCACCGCGGGGGCTCGGCGGGGGAGATGGGAGACGCCCTCCCGGTCGTCGAGCTGTAGTGCGGCGAGTCGGGAGACGGCGACCTCCCGTGACGGGGCAAAGGGCTGCCTTGCGGCAGCCAAGCCGTATCCCCGGATGGACGTTCACAGGCGTTTCGATGCGGCCCCTTCACAGGGGCCTGAAGGAAGCCGCCGGTGACGCACTCGGGTTCGTCCGTGCTCAGCCCGCTTTGCGGCGGAAGTGGAGCGCCTGCACGCCGGACTTGAACCGCTGCGTCGAGAGGAGCTCGAGCTGCCGCGGAGTCGGCAGGCCCTGAAACAGCGTCGGCCCATGGCCGCTGATGATGGGGTGAAGGACGATGCGGTACTCGTCGATGAGCCCCCACTCCTCGAGCGCAGCCGCGAGCTTGGGCGCGCCGACGAGGACCCCCTGCGCGGTCTTCGCCTTCAGCGCGGAGATCGCCTCGCGAAGGTCCCCCTCCACCTTGACGGTGTTCTGCCACGGAAAGTCGCTCCGGGTGCTCGACACGACGTACTTCGCCTTCGCGTCGAGCTTCTGGGCCCAGTCTCGCATCGCGCGCGGCGCCTTCTCGTCGCGTGCCACCGCCGGCCAGAATCCCTCCATCAGCTCGTAGGTGGTGCGCCCGAAGAGCATCGCCCCGCTCTGCTCCATGACCCGCGTCCAGTAGTCGTGCAGCTCGTCGTCGGCGATTCCCTGGGTGTGGTCGATACACCCGTCCAAAGTCACATTGATGCCGAAGGTGAGGATGCTCATGGCCTGGGATTCTACGAAAAGCGCGCTCATCACGCAGCCGTTCGGAGGCCTCGACGCAATGCCCCATCCAGAGGGGCATCGGCGCGCAGGAGCCGCGGGCCGATGGAGCTGCGTCGGTTTCGGTGAGCCCGCTCGAGGGAGAACAACGAGGCGCCGGGTCAACGAGGCGCCGCCGTCCACACCCTGAGTACGGGAGATTGTCGAGACGAAGTCGGGGGCGCGAGCTTCACCGTGTCGCCGGGGAGTGCGTCATGGGCCGCGAACCAGAGTAGGTTTCTCCTCCCTGCTCGTGGGAGTTCCGTCGATGCCACAATCCACACCGCGCTCGTCATCTCTGGAATCGCGTCCCAGCGTCTTCCTTCTCGCCGGAGCGTTCGTCACCGGCATGTTGCTCTTCGCCCAGGGCGGCTGCGGAGGTGACGAGTGCCAGGACGCCGCCGACTGCCGTGAAGACGAGGGACCGCCGGTTTCGAACACGGAGTGGGTCTGCGAGAACAAGCGCTGTGAGTCGCGTTCCATCCAGGTGCCGCCCCAGGATTCCGGCACGGACGCGGGGACGCCCGACTCCGGGACGCCCGACTCGGGGAGGCCGGACTCGGGGCCTCCCGACTCGGGTCCCACCACGGTGAGCGTGCAGGTGCTGGCGTTCAATGACTTCCACGGGCAGCTCGAGGAGCCCTCGGGCCAGATTCTGGCGGGCGTGGCCCCCGACGGTGGACCGGTGCGGGTGGGCGCGGGCGGCGTGACGTACTTCGCCCGGCACATCGCGGCCCTGCGGGCCACCAATCCGAACACGGTGGTGGTCGCGGCGGGAGACCTCATCGGCGCCTCCCCGCTGCTGTCGGGGCTCTTCCACGACGAGCCCACCATCGAGGCGATGAACCTGATTGGCCTGGACCTCGTCGCGGTGGGCAACCACGAGTTCGACGAGGGCACCACGGAGCTGTTGCGCATGCAGTCGGGCGGCTGCCACCCGGTGGATGGCTGCACGGACGGGGATGGCTTCGCGGGCGCGAAGTTCAAGTTCCTGGCGGCCAACGTGGCCACGAGCGTGGACCGCACGCTGTTCCCCCGCTACGACGTGCGCGAGTTCGAGGGCGTGAAGGTGGCCTTCATCGGCATGACGTTGGAGAACACGCCGGAGAGCGTCACGCCCACGGGTGTGGCGGGGCTCACCTTCAAGGACGAAGTGCAGACGGTGAACGCGCTGGTGCCGGAGCTGCGGCAGCAGGGCATCGAAGCCATCGTCGTGGTGGTGCACCAGGGCGGAATTCCGGCCGCCGGCTCGCTGGTGAACGAATGCAAGGGCGCGGGCTCGGACGGCCTCATCGCGGGTGCCATCGTGGGCGTGGCCAAGGGCATCAACGACGCGGTGGATGTCATTGTCAGCGGCCACACGCATCAGGCCTACAACTGCGTCATCGATGGCAAGGTCGTCACGAGCGCCTCGTCGATGGGGCAGCTCGTCACGGACATCGACCTGACGTTGAGCAAGGCGACGGGCGACGTCGTGGCGGCGCGAGCGAACAACATCATCGTCACTCGCGACGTGCAGGAGGTCGGCGCGGTGAAGGAGCTGGTGACGAAGTACCAAGCGCTCGTCGCGCCGCGGGCCAACCGGGTCATCGGCTGGGTGGCGCAGACGCTCAGGACACAGTCGGACTCCGCGGGCCAGTCCACCCTGGGCTACGTCATCGCGGACTCGCAGCTGGAGGCGACGAAGCCCGCGAACCTGGGTGGGGCGCAGGTGGCCTTCATGAACCCGGGCGGCGTGCGCGCGGACATCGCCCAGGGCGAGGTCACCTACGGCGAGGCCTTCACCACGCAGCCGTTCGGCAACAGCCTGGTCACCCTGACGCTGACGGGCGCGCAAATCGAGCAACTGCTGGAGCGGCAGTGGCGGCCGTCGGGAGCCACCCTCATGCTGCTTCCGTCTGCGGGCTTCACCTATTCGTTCAGCGCGTCGGCGCCCATCGGGAGCCGCGTCGACCCGGCGTCCATCCGAATCAACGGCGTGACGGTGGACCCGGCGGCGAACTACCGCGTCACCGCGAACAGCTACCTCGCGAGTGGGGGTGATGGCTCCCAGATTCTCGCCGAGGGGACGAACCGGCTGGGGGGCGCCGTGGACAGCGACGCGCTGGAGGCCTACCTGAAGGCCCACAGCAGCCAGGCGAACCCCTTGCCCGCCCCCGCGCTCAATCGCATCACCATTCTGCCCTGAGCCTCGAGGAGGCCGCCGCCCCGCGCGCACGTGCTGGCGGAGGCGGTGCGGTCCCAGGTGGAGGACGATGCCGAACCCCGCGCGGGGCCGTGGAGAGGACCACGGTCCCGCGTTGTTCCGCCGTCATCGCCCACGGCGTGGACAGTTCCTGGCGTCGCGTCAGTGCTACAAACACGGGCCGATGCCCGACGCCGACCCCGCCTGCCTCGCGCTGTTCGCGCAAGCCTTCGCCGAGCCCGGGGCTGATCCGGCGGCACGGCCGATGACCAGCCCTGGAGCCGATTGCTGCTCGAGCACCGGGACGCCCTCGCAGCCTGGAAGGCGCTCCTGGTGTGACCTACAGCCCCGCGTCTTCGCAGAGGTCGTCCTGCAGCTCCGTCAGCGCCTTCCGCGCTCGCATGGGCACGCAGGTGTTGGTCAGGAAGTAGGATGATGCGCCCACCGTCGCGGCCTTGAGTCGCGCGCCGAGCGCGGACCAGCACCACTCGAACCCCACCTTCCTCGCATCGCCCGCGCGGGCATCCGTCGAGGGCAGGTCCAGTGCGGCCAGCACCGCCTCCGCGAGCGCCTCGTCCTTGCAGGCGCCAGCCGCCTTCCCCTCCCGGACCGCCGCGGCGAAGAGTGGCATCGCGATGTAGGCGAAGTGGCTTCTCTTCACGAGCCGCGCGGCCTGGAGCATCGTCTCCGAGCCCGCGTCCCTCGCAAGCTCCCGGTACGTGTCGACGCAGCCACTCTTCTCGCTCTCGAGGCAGCGCTCCAGCTCCTTCAGCCCCCGCGCATCGCGCGCGGAGGAGAAGCCGGGGGCCTTGGCGAGGAATTCATACCGCTGCCCCAGCGCGCGCGCCTTCCGGGCGACGGCGAACGGGTCCTTGTCGTCCGGGGCCGTGGCCGCTTCGACCTCGGCTGTCGCGGCTTCCGTCACGAGCGTGCGCCAGGTGTCGGAGCGCTTGGCGGGAGGAAGGTCCTCCGCTCGCTCCAGCAACTCCGCCCAGGACTTCTGCGCGGCCAGCGCCCGAAGGTCTTCGAGCGTCGCGGCCGGGCGAGCCATCACCGGCGTCGCCAGCAGAGACGCCAGCACCATGAGCAGTCGACGCGTCACTGGAGCCTCGCTTCCAGGAACGAGGGCCCCTCGGTCGCGCCCCCTGGTGTGGTGGTGAAGACGAGCGTGCCGGTCCCTCTCTCGAGCGCCAGGGCAGGCCCGAAGCGACAGGTCAGGACCGTGACCTCCTTCACGGTGGCACAGCGAGCCCGAGCCCGCGTCGCGAGCGGCGCACAGGCCGCCCAGACGTCCAGCTCCGCCATCACCGCGTCGTCGAAGGTCTTCCAGTCGAACGTGAAGCTCGGTGACGTGCCACACGCCTTGCTCAGCGCCGCCATGGCCTCGGTGGCGCGCGCGGTGTACTTCTTCTCGAGGTAGGGCCAGGCCTTCTTCTCGAAAGCGGCGAGCCGCCCGGACTCTCGTTGCAGCAGGTGCGCGGAGAGCACTTCGGAGGCAGACGCCTTGTCCGTCGCCTCCTGGTTGAACTTGACGCGGAAGGAGGGCTTGCCGGGAACAAAGGCCTCGGTATCGCCGGCGCGCTGGGACAGCAGCACCCAGTCCGCGCCGCGATGACGGACGACGAAGTCGATGCCCCGCCCCATGCTCCGGGCCTTGCCGCGCACCGAGAGCCCATCCTGCTCGGAGTCGGTGCCCTGGATCCGCAGCACCACCTCCGACGCCTCGCGAGGCGCCAGCGTCACGACCTCGATGGACTGGCCATCGGTGCCCCGATAGACCTTGAGGGCCAACGACTCCAGTGACTCCGCCGCCAGGGACTCCTGGGCGCAGAGCAACAGGAGGAGCATCGACATCGTCCGCGCCATGCTCAGTTCAGCGCCTTCTCGAGGACCGCCTTGGTGTTGTCCGAGATGTTCGTGTGGTCCTTGTTCATGCGGTACGTGAGGGTGCCCTTGTCGAGCGAGATGTTGCGCTGGGTCGCGCTGTTGGTGCCGTCGTCCTTCTCCGCGGGCTTGACGCCCGTGAAGAGACACGACACGCCGGTCACCTTCTTCGCGACGGCCTTCTTGTAGGCAGGGCGCTCGCAGAGGGCCTCGATGCCATTGAGCGCCGCTTCACAGTACGAGCCGTTGCTGCTGCTGCCCCACTCCTCGGGCTTGAAGTTCTGGAAGTCGCTCTTGACGGTGAGCTTGGTGCCGCACTTGTCGTTGGCGGCCTTCAGCGCCGGGGCGATCGTCTGCTCGAAGGACTCCTTGGCCTCTTCCTGCGAGGGCTTGAGGTCTTCCTCGGCGAAGGCGGACGTCGTGAGCAGGGCCACTGCGGCGAACACGAGCTTTGAGTGCATGCGGGATGTTTCTCCAGGAATAGATTGCAATCTCGATTTTCCGTGTATTCGGGCACGGATGCAAGATTGCGGGGAGTCGACCCCGAGGTGCTGGGTGGGCGCCGCAGTGCTTTGTCGCAGCCGCGTCAGGGAATGCGCGGACCCGCGCGCTGAACCTCTCACGTTGCGTCCGTCGTGGTTCAGGGCGAGGCGGGACGGGAGAAGCGTGTCACCACTTGCCGGTTGAAGGCGGGGAGGTCGTCCTGTGAGCGGCTGGTGACGAGCGGGCCATCGACGACGACCTCCTCGTTCACCCAGGTGGCGCCCGCGTTGCGCAGGTCGAGCCGCAGGGAAGGGAAGGAGGTGACTCGACGGCCCTTCACGCCCCCGGCGTCGGAGAGCAGCCACAGGCCGTGGCAGATGGCGGCCACGGGCTTCTTCGCCTCGAGGAAGCCCTGCACGAACGTGACGGCCTCGGGGACCAGGCGCAGGCTGTCCGCGCTGGGCGTCCCACCGGGCAGGTAGAGCGCGTGATAGGCGTCCGGGCGAGCGTCTCCGAGCACCCGGTCCACGGGGAACTCAACCCTCCAGCCCTCTCTGGCCTCCGCGCGCACGATGCCCGTCTTGGGCGCGATGAGCTCCACCCGGGCACCCGCTTCCTCGAGCGCGCGGCGCGTCTCCGTCAGCTCGGGGAGGTTGAAGCCATGCGTGACGAGCATCGCCACGGTGCGTCCGGTGAGGGGACCTCTCTTCACCCCCTGGGGCGCGGAGGGCGCGGAGACATTCACGCGGGGCTCTCGGTGGAACACCTTGCTGACGATGGTCCACTGACCTCCCACCTTGAGCAGGGAGATGTAGTCGATGAAGTCATACTTCTCCATGCGAACGGACACCTTGACCATCGCGGCGGTGCCGGAGACGTCGAGTTGAAGGACCTTGTCCTCGCGTCCTTTCCCGGGGTTCTTCACCGCGCCCTGGATGTAGTCCGCGCTCGGCCAGGCGGAGAACGCACCGTCGGGCTTCACGGAGAGGAGCTTCGACTCGGCGTGGAAGGCGCGATGGAGGCGCACGGCGTCTCCGGACTTCACGCCCTCCGTGTAGTCGGAGACCGCCGCGCGGATGGCCTCCGCGTCCTCGATGGGTACGGCGGCCAGCCAGGTGGCGAACAGCATCGTGGTCAATGAGGCGGACATCCGGGGCTCCTCCGTGAAGGTGTGGAGTGACTCTCGTTTCTCGGCGGCGCGAGCGGCGGGAGCTTTCTGTGAGTGGTGGTGGCCGTCGGTGAGCGGTGGCTGACGTCGGTCAGCGGTCAGGCCTCGCCGCGAGCGCGAGCAGAAGCAGACCTTCACGTCCCATGAGCTCCGCTGGGTTTCATGCCCACGCTCCACGCAGGCCGCCCGAGGGTTCGACATGCACTCCACCGAATCGCACGGAGCTCCTCGCGCGTGTGGCACGGACGCCTTCGCCTGTTCGAGCAAACGGTGCGTCCGCGTGAGTCCTGTCGCGCAAATGCTGCGCACCCTTCGCGGGATTTCCCGTCCTCGGCACCCGTGTGGGCCGGTGAGCACTCTGGCCTTCACGTTGCACTGCGGCCCTGCGTGCCGGGCACTGGGCCCGGCTTCCCCGTGAGGAGGGGCACGCAGCAATGCGGACACGTGTGCTGGGAGGACGGCCGCGTCAGGAGCGCAGGCTCGTTCCCATCATCCCGCTCCTGGCTGTCCTGGGCGCACCGGCCGCGATGGCCGAGGGCGCGCGGCCAGGAGCGCAGCTCTTCACCCAACGGTGCGCGACCTGTCACTCGGTGGGGGAGGGCGACCGGATTGGGCCCGACTTGCACGGCGTGCTGGAGCGGCGTGACGAAGCCTGGGTGACCCGCTTCATCACGAGCCCGGGCGCGCTCATCGACTCGGGAGACCCGGTCGCCAACGAGCTGCTCTCCAAGTTCAACGGCGTGCGCATGCCAGACCAGTCGCTCACCGACTCCGAGCGCGCGAGCCTCTACGCTTTCTTCCGCGACTGCACCCAGAAGGGGAAGGGCGGCTGCAAGCCCTCGCCCGCGGAGAAGATGGGCACGGACGCCACGCCCGAGGAGATTGCTCGAGGCCGCCGACTCTTCGAGGGCACCGAGTCCCTGAAGAACGGCGGCGCCGCCTGCATCGGCTGTCACGACGTGCGAGGCGTGGGTGTGGCGGGCGGCGGCACGCTGGGACCCAACCTGACCTTCTCCTTCGCGCGCCTGGGCGAGAAGGGGATGCGCCCCGCCCTGGCGAAGGTCGAAGGGCCCATGATGGGCGCGCTGTACGCGAAGGCGCCGCTCGATGAGGAGGAGCAGTACGCCCTCAAGGCGTACTTCGCGGAGGCCTCGCGAGATGGCAGCCGTCCTCGCGCGGACCGGGACTTCTTCTACCTGGGCGTCGTCGGAGTGGCCGCGGCGCTGGGCTTCATCGGCGTGGTGTTCGCCTCGCCGTCCTCGCGAGGCAAGTCGTGAGCGACTCCATTCTCTTCAACGTGATTCCCTACGCGGCCGCGCTCGTCACCTTGGCGGGCGGCATCGCGCGGCTGACCGCCAAAGAGCCCGCCGCTCCGCCCTCGCCCTGGACTCCCGCGGGCCGCACGGTGTTGGCGGGCGCCTCCATCGTCCTGTTCCTCCACCTGGTGGGGCTCGCGGCGCCTCGCGCGATGCAGGTCTTCAATGCCTCTCCCGCGCGCCTCTTCACGCTGGAGTCGCTCGGCCTCATCGGCGCGCTGCTGTTGAGCTGGGGCCTGCTGACGCTGGGCCTTCGTCGGGCGCGTGAAGGGCAGTGGGGGGCCGCCGTCGCCTTCGCCCTCGTCCTGTCGCAGGTGCTCACGGGTGTGTACGTGGCCGTGGCCCTGCGCTGGGCCTCCGCCTGGTACCTGCATGTCACGGTGCCCTACCTGCGCTCGCTGATGTCCTTCCAGCCGGACGCAACGCTGTTGCAGGCCGCGCCGCTCGTCATCCAGGTGCACGTGCTCGCCAGCATCGCCCTGCTGGGCGCGGCGCCCTTCCTGCGCTTCGGCCGAGTGCCCGCGCGAACGCCAGCGTCCGTCGAGCCGGGTCTGCTCGCCACGCCTCGCGAGGAGACACCATGAGCCGCGCTTCCTTCCGTGTCCTCGGGTACGCCGGGGCCTTCGCCGCGCTGAGCCTGTCCGGGTGCAATGGCCCGGTGAACAACCAGCAGGGCCACATGCCCGCGCAGCCCGTGGCCTTCTCCCACGCGGTCCACGCGGGCCAGTACGGGCTGGATTGTCAGTACTGCCACGTGGGCGCCGAGAGCAGCCGTCACGCGGGGGTCCCCTCCACGAGCGTGTGCCTGAACTGCCACTCGCAGGTGAAGACGGACTCGCCCGAAATCCAGAAGGTCATCGCCGCCGTGGCCGCGAAGGCGTCCATCGAGTGGGTGCGTGTCCACCGCCTTCCGGACCACGCCTACTTCAACCACGCGAGCCACGTCACCGCGGGCGTGGCGTGCCAGACGTGCCACGGCAAGGTGGAGGAGATGGTGCGGGTGGAGCAGGTGGAGCCCATGACCATGGGCTGGTGCCTGGACTGCCACCGCAAGACGCTGGCGCGGGAGGAGACCGCGCCCGTGCCTTCCACGCCTCGAAAGGGCGAGCTGTTGGCCCTGACGTCCGGCTCACCGTTGCCCGAGCCGTCGAAAACCCCTCGCATCTTGCGGCCGCCCTCGGACTGCTCGAGCTGCCACCGCTGAGGACCCCCGCGCCATGTCCGACACCCTTCCCAAGTACTGGCAGAGCCTGGCCCAGCGAGCGACCGACGGCACGGGACTCGAGCCAGGACACAACGAGTTCGCGGAGGAGCTCCCGGTGGGCGTCGCCGCCGTCCCCCCGGACGCGAGCTCCCGCCGCGACTTCTTCAAGATGATGGGCCTGAGCGCCGCCGCCGCGATGGTCGCGTGTCAGCGCGCGCCGGTGCAGAAGCTCGTCCCCTATGTGTCCAGGCCGGACGAGGTGATGCCGGGCACCGCGCTCTGGTACGCGTCCACCTGCGAGGGCTGCTCCGCGCGCTGCGGTCTGTTGCTGAAGACGCGCGACGGTCGTCCCATCAAGGTCGAGGGCAATGACGAGCACCCCGTCTCGCGCGGAGGCGTGTGCGCGGTGGGGCAGGCCTCGGTGCTCTCGCTCTACGACGCGAGCCGGGCGCGCTTCCCCACGCGCACCAACGGCCGCATCTCCTGGGCGGACCTGGACGCCGAGGTGAAGGCGGGCCTGCTCCAGGCGAAACAAGACGGCAAGGCCATCCGGCTGGTGTTGCCCTGGGTGATGGGGCCCACCTTGGAGGCGGGGGTGAAGCGCTTCCTCGCCGCGCACCCCACGGCGCGCACCGTGCGCTACGAGCCGCTGGGCGAGCTGTCCGCCATCGGCGACGCGTACCTCCTCACCCATGGCGCCCGGGTGGTGCCGGACTACCGCTTCGAGCGGACGAAGCTCATCGCCAGCTTCGGCGCGGACTTCCTGGGCACGTGGGTTTCGCCGGTGGCCTTCACGCGCCAGTACTCGGAAGCGCGCGATGCCGCCGGACGCAGGGCGATGTCGCGGCACTACCAGGTCGAGCCGGTGATGACGCTCACGGGCGCCGCGGCGGACCGTCGCTTCGTCGTGGCTCCGTCCGACGTGACGCGGGCGCTCGGAGACGTGGTGCGCGGGCTCGCGGCGAAGGCCGGGCGCACGCTCCCGGGGCTGAAGGAGCTGCCGGCCTCCACGCTGGACAAGGCCGCCGTGGACGAGCTGGTCGACGCGCTGTGGTCGCATCGCACCGAGTCGCTCGTGGTGTGCGGCGGCGACGACGTGGCCGGTCAGGTGCTGGCGGCGACGGCGAACCAGTTGCTCGGCAACGAAGGCACCACGGTGCTTCCGCTGGACGGTGTCCGCCTGGATGAGGCCGCCCTGTCCTACGGCGAGCTGCTCGCGGAGCTTGCGGCGGGGAGCGTGGGCGCGGTGCTGTTCGCGGGCGTCAACCCGGCACACGCGGACCCTCGGGGCGGGGAGCTGGGAGGCCTGCTGAAGGCCGTGCCCCTCACGGTGACGTTGAATGACCGCCTGGACGAGACGACGCTGCTGACGCGGTTGCACGCGCCTGCCTCGACGCCGCTGGAGTCCTGGGGTGACGCGGAGCCTCGCCGGGGTGTGCTCTCGCTGCGTCAGCCCGCGGTCTCTCCGCTGCACGACACACGTGACCTGATGGACTCGCTCCTGACGTGGGCGGGTCTCTCCACGACCCACTACGACTTCCTGCGCGCGCGCTGGGAGGCGGAGGTCTTCCCTCTCGCCGGGACGGCGGGGCAGGACGCGGGTGGCTTCTGGGACGACGCGGTCCGGCGGGGCGTGGTGTCGCTGCCCTCCACCCCCGTGGAGCCGCTGTCGCTCCGCGAGGGGTCGCTGGCGAAGGCGCTGGCCTCGGTGGCGCGGCCTTCGGGGGAGTGGGAGCTGGTGCTGTTCTCGTCCGTGGCGATGCGAGATGGCGCCCCCGCGAACAACGCCTGGTTGCACGAGGTGCCGGACCCCATCACCAAGGCCACCTGGGGCAACCAGGCGCTCATCGCTCCCGCCCGGGCGAAGGAGCTGGGCCTGTCCGATGGCGACGTCGTGAAGGTGAGCGTGGGCGGCAAGTCCATCTCGCTCCCCGTGCTGGTACAGGCGGGAACCCATCCCTCCACGCTGGCCGTGGCGGTGGGGTATGGCCGCACGCGGGCCGGACGCATCGGCGACGGTGTGGGCGCGCATGTCTATCCGCTCGCGGCGGTGGTGGACGGGCGGGTGCGCCGCACGGTGCAGGGCGCGACGGTGGTGGGGACGGGCGAGCGTCAGAAGCTCGCGCTCACGCAGACACACTCCAGCCTGGAGGGCCGTCCGCACGTGCGAGAGGCGGAGCTGGCCGAGTTCCTCGCGAATCCCCGCGCGGGCAACGAGGGCCATGGCGGGCACGGCACCAACGGCGCCCACCCGCTCTCCATCTGGTCCGGCCACGAGTACAACGGCCACCGGTGGGGGCTCGCGGTGGACCTGAGCATGTGCACGGGCTGCTCGGCGTGTGTGGTGTCCTGCCAGGCGGAGAACAACATCCCCAGCGTGGGGCGCGACGAAGTGCTGCGTCAGCGCGAGATGCACTGGATGCGCATCGACCGGTACTACGAGGGCGACGAGGCGAACCCCCAGGTGGTGCATCAGCCGATGATGTGCCAGCACTGCGAGAACGCGCCGTGCGAGACGGTGTGCCCGGTGCTCGCGACGGTGCACTCGAGCGAGGGGCTCAACCAGCAGGTCTACAACCGCTGCGTCGGGACTCGCTACTGCGCGAACAACTGCCCGACGAAGGTCCGCCGCTTCAACTGGTTCGACTACCCGCACGACGAGCCGCTCGAGCGGATGGTGCTCAACCCGGACGTGGTGGTCCGCAGCCGAGGCGTCATGGAGAAGTGCTCCATGTGCGTGCAGCGGATCAACGAGGGCAAGGCGGCGGCGAACCGCGAGGGCCGTCCGCTGAAGGACGGCGACGTCCAGACGGCCTGTCAGCAGAGCTGCCCCGCCAAGGCCATCCACTTCGGCGACCTGAATGACCCGAGCAGCCGGGTGGCGAAGCTGGCGAAGGACGGGCGCTCGTTCCGGTTGCTGGAGGAGCTGAACATCGGGCCGTCCATCACCTACCTCACGAAGATCCGGAACACCGGGTCGGGAAGCGGAACATGAGCAACCAGCACCTGTCCCCGCTGCGCGTGCCGCTGGTCAGCGAGCCGCGCAGCATGGGCCAGCTCACCGAGGAGATTTGCGCCCCCATGGAGCGCGCGCCCACGTGGAAGTGGTGGGTGGCGTTCGGCATCGCGGTGGCGGTGTTGGCCACGGGCGCGGGCATCGTCGCGTACCAGGTGGGCACCGGCATCGGCGTGTGGGGCCTGAACAAGACCATCGGCTGGGCGTTCGACATCACCAACTTCGTGTTCTGGGTGGGCATCGGCCACGCGGGCACGCTCATCTCCGCCATCCTCTTCCTCTTCCGGCAGAAGTGGCGCACCAGCATCAACCGCGCGGCGGAGGCGATGACGCTGTTCGCCGTGATGTGCGCGGCGCTCTTCCCGCTCATCCACATGGGGCGGCCCTGGCTGGCCTTCTGGGTGCTGCCGTATCCCAATACGCGCGGCAGCCTCTGGGTGAACTTCCGCTCGCCGCTCCTGTGGGACGTGTTCGCCATCTCCACGTACTTCACCGTGTCGGCGGTGTTCTGGTACGTGGGCCTGATTCCGGACCTGGCCACCGTGCGAGACAGGCTGAAGGCGGGCTTCCGCAAGGCCGTCTTCAAGGTGATGTCGCTGGGGTGGACGGGCTCGAACCGGACGTGGAGCCGCTACGAGACGGTGTACCTGTTGCTCGCGGGCCTGGCGACGCCGCTGGTGCTCAGCGTGCACACCATCGTGTCCATGGACTTCGCCACGTCGGTGATTCCCGGCTGGCACACGACCATCTTCCCGCCGTACTTCGTGGCGGGCGCGGTGTTCAGCGGCTTCGCGATGGTGCTGACGCTGATGATCATCACCCGCGTGGTGCTGGGCTACGAGCACCTCATCACCCTCCGCCACCTGGAGAACATGACGAAGGTCATCATCGTCACGGGGGGCCTGGTGTCGCTGGCGTACGCGACGGAGTTCTTCATCGCCTGGTACTCGGGCAACCCCTACGAGCGCTTCGCCTTCATGAACCGCGCGTTCGGCCCGTATGCCTGGGCGTACTGGACCATGGTGACGTGCAACGTGGTGTCGCCGCACCTGTTCTGGTTCAAGAAGATTCGCACCTCGCCCGCGGCCATCTTCGTCCTGTCGCTGGTCATCAACGTGGGCATGTGGTTCGAGCGCTTCGTCATCATCGTGACGAGCCTCCACCGGGACTACCTGCCCAGCAGCTGGTCCATGTACACGCCGACGATGGTGGAGGTGGGGACCTTCATCGGCACCTTCGGTCTCTTCTTCACCCTGTTCCTGCTCTTCGTGCGCGTGCTGCCCATCATCTCGATCGGCGAGGTGAAGAGCGTGCTGGGCTTCGCGCGAAGCACGCCCGCGCACCCCGAGGCTCCGCCGTCGACGCGTCCTGCCCCCGTGCTCGACGCGCCGGAGGCGGCCCGGAGCCACCCGCCGCTGGCCATCGCCACCCGGAAGGATGTCCCCGTATGAGCGCCCCTGTCCTCATCGGCTACTTCGACAGCGAGGAGCGGGTCCTGGAGGCCACGCGAGCGGTGCGCGAGGCGGGCCATGACCTGCGGGATGTGTACACGCCCTATGCGGTGCACGGCCTGGATGCCGCGATGGGGCTCAAGCCCAGCCGGCTGACGTGGGTGACCTTCGTGGCGGGGGCCCTGGGCTGCACGCTGGCGATGTCGCTCCAGCTCTACACCAGCGTGGTGAGCTGGCCGCTCAACGTGGGGGGCAAGCCCTTCAACTCGTTCCCGGCCTTCATCCCGGTGACGTTCGAGCTGACGGTGCTCTTCGCCGCGCTGGGCACGGTGGCGGCGTTCCTCGCGAGGGCGAAGCTGTTTCCGGGCAACAAGCGTCAGGCGTTGCCTCGGGTGACGGATGACCGCTTCGCCATCGTCATCGCGCCCGGCCAGAAGCCGAACGCGCTGGAGTCGGCCGAGGCGCTGCTCCGCGACCACGGCGCGGTGGCCACGGACTTGAGGGAGGTGGCGTCGTGAGCAAGAGGTGGGTGGGACTGGCGGCGCTGGGGCTCGCCCTGGCGGGCTGCGAGCAGGACGAGACGAAGCCCAACTTCGAGTACGCGCCGGACATGGTGGCGTCCGTCCCCTACGACAGCTTCGCGAACAACCCGAACACGCCCGACGGCAAGACGCTGTTGTCGCCGGCGAAGGGCACGGTGCCTCGGGGGCATCAACCTCTGCACCTGGTCTCCGGGCCGGAGGCGGCCGAGCGCGCTGGAGTGGACCTGCGCAATCCCTATCCGTCCTCGCCCGAGGTGCTCGCGCGCGGGCAGACGGCGTTCCTGCGCTACTGCTCTCCATGCCACGGCCCGGGGGGCGTGGGAGACGGGCCGGTGACGGCGCGCTTCCCCATGCCGCCGTCGCTGCTCGCGGAGCACGCGGTGGGGCTGCCCGACGGGCGCATCTTCCACATCATCACCCATGGGCAGGGGCTGATGCCGGCCCATGGTTCGCAAGTCGCGCCGGAGGACCGGTGGAAGCTGGTCCACTACGTGCGCTCGCTCCAGAACCCCGCGCGCACCGCGCGCAAGGAGACGCCATGAGCGCCCCGGTCCATGCCTCCGCGACAGAGTCGCGCGGTGGCTTCGCTGTCTCGCCTGTCTTCCATCGCGCCGCGCAGGTGGCGGCGGGCGCGGGGTTGGGGGTGCTGGTCCTGGGGCTGGTGCAGGCCCCGGAGCGTGCGCTGACGAGCCTGCTCACCAGCGGCTTCTACTTCCTGTGCCTGGGATTGGGCGGCGCGGTGTTTCTCGCGCTGATGTACGTGGCCAACGCGGGCTGGTTCACCGTCTTCAAGCGCATCCCGGAGGCGTTCACGGCCTATGTCCCGTGGGGCGCGGTGACGATGCTGGCGCTCCTGCCCTTCATGGCGACGCTGTATCCGTGGGCGAAGCCGGGCGTCATGGAGACGGACCATCTGCTGCACCAGAAGCAGGCGTTCCTCAACGTCCCGTTCTTCGCCATCCGCATGGTCGTCATGCTGGCGCTGTGGGTGGCCTTCACGTGGGTGCTGCGGCGCAACTCGCTGCGCCAGGACGTGGAGCCGGGCGAGGTGCTCACGCGGCGCAACGTGAAGGTGTCCGCGGTGTTCCTGGTGCTCTTCTCGCTGACCTTCTGCCTGGCCGCGTTCGACTGGCTGATGAGCCTGGAGCCGCACTGGTTCAGCACCATCTACGCGCTCTACAACGTGGCGGGGCTGCTGAGCTCCAGCGTGTGTGCCATCACGGTGGTGGCGGTGCTGCTCCATCGGGCGGGCGCGCTGCCGCAGCTCAACAGCAGCCACTTGCATGACCTGGGCAAGCTGATGTTCGGCTTCGCCACGCTGTGGGCCTACCTCTGGTTCTCGCAGTTCATGCTCATCTGGTACGCGAACATCCCCGAGGAGACGGTGTACTTCATCGCGCGCATGCACGGCGGCTGGGAGGTGCCGTTCTACGCGAACGTGGCGCTGAACTGGGCACTGCCGTTCGTGCTGCTGCTGCCGCGTCCGGCGAAGATGAACCCGTCGCACCTGTTGCGCGTGGCGGCGGTGCTGCTCGTGGGGCGCTGGTTGGACTTGTACCTGATGGTGGCGCCGGCGCATCAGCCGGAGGGCTCGAGCCTTGGCGTGTACGAGCTGGCGGGCTTCCTGGGCGTGGGCGCGCTGTTCACGCTGGCGGTGACTCGGGCCGTGCGCACCACGCCGCTGCTTCCGGTGGGTGACCCGTACCTGGTGGAGAGCCTGCACCACCACACCTGAGTCGAACGAGATAAGCCCGGGGGCACGGACCCTCTCGGGCAGAGGCTTCATGGAGTCTCTGTCAGAGGTGCCCCCGGCGGCGATGCCACCCGCAGTACCTCCTCGGGCGGGTGGCATCGTTCTTTTTGTGCTCCAATCCCGGCCCATGGCTCCTTCCGAGACGCTCCGCGTCGCCTTGCTGGGCTATGGGTTCGCGGGCAAGTCCTTCCACGCTCCGCTGCTGCGCACCGTGGACGGGCTGTCGCTGCGGCTGGTCGCGTCCAGCCGACCGGAGGCCGTCCACGTGGACCTGCCGGGAGTGGCTGTGATTGCGTCGGCGCTCGAGGCGGCCACGCATCCGGACGTGGACGTGGTGGTCGTGGCGACGCCGAATGAGACCCACGCCTCGCTCGCGGAGGCGGCGCTTCGGGCCGGCAAGCACGTGGTGGTCGACAAGCCTTTCACGGTGACGTTGGCGCAGGCGCGGGGACTGGCCTTGCTCGCGAAGACGCAGGGGCGGGTGCTCTCGGTGTTCCAGAACCGGCGCTGGGACAGTGACTTCCTCGCGCTCGAGGCCCTGCTCGCGCGGGGGGCACTGGGGCGGGTCACGCATGTCGAGTCGCGGTTCGACCGCTTCCGTCCGGAGGTCCGCTCGCGTTGGCGTGAGCAGCCCGTTCCCGGCGCGGGAATCTGGTTCGACCTGGGGCCTCACCTCGTGGACCAGGCGCTGCAACTGTTCGGCGTGCCCGACACAGTGGTGGCGTTGCTGTCGGCGAATCGGGAGGGCTCGGCCATCGAGGACTGGAGCCAGGTGACGCTGGTGTATCCGCGCCGGTACGTCGTGCTCCAGGCGTCGATGCTTGTCGCGGGCGGGCTGCCGCGCTTCGCGGTCCACGGGACGCGCGGCTCCTGGCTGAAGCATGGGATGGATGCGCAGGAGCGTCGGCTCGTCGCGGGAGAGCTCCCAGGCGCCGAGGACTGGGGCGAGGACCCTTCTCCGGGGCGACTGCTCACGGGGGCGGCGGGAGAGTCCTTGGTGACGGAGGCGCCGCGAGGGGACTATCGCCGGTTCTACGCGGGTGTTCGGGACGCGGTGCGAGGTCTTGCACGCAACCCGGTGACACCCGCGCAGGCGGTGGCGGTGTCCTCGGTGCTGGAGGCCGCGCTCGAGTCCGCGCGTCGAGGATGTGCCCGTGAGCCGGACCTCACCCCCGAGGAGCGCCGTGCCTTCCTGGCGGACACGGACGTGACGGAGGCCGGCTCACCGGGGCCGTGAAGCAGGGATGCGTCAGAACTGTCCCGTCAGGCCCAGCGCGCTGCCCTTCGTGTCGACGGAGACCGCCGGGAGGATGCTCACCGTGCTGTCCGAGGAGCGTGAGGGCAGGTTCGACGTGTGTGACAGCTCATAGCCGATGAGGGAGCCGAGCATGGAGAAGGCCGGCACGAGGAGGAACAGGGTGTCTTCGACCTTCTTCTCGGGGCGCAGCTGAGCGGTCAGCACGGCGACGCCTCCTCCCGCGAGGGCTCCCAGCAAGACGCCCTCCGGGGCGCCTTTGCCCTTCGCGATCTTCCCGCCCAGCATGACGCCGAACGGTGCTCCGACCGCGGCGCCCAGGAGGAACCCTCGCTGCCAGTCCGCGTACTTCTGGAGCTTGGGGGGTGACAGCTCGTCGTCGGGCTGGGACGCGGCGATGAGCAGTCCCGCGAATCCGGTGCCCATCGCGGTCGCCCACATCATTCCGGCCTCGGCCGCGACGCGACCCACCTTCCGTCCACCGCTCTCTCCGGGAGGAGCGTCCAGGCGCGGTAGGGGCTCGAGCGGGGGCGGTGCTTCGGACGCGAGCCCCGCTCCGGGAAGCGCGAGGACACAGCCGAGAGCCACGAACCGATTCCAGGTCGACAGGTGCTTGAGGGAGTTCATGCCGCGGGCCTTTTGCAAGGGAGTTGCCTGATGGACGTCCTCGGGAGTCCGCGGGGGAGGGGCGCGCGAACGTGAAGTCGCGTGCTCGAGCGTCACGCGAATGTGCACGCCGTTGCACGGTACGTGTGAACCGGGTGGTTTCCGAGCGACACCCGGAGGCATGGGGCCCCCCAGCGCGGGTCTCGCCTGCTAGGTTGCGCCCACGATTTCACCGCTCGCCAGGCGAGCCGAGAGGCCACTCCCCTTGAGTCAGAAGAAACCCGGACGCAACGACCCGTGCCCCTGCGGCAGCGGCAAGAAGTACAAGGTGTGCCACGCCGCCCAGGACCGCGCGAGCGCGCCGCCTCCGAGTGTCCCTGTCCATCGCCCCCAGGAGGCGTCCTTCCTGGCGACCAAGGGGCGGCAGCGGCAGGCCGACGGGAGCTATCCGATGTTCGCGCTGGAGCGGTTCGGTCAGCTCCTCGCGGAGTGGGGGCCGGAGCCGAGGCTGCGGTTCAAGTCGGACGCCTTCGACGCGTTCGTGAACACGCAGCTGGCGCGCCTGACGGACGAGGAGGCCACGGACGCCGCGAGCATGTATCAGGCGTTGTTCAAGGGATGGATGCGGGAGCTGGGCGCGGAGCAGGCGGGCATCTTCCTGACGGGCCTGGCGCTGGAGACGCTCAACCGATCACAGAAGCCGGGGCAGTCGCGCGAGGACCAGGGTGTTCTGGGGGCGGTCTCCCGGCTGTCGCTCAAGGCGAACCGGCCGAAGGGCCTCCGGTTGGAGGACCACCCCATCATCAAGGTGGTGTTCGACGTGCAGTTCCGCGAGTGGCGGGCGCGGCACAAGGAGTGGCTGGAGAAGCACGAGGCGCTGCTCGATGAGTCCTCGATGACCGAGCAGGCGCGCGAGGCGCTCAAGCAGGCGCGCGAGGGGAACGTGGATGCGCTCCTGAACTTCGTGAAGGAGGACCCGGAGCTGGCCGAGCGCATCGCGCGTGAGGCCAAGGAGCGCGCGGGCCGCGTCGAGGCGAAGCTGCGCGAGGCGTCCACGCCGCCGGTGTTCGCGCCGGAGGAGGAGCTCTGGCTCACGTGTGTCCTGTGGGAGCCGATGCAGGCGCTCAAGGGCCTGCCGCCGGGCTCCGAGCCCACGGTGCGCAGGGAAGCGGTGACGGCGCTCCTGCGCGGCGTGAAGGGCGCGCTCGACGAGGACTTCCTCGCGGGGATGTTGGGGCGCATGCGTGAGAAGGCCCAGGACGCATCGTTGGATGAGGCGCTGCGCGCCTGGTACACGGACGCGTCGATTGCGTTCGAGGCCGAGCCCGCGCGCATGGCGCTGGCCGCGTTGCTGACGGCGCGGCAGGAGGCGGCGGGGCGCTCGGCGGAGGAGATGGTGGCGCTCGCGGACCTGAAGGCGCTGACCACCTGGACGCCGGAGGGCTTCGAGCCCTACCGGACGCTGCTGCTCCAGATGGGACTGCCCGCCTCGGCCGAGCGCATCGCGCGGTGCCAGGAGTGGCTGAAAACCCATCCGGTGGCGCTGCGCGCAGCAGCGGAGTGAGCAGGGCCGCGCGCCGGGCGCAGGGCCCGGCGTCAGCGGCGAGGAACGTCCGCGGTGGTGCTGCTTGCTGAAGAAGCGTGAGCAAGGCCGCCTCGGTTGAGCGCCTGGCCCAGGGCCCGGAGTGGCTACACATCCATCCGGTGGCGCTTCGCGCAGCAGGGCTGCGCGTCGGGCGGCCGGGTGTCCGGGGCGAGGAACGTTGCGGCAGCGGTGCTGCTTGCCGAAGCGGAGTGCGCAGTCCCGCGCCAGCGGGCACGAGGCGCGGCGTCAGCGGAGGGGATTGTCCATGCGACGGTTCTGCCTGCCGCGCCAGGGGATGCCGCCGACCACTGACATCACTTCGCCGCGCCGCCCTTGTCTCCGTCCGCTGGCTCAGACGTGGTCGCCGCGAGCACCGCGACCCTCCGAGCCGCCTTGAGCAGCTCGTCGGACAGCGGCGTGCCGGCGGTCGCCTTCGCCAGCGTCAACGTCCCGATGCACAGCGCATAGGTCGCCAGCGCACGCTCCCTCGCGCTGGCCCGCTCGTCCGAGGGGAGATGCGCGGCGAAGTTCTCCGCCGTCAGGTCCAGCTCCTTCGCCAGCGCCAGCTTCAGCTCCGCCTCTCCGCGCACCACGTCGGACAGCACGGCGGGAAGGGGACACGCGGGCACCTCCGCGTCCCGGTGCGTGCGCGAGAGATAGCGCCGCACCATGTGGCTCAGCCACTCCTCGCCCCGCAGGTCCTCGAGCCCCTGCGGCCAGTCCACCCGCTGACGGCTCATGATTCGCCGGAGCGACTCGACGAGCAGCGCCTGCTTCGAGCTGAAGTGCGCATAGAAGCCGCCCACCGTGAGGCCCGCGGCGCGCATCACCGTCTCGACGCTGGCCCCCAGGAACCCCTTCTGACGGAACAGCCCTCCCGCCGCCTCCAGGATTCGCTCGTGGGTCGACTGCTTCTGCTCCGGGGGATGCGGCACCTGGGTCTCACCTCGTGTCACACAATAATACACATCATCGCGCCGAACATCGCCTTTCCTCAAGGGGCGCCCGGACGCACGCTCCCTTCGAATTGCGACCGTATTATGCTCATCATATGGTTGTGGCCAGGGCGTGCATGGCGCCGCCCGTGACTGGAGGGAGCGTCGATGGATGCCTACATCGTGGATGCGGTGCGTACCCCGCGGGCCCGGGCCAAGCCTGGAAAGGGGGCCCTCAGCGGGCTCCACCCGCAGGAGCTGATGGCCCAGACGTTGAAACAGCTCCCGCTGCGCACGGGCATCGACGTGGCGGACGTGGATGACGTCGTGGTCGGCGTCGTCTCGCAACTCGAGGCCCAGGGCGCCAA